>CALWYT010000149.1 GCA_944385835.1 uncultured Oscillospiraceae bacterium | reverse complement strand
TGATCTGGCCCGGCTGCAGCGCGGCGGCCTTGGCCTTGGCGTCCTCGCCGATGATGTCGGCGGCCATGACGACGTCCATGCCCAGCAGCTCGGCAAGGCGCTTGGCCACGGGCTTAAGGCTCAGCTTTTCCTTCCACTCGCCCTTGGGCTTGCCCAGGTGGGAGCAGGCGATCACGGCGGCGCCGTTCTCAAGCAGGTACTTGATGGTGGGGATGGCGGCGACTATGCGCTTGTCGCTGGTGATTTCGCCCGTCTCCTTGTTCTGCGGGACGTTGAAGTCGCAGCGGAGAAGGACCTTCTTGCCGTGGGGATCGAAGTCGTGTACGGTTTTCTTGTTGTAGTTCATGCTTCATTCCTCCTGTTTCATTTGGCCGTAATCAAGTAAACCTTTAAATCCCTGCTGGCGCAGCGCCTCGTAGGTGAGTATGGCGGCGGCGTTTGACAGGTTGAGGCTCCTCGCCTCAGAAACCATCGGGATGCGCACGCAGCGCTCGCGGTACTTCTCCCGCAGCCACTCCGGCAGCCCGGCGGTCTCCTTTCCGAACATAAGCGCGACGTCCCCGCTCCAGTCGCAGTCGGCGTAGCTGCGCGGAGCCTTGGTCGTCGTGAGCCAGAGGTTTCCGTCGCCGTTAAGCTCGAAATACTCGTCCAGGCTCTCATAAACCGTCAAGTCCACAAGATACCAGTAGTCCAGGCCCGCGCGCTTTACCGCGCTCGCCGAGATGTCGAAGCCCAGCGGCTTGACAAGGTGCAGCCTCGCGCCCGTGCAGGCGCAGGTGCGGGCTATGGCCCCGGTGTTGTTGGGTATCTCCGGCTCGACAAGCACGATGTCTATCATGCGGCGGCCTCCTTGACCACTTCCGCGCCTGCCACGGCGCGGCGCGGACTTGTCACATACGTTTGTGACGTTCCTGCTAATTTTTTCGCAAGCACATTTTACTACCTATCAGGGCAGATTACAATACCAATTCTGCCGTAAAATCAGGATTTTTAATAAATTTTTTGTTAAAGGTGCAACTTGAACGCCCCTGACGCCGCTTCCGGCCCCGGAGCGGCCCTTTTCCGGGCTATGATATTGAAACTCGCGGGAGTTTGTGTCATAATGTAGTCAGCAATTCTCCCGGAGGGCTTTATGGAAAAATACTTCATAGTCGTACCCTGCTACAACGAGGAGGAGGTCCTCCCCGAGACCTTCAGACGGCTTGGCGGCTGCCTCGCCGGCCTTGTCGAACGAGGCTACGCTTCGCCGGACAGCAGGGTGCTTTTTGTAAACGACGGCTCCACTGACGCCACATGGCGTCTGATATGCGAGGCCAACGCGCGCGACGGGCGCTTCGCCGGGCTGTGCCTGGACCGCAACCGCGGGCATCAGACCGCGCTGACGGAGGGGCTTATGTGCGCGAGGGACAAGCGGGCCGTCAGCGTCTCCATCGACGCGGACCTGCAGGACGACGTCGGCGCCATAGAGAAGATGGCCGCGAAGCACGCGGCGGGCGCGCACATCGTCTGCGGCGTGCGCGTAAGCCGCCAGACGGACACCTTTTTCAAGCGCAACACCGCGCGAGCCTACTACAAGCTCATGCGGCTTCTCGGCTCCAGCCTCATATACGACCACGCCGATTTCCGGCTGATGGACCCGGAGGCGCTGGACGCCCTGGCGCTCTTCCACGGCGACGACCTCTTTTTGCGCGGGCTGATAACCCGGCTGGGCTTCGAGTGCGAGACTGTGAGCTACGACCGCGCCGAGCGCTTCGCCGGCGAGAGCAAGTACACGCTGCGCAAGATGCTGAAGCTGGCCATGCGCGGCTTTGCGAGCGGTCGGTCGCGGCCCATGGGCCTCGCACGCAAGCCGTATGAACACACGAAGGAGCTGGTAGGGCTGTGAGCGAGTGCTTCGATTGCCCCCGCGCCTGCGGCGCCGACCGGGAAGCGGGCGGGCGCGGCCGCTGCGGCGAAGGCCCCCTGCCCCGCGCGGCGAGGGCGGCGGCGCACTTCGGCGAGGAGCCATGCGTCTCCGGCGTGCGGGGGAGCGGGACGATATTCTTCTCCGGCTGCTCCCTGGGCTGCGCCTATTGCCAGAACGCGGCCATATCCGCGCCCGGCGGCGCGGGGCTGGAGCTGAGCGTGCAGGATCTGCGCGGCGTCATGCTCAGGCTGCGCGATAAGGGCGTGCATAACATCAACCTTGTCACCGGCTCTCACTTCATCCGCCCCATCGCCGAGGCCCTCGACGGGCTGGAGCTGGGCATACCCGTGGTGTGGAACTCCTCCGGCTACGAGAGCGTCGAGGCGCTCAGGCGGCTGGAGGGCCTGGTGCGGATATACATGCCCGACTTCAAGTACTCCTCGCCCGTCCCGGCGGCGAAGTACTCCAACGCGCCCGACTACCCCGAAACCGCCGCCGCGGCCATCCTGGAGATGTTCCGCCAGGCCGGCCCCTTCCGCCTCGGGGAGGACGACATGCTGCAAAGCGGCGTGATAATCCGGCACCTGATACTCCCGGGCTGGACGGACAACTCCATAGGCGTGATCGACTGGGTGGCGGAGCACTTCCCCATGGGCGGCGTGCTCTTCTCACTCATGAGCCAGTATACGCCCATGCCCGGCGTCGAGACGCGCTTCCCGGAGCTGGCGCGCACGGTGGACCCAGCCATAGCGCAGATGCTGTACGAGTACCTGCTCGACCGGGGCATAGAGGACGGCTACTACCAGGAACCCGACGCCAGCGGCGGCGAAATGATCCCGGAATGGGACCTTGAAGGCTTGACGTGACCCCATACACATATAAGGAGGCTAACCAACCATGACCTACAACGAAGTACTCGAAAAAGCCCGCGGCAACATCGGCCCCTACTGCAAGGCCTGTCCCGTCTGCAACGGCAAGGCCTGCGGCAACGCCATGCCCGGCCCCGGCTCCAAGAACCCGGGCAACGGCGCGGCGCGCAACTACGACGCCTGGCAGCGCGTCTACGTGAACATGGACACGATATGCGACCACGACGTCCCCTCCACCGGCTTCACCCTCTTCGGCCGCGAGTTCGGCCTGCCGGTTTTCACCGCCCCCATCGGCGCCCTGCCGATGCACTACTCCGACGCCTACGACGACTTTGCCTACAACGACATCCTCATCCCCACCGCCGTGGCCAACGGCTCTATGAGCTTCACCGGCGACGGCGTGGACCCCGAGATCATGAAGCGCGCCGTCGCCGCCATGAACAAGGTCGGCGGCGTGGGCGTCCCCACGATAAAGCCCTGGAACGTCGAGGCGGTGATCGAGAAGCTCGACATCCTCAACGAGAACAACATCTTCGCCGCCGCCATGGACATCGACGGCGCGGGCCTGCCCTTCCTCAAGGCGATGAACCCCAACGCCGGCAGCAAGACCGTCGCCGAGCTGCGTGAAATCATCGAATACGCCAAGATGCCCTTCATCATCAAGGGCATTATGACCGTGCGCGGCGCGGAGAAGGCCGTCGAGGCCGGCGCCGACGGCATCGTAGTCTCCAACCACGGCGGCCGCGTCCTGGGCCAGACCCGCGCCACCGCCGACGTCCTGCCCGAGATCGCCCGCGCCGTCGGCGGCAAGTGCGCCATACTGGTGGACGGCGGCATCCGCTCCGGCGTGGACGTGTTCAAGGCCCTCGCCCTCGGCGCGGACGCGGTGCTTGTGGGCCGCCCCTTCGTCCCGGCCGTCTACGGCGGCGAGGCCGAGGGCGCGAAGCTGCTCTTCGACAAGTACAAGGCCGAGCTTGTCGACACCATGACCATGTGCGGCGCGCAGACCCTTGCCGACATCTGCGCCGACATGGTGTATCAGGAGAAATGAGACGCGCCTGCGCCCTTGCGCTCGCGCTCGTGATGCTCATCCTCCCCGTCCTGGCGGACGGGGAGGATTCGCCCGCCGGGCCGGACAGCTTCGTGCCGGAGATAATGAGCGCGCACAACGTGAAGGAGGGCAATTACGCCGTCGCCTTCATGAGCCTATACGACAGCGAGAAATGGCTGTGCAATGCGGAGGAGTACTTCAAGGTCGCCAGCGTGTACAAGCTGCCGCTCAATATGTACTTCTACGAGCTGGAGGCCCTCGGGGAGATAGACCCCGAAGAGCGCATCGCGGGCATGAGCCTCGAGCAGTGCCACTACTACAGCCTGGAGTACTCGCACAACGCCATCTCCGAGGCGATGCTCGACTATCTCGGGGGCTACTCGCAGTATAAGCGCGACATCCTCAAGTACACAGGCAGCACATCGGAGGACGTCGCGCCGGAGTACTACTACGACAACGCCTTCACGGCGGAGATGGTGCTGAACATACTCGATTTCCTCAGCGCGAACAGCGGCGTTTTCTCCGAACAGATAGAGCATATGCTGGCCGCTCAGCCCGGCGAATACCTCGAGAGCGGCGAGCTGGGCTGCGAAATCGCGCAGAAGTACGGCTACCAGAACTACGACGGCGTGCTGCACATAGCCGTCGCGGGCATAGTCTACGCGGAGGAGCCGTTCCTGCTGGCCATACTCACCCGCGGCAGCTACGGAGCGGCGGCTGCCATGGGCGAGATATGCGACGCCTTCGCCGCCTGGGAGGACGGGCGCGTAAGCTCTCTGCGCGCCGCGGCCGAAGCGGAGGCTGAGCGCCTCGCCGCGGAGCGGGAGGCCCGCGCCGAAGCCGCCGCTGCGGCAGCCGGGGCGCTGCGCGCCGCCGCCTCTGCCTCCCCCCTCCCCTCCTCCGTCCCCTGGGGCGCGCTCCTGGAGGGCCTGGACGAACTGATACTTGAAGCCATAGCCCCGCCGGACGGCGGATAAAGCGAGGCCCCGCCGGTCAGCCCGGCGGGGCCTTTCCCTGTCCGTATAATAGACGCCTTTCGGCTGTTATTCCACCGTCACGGTCCCGTCGGGCGAGACGGTGACGCTCATGCCGTCCTTGACGTAGTCCAGGAACTCGTCGCCCAGCTCGTCCACGACGGGCATACTCGCGTCCGTCCAGACCTCGGCCAGGATGGCGCCGGATGCGGCGAGGGAGTCTATCGTCTTGGAGAAGAGCATACAGGCCGGCTGGTTGTCCGTGGCGCAGGCGGTGTAGAGCACCATGCCGCCGGTGGTGGAGCCGATGGTCTGCGGCAGGCAGAGGGCCGTACCCTTCATCGGCTTCTTGTAGAGGTCGGCGTTGTTCTGGTCGCCGCACTTCACCTTCTTGTCTCCGAACATCATCGCCATCTGGAAGCTCGCCAGCGTGTTGAAGCCGCCGTGCGAGACAAGCGCCGGGGCGGTGCAGCTGCCCGCGACGACGGCGCGGCCCTTGAATACCTTAGCCATTACTTCGCACCTCCCGTAATCTTGGCAAGCAGTTCGTCCTCGGTGTAGTAGCGCGCGGTGGTGTAGGTCCGCAGCTTGTTGGAGCAGGTTATGACCGGCATCTTGCCGGAGAGGGGGTTGTTCATGTACATGAGCGGACAGATATAGCTCAGCACTACGCCGGCCTTCTCCAGCAGCGCGCACTCCGGCGTCTCGCGGAACTTCTTGAGCGTCGCGGGCGCGCAGGTCATCACCGTCGGCACCGTGACCTTCTTCGCGCCGTTCGCGTCCAGCGCGGCGCAGATGCGCCCCGTCCAGCTCTTCAGCTGGGACAGCGTCAGGTGCGGGCAGCCGATGAAGCAGAGCTTCGGCTGGGCGTCGAGGTCCTTCCAGACCACGGGGTAGTTCGCCTTGACGCGCTCCAGCTCGGCGTCGTCTATGACGTACACCGGGGCGTTTTCGCGTATGAGGCCCTCGCCGGACTCGACCGCCTCGGGGGTGAGGTTCTCGATGTGGTAGAGGCCCACGGCGCCGTTGGAGGCCGTCGCCGCGCCGAAATCCTTCAGATAGGCGCAGACCTCGTCCGTAAGCTCCGTACCCAGCCACTTGTCAAGGCCCTTTATGTACGGCACCTGCTCCATGACCTTCATGCCCACGGCGCTGCCCAGCAGCTGCGCCTCGGGCTTCTTCGTCGTTTTGACCTCGATTATCCAGTCCGCCCTGCGGCCGTCGTCGGTCAGCAGCCCGAAGTGCGGCACGCAGCCGACTATGCTGCCCATAAGCTCCAGCATACCGCTGTTGCGGTTGCAGCGCGCGCCCAGTACGCTGTTGGCGTAGACCACGGCGCTGCTCTCCGCCCAGGAGAGCACCTCGCCCTTCCGGGGCTTGTTGCCGACCTCGTCGAGGTAGCAGGCGCAGGTGTAGGCGTCGGGCGAGATGATGCCCAGCTTCTCCAGCTGCTTCTCGTACCTTGACTGCTGAGAATACATGAACTTCTTGAACACCAGGTCCTGCAGGAGGCTGCTGGGTACGTGCTTATCCATGGGCAGGGGGTCGGCGGAGAACTTCTGTCCGCTGAGCGCGCCGGCCTTGATGAGCTGGTCGTAAAGGTCGTAGACGGGTTTCATGACGCCTATGCCGAAACTTATCACCGTGTGGCCGTACTCGCTAGTCACAGGCACCATCTTGTCCGCGCCGAAGGTCTCGCCGTACATGACCAGGCTCTTCATGACCTTGGCCATGACCTCGCCCTTGGAGCCGTTGAGTATGTCCTGCTGCTCGCGGGTGAGTTCCATAATACGTCACTCCTTTATCTAAAGTATCTTTGCCTAATATCCTAGCGGCCGCGCCGCCTATCAGCTATAGTTTAACACCAGGCGCTGCCATAGTCAACGCAAAAGGCCGCCCGGCCAGGTTTAGGCGGCGCGAATGGGCGCAAAAAAGGGCGCAAGCCGAAGCCTGCGCCCTCGCTGTTGCCTCTTACCTGGAGTTGAAAATCTTGAAGATGGTGTCGTAGGGGTCCTCCTCGGCGGGCTTGGCCGGCTCCTCCTCGACGGGGGCGGCGGCCGGCTCCTCCTTGGCGGCGGAGCGCTGCTTAGCGCTGGAGTAGAAGCCCTCGGAGCCGCTCTTCGTCTCCGCCGCCGGGACGTCCGGGCGGCCGTCCTCGAAGCCGGTGGCGATCACAATGACGCGGATTTCGTCCTCGAGGGAGTTGTCAAAGGTGGCGCCGAAGATGATGTTGGCGTCGGGGTGCGCGGCCTCCTGCACCAGGTTGGCGGCGGCCTCGACATCGTCGAGGACCATGTCCTCGCTGCCGGTGACGTTGATGAGCACGCCGTGCGCGCCGTTGATGCTGGTCTCCATGAGCGGGCTGGAGACGGCCATGCGCGCGGCCTCCTCCGCCTTGCCCTTGCCCACGGCGTAGCCCACGCCCATGTGCGCGAAGCCCGCGTCCTTCATGATGGTGGTGACGTCGGCGAAGTCGAGGTTGATGAAGCCTGTGTTCTTGATGAGGTCGGAAATGCTGGTGACGGCCTGGCGCAGGACGTCGTCGGCTATCTCAAAGGCGTTGGCCAGCGTGACCTTCTGGTCGGTGGCGTACTTCAGGCGGTCGTTGGGGATGATGAGCAGGCTGTCCACCTTGCCCAGCAGGGCCTGGATGCCGGCCTCGGCCTGTTCCATGCGGCGCTTGCCCTCGAACTTGAAGGGCTTCGTCACGACGCCCACGGTCAGCGCGCCGGCCTCGCGGGCGATCTCCGCGACGATCGGGGCCGCGCCCGTGCCGGTGCCGCCGCCCATGCCGGCGGTGATAAACACCATGTCCGCATCCTCAAGGCTCTTGGCTATGTCGTTGCGGCTCTCCTCGGCGCTCTTCTTGCCCATATCGGGGTCGGAGCCTGCGCCCTGGCCGTGAGTGAGCTTTTCGCCAATCTGGATTTTCTCGTCGGCGTTGGAGACCGCAAGGGCCTGCTTGTCCGTGTTGACGGAGATGAACTCAACGCCCTGGGTGCCGGACCCGACCATGCGGTTTACCACGTTGTTGCCGGCGCCGCCCACGCCCAGAACCTTCAGGGTGACGACATTCTCCGGGCCGGTTTCGGATTTGTAAGACATATTCGGTGCCTCCCTCATATCTTTTGAGACGCCGGGCGGGTTAGTCCGCCGCGCCCTTGTATTATTTCTTCTTCTACTCATATTATATCTTTTCCCATGTCTGGTCAACTATTTTTTGTTTCCATAACACTTTTTTTCGCGATTTCCGTCACGACGGCTCAAAACGGCGTGAACACGACCTCGTCCCCGTCGCCGCCGGAGACGTCCAGCGTGCCTC
This sequence comes from uncultured Oscillospiraceae bacterium, assembly GCA_944385835.1. Lineage (GTDB taxonomy): Bacteria > Bacillota > Clostridia > Oscillospirales > Oscillospiraceae > Scatomorpha. Next base: position 19,505 of record CALWYT010000149.1, on the reverse strand, counting down.
TGTCGGCGCTTGTAAGCTGGCTGAGCGCCGACTGCAGCTTGCCGAACTGGCGGTTTATCGTGTCCTCCGCGCCGAAAAGCACGGTGAAGCGCCCGTTGTAGTCCATCACCGGGGCCGTCGGGTCGCTTATGTCTATGGAGCCGACAAGCCCTATCATGCCGCGGCGCTGTATCTGGTCGAGCATCTCCGCGAGGGTCGTGACGGCGAGCGTGTTCCCGCCCTCGGGCGAGAGCGTCTCGCCCACCTCCGGGTTTACGGGCGTCAGGCCCGTCACGTGTATCAGCCCGCCGGACAGGTCCTCCGTGTCCTGGGTCAGTATCTTGCAGCTGCGGTCCAGGACCCAGCGCTGCGCGCCCAGCTCCACCCAGGCGAGGGAGACGCTCTCCGTGACCTCTATCAGCACCGTACCCGGCAGCTGGGTCTCTATAGACACGCTCTCGACGTAGGGCAGCTTGGCGAGTATGCCGCTCACCGCGGCGAAGCGGTTTATGAAGAAGAGGTTGTCGCCCTCCTCTATGCCCGCGGCCTGGACTATCTCCTGGGCCGTATAGTGCGTGTTCCCGGCCACCTCGATGGAGCCTATCTGCAGGAAAATGCTCAGGATGAAGATGAGCACGACGCAGCCGACCAGGAATTTCGCCGGGCCTATCGCGGCCCTGCGCGCGGATATTTTCTTTTTAAGCGGGTCAGTCTGCTTTGCCACTGCGTCACCTTCCTACCTGTGCTAATCCCTCAGCTCTATGTCCGCGCCCAGCGAGGCGAGCTGCCTGTCGAAGCGCTCGTACCCGCGCGCGACATGGCCGGAATCGAGTATGTCCGTCTCGCCCGAGGCCGAAAGCGCGGCGATGATAAGCGCGGCGCCGCCGCGAAGGTCCGTCGCCACGGCCGGCGCGCCGTGCAGCTCATCCACGCCCGTGACCACGGCCACGCGCCCCTCGGTATGTATGCGCGCGCCCAGCCGGCACAGCTCCTCCGCGAAGCGGAAGCGGTTCTGGAATACGTTCTCCACAAACACGCTGGTCCCCCTCGCCTTGAGGCAGGCGGCGAGCATAAGCGGCTGCGCGTCCGTCGGGAAGGCGGGATACGGCCCGGTTATGACGGGCGGCGGGGCCAGCAGGTTCCCCTCCCGGCGCAGCCGGACCCGGCCGGTCCCGGTCATTATATCACATCCGCAGCCGGAAAGCGAGTGCAATACCGTGGAAAAATGCTGCGGCTGCACGCCCAGCAGCTCCACCTCGCCCCCCGCCGCCGCGCAGGCGGCAAGAAGCGTCGCCGACACTATCCTGTCTGGCATTATGCGGTGCTCGGCCCTGAAGGGCCGCAGCCTCCGCCCGCGGACGCGCACCGTCGCACTGCCCGCGCCGGAGACGTCAGCGCCCAGCGTGCGCAGAAACGCCTGCAGCTCGCCGATCTCAGGCTCCCGCGCGGCGTTCATGATGACCGTCTCTCCCTCGGCGGCGCAGGCGCAGAGCATGGCATTCTCGGTCGCCCCCACGCTGGGCAGCGGCAGGGCCACCGCCGCGCCGCGCAGCCCCTCCGGCGCGGAGCAGATAAGCTCCCCGCCGCGCTCCTCTATATCCGCGCCCAGGGCGCGCAGGGCCATGAGATGCAGGTCTATAGGCCTCGGCCCCAGCTCGCAGCCGCCCGGCATACTCAGCCGCGCCTCGCCGCAACGCGCCAGCAGCGCGCCGAGGAATATCACCGAGCTGCGCAGCTCGCGCATCAGCCCGTGCGGGATCTCCGCGCGCGTCAGCGCGGAGGAATCTATGTACACCGCGTCAGCCTCGCGCTCCACGCGGCAGCCCAGGCCGCGCAGGATGCGCAGCGTGGCGTCCACGTCCCGCAGCTCCGGGACGTTCGTCAGCTCCGTCTCGCCCGGGGCGAGCACGCTCGCGGCCATGATGGGCAGCACGGCGTTCTTCGCCCCCTGCACCGGCGCGCTGCCGTGCAGCCTGCGCCCGCCGGCTATGTGCCAAACGCTCATTTCCACTCCCCCAATAGCAGTTTCACGACATACTATGCGGGGGAGCGTGGCTTTGCTATTTCGCCGCGCGGCCCTCGGCCAGCTCCAGGATGGCGCGGGCTATGCGGTCCGTGGCGTCCGTGACGCCCATGGCGCGCATCTTGGCCGACATATCCTCAAGCTGCTCGGGGCGGCGCAGCAGCTCGCTGACCAGGCCCAGCAGGCTGTCCGCCGTGAAGTCCGGCTCGAGCAGCAGCCTCGCGCCGCCGGCCTCGGCCAGGACGCGGGCGTTCTTCTCCTGGTGGTTGTTGGTGACGTTCGGGCTGGGTATCAGCACGGCGGGCTTGCCCATCGCCGTCAGCTCGGCCAGGGTGCTGGCCCCGGCGCGGCAGAGCACAAGGTCGGCCGCGGCCATGACCGCCGGCATATCGTAGATGTACTCGCGCACGTCCATGCCCAGCTTGGCGTAGCCGGGCTTCTCCCGCTCCAGCCTCTCCGTCATGCCCTTGTACCAGGCCTTGCCGGTGGAGTGTATAAGCCCGAAGAAGGGGTGGGCGCAGGCCCTGACAATGAAGTCCGTCATTATCTCGTTCATATGCCCAGCGCCCAGGCTGCCCCAGACGCTGGCGACAAGCGGCCTGTCCTCCGGCAGGTCCAGCGCGCGCCTCGCAGCCAGCTTGTCCGCGCGCAGGAACTCGCCGCGCACGGGCGTGCCGGTGACGGCCACCCGTTCGGGGTGCTTGTAGTTCGCCCGGCTCTCCTCGAAGCCGACCATGACCGCGTCCACGCAGCCCTCGAGCATCCTGGTGGTAAGTCCGGGTACGGCGTTGGACTCATGCACCGCCGTGGGGACGCCCAGCTCGTGCGCCGCGCGCAGCACGGGATAGCAGACGTAGCCGCCCGTCCCGGCGGCCGCGTCCGGCTTGAACTCGCGGATTATGCGCTTGGCCTCGCCGGTGGAGGTGACCACGTTTTTGAGCGTGGCCAGGTTGTGCTTTATGTCCTCCATCGAAAAGCCCCGGTGGATGTTGGTGATGCGCACCGTGCGTATCTCATAGCCCGCCCGGGGGACGAGGTCGGTCTCCATGCGCCCCTCGGCACCGATGAAGAGGAACTCGCTGTCCGGCCGCAGCTCGCGCAGCCGGCCCGCCACGGCGAGCGCCGGGTTGATATGTCCCGCGGTCCCGCCGCAGGTGAAGAGGAATTTCATGGTAGCGCCTCCTTGAAATCTTTGTCCGCCGGCCCCGCCCAGCCGCTCAGGGCAGCCAGCCGTCCGCCTCGCGCGAGGCGGAGAGGACTATGCCCATCTCTGCGAGCTGTATGACAAGCGCCGTGCCGCCGTAGGAGAAAAAGGGCAGGGATATGCCCGTGCAGGGGACGAGGTTCGTCACGACGGCGACGTTGAGTATGACCTGAATCGCCAGCAGCGTGGTTATGCCGGCCGTGACAAGGAAGCTGTAGCGGCTGCGCATACGCATCGCAAGGCGGTAGCCGCGCACTATCAGCGCGGCGAAGAGCAGCAGCACAAGCATCGCGCCCGTGAAGCCCAGCTCCTCGCAGACCACGGCGAAAATGAAGTCGTTGTGCTCCTCCGGCAGGTACATATAGGTCTGCCTGCCCTGGCCCAGGCCGAGGCCGAAAAGTCCGCCGGAGCCTATCGAATAGAGCGACTGGACGATCTGGTATCCGTCGCCGCTGGTGTTGGCGAAGGGGTCCAGCCAGGTGGAGATGCGCCCTGAGGCGTAAGGGAAGAAGGTTATCACCGCGCCCAGCGCCGCCAGCGCCGCCGCGCCCACGCCGATGAACCAGCGCAGCCGCACCCCGCCGAGGAACATCATCACCGCGCCTATCGCGATTATGATTACGGCGGCGGAAAAGTGCGGCTCCAGCACAAGCAGCAGCACCAGCAGAGCCAGCACCCCTGCGAAGGGCAGTATCCCGCGCCGTACCGTGCTCATCTCCGAGCGGAAGGCGCATATGAGCGCCGAGAAGTACAGTATCACCGCCGCCTTGGCTATCTCCGAGGGCTGGAAGGTGGTGAAGCCGAGGTCGATCCAGCGCTTCGCGTCGCCCTGCGAGACGCCGATAAGCGGCACCAGGGCCAGCAGCGCCACGCTCAGCGCGAGCGCGGGGAAGCTCATGCGGCGGTAGAAGCCCATGGGCAGGCGCGACAGCAGGAACATCGCCGCCGTACCCGCCGCCGCAAAGCCCAGCTGGCGCAGGAAGTAGTACGCGGCGTTATGGCCCGTCGAGGCGCTGTAATAGGCCCTGGCGTAGCTCGCCGAGAGCACCATGACGACGCCGATGGTCAAAAGCAGCAGCGTCAGCGCCGCGAAGGGCAGGTCGATATTGCCGTTGCGGGTGTTTTTTCTCTCTCTGACAACACCCCGGTCAAGCCTTGTGCCGGCGTATTGCATTGGAGAACCCCCAGATAAAGTTTCAGAAGCTGTAGCGGCCGAATATGCCTGCGAATGACACCACGGCGCAGACGACGCTCACGCAGAAATAGAGCGCGAACAGGCCCCTCTCGCTCCACTTATGCCCGGTCCAGCCGCCCAGCTCCAGATGGTGGTGGAAGGGCGCCATGCGGAAGAAGCGCTTGCCCCCGCTCAGCTTGAAGTAGCACACCTGGATGATGTCGCTGAGCGTCTCGATGATGTACATCAGGCCCAGGGTTATCAGGATGAGCGGCATATCATAGGCGAAGGCCATCGCCGCCACCGCACCGCCCAGGAACAGCGAGCCGGTGTCGCCCATGAACACCTTCGCGGGGTTGAAATTGTACACGAGGAAGCCCAGCAGCCCGCCGGCGAGGCCGGAGGCGAACACGCCCAGGCTGAGGTAGGTCTCGCCCCAGATGTAGGTCACGCAGGCGAAGAACACGCAGACAGGTATGCTGGTCCCGGCGGCGAGGCCGTCCACGCCGTCGGTGAGGTTCACCGCGTTGACAGTACCCACTATCACGAAGGCGGCAAAGACGAAGTAAAGCCATTCCGGGATAGGCACGATGCTGTTCCAGAAGGGTATGTAGAGGTTTGTGGTCACGTAGCCGAATTCGCGCATCAGGAAGATGAACGCGAGCGCCGCAGCCAGCTGCAGCAGGAACTTGGCCTTGGCCGAAAGGCCGAGGTTCTGCTTTTTCTTGAGCTTTTCGTAGTCGTCGAGGAAGCCTATCGCCCCGAAGATGGACGCGAAGAGCAGGCAGAACACATGGGCGTAGTCGCCGCGCATCATCGGCTCGAACCCGACTATCATGCAGACGGCGAGCACGGCGGCGATGAACATCAGCCCGCCCATCGTAGGCGTGCCGGCCTTGTTCATGTGCCAGGCCGGGCCGTCCTCGCGTATGGACTGGCCGGCCTTTATCCTGCGCAGCCACGGCACCAGGAAGCACCCCGCCAGGCTGGACACGAAAAACCCAATGGCAAAGGCGATTATCAGCCGTATGGTCATCGGTCTCCCACCCTTTTCCTTAGTATATCCGCGACGATCTCGCGCTCGTCCATGTGGCGCTTCTCATGGCCGACAATCTGGTAGTCCTCGTGGCCCTTGCCGGCGAGGACTATCACGTCGCCCGGCCTGTGGTTGCGTATGGCCCACTCTATGGCCTCCGGGCGCGAGCATATCACCTCGCGCGGGGTGTCCGTGTGCTCCATGCCGGCGAGGATGTCGGAGATGATCGCCTCCGGGTCCTCCGTGCGGGGGTTATCCGACGTGACTATCACAAGGTCGGCGTTCTCGGCGGCGATGCGTCCCATTATGGGCCGCTTGGTGCGGTCGCGGTCGCCGCCGCAGCCGAAGAGCGCGACCAGCCTGCCGCGCGTCACGGCGCGCATGGACTTCAAAACGTTCTCCAGCGCGTCCGGCGTGTGGGCGTAGTCGATGAGTACGGTGTAGTCCCCATCGGTCGGGACCACCTCCACCCTGCCCTTCACGCCTTTGCCGCTGGCGAGGGAGTCGGCGCAGTCAGCGAGGGACACGCCCAGCGAGAGGCCGCAGCCTATGACCCCCAGGGCGTTATAGACCGAAAACAGCCCCGGTATGCCCAGCTTCACCCGCGCGCTCTCATCGCCGTAGGCGGCGGTGAACTCCACGCCCGAGCTGGAAAGGGCTATGGAGCGCGCCGTGAGCGCGCCGTCACTCTCCGAGAAGGTTATGGCCGGGCAGCCGCAGCGCTCGAGCATAAACCCGGACCACCCGTCGTCGAGGTTTATCACCGCCCGTTCGCACATCGGGAAGAGCTTCGCCTTCGCCTCGGCGTAGGCCTCCATGCTCTTGTGGAAATCCAGGTGGTCCTGCGTCAGGTTGGTGAACACACCCACGGCAAAGCGCAGCCCCGCCACGCGGTGAAGCACCAGCGAGTGGCTGGAGACCTCCATCACCACGTGGGTGCAGCCGGCGTCGGCCATCTCGCGCAGCAGCTCCTGCAGCTCGCGGCTCTCGGGCGTGGTGCGCTCCGTGGGCAGGAAATCAGAGCCTATCATGTTGCCGTTGGTGCCTATCAGGCCCACGGTCGCGCCCAGCTTCTGCTCCAGCAGGTGCTTTACAAGATAGGTCGTCGTGGTCTTGCCGTTTGTGCCGGTGACGCCGATGAGCGTCATCTCCGCGCCCGGGTCGCCGAAGAAGTTGCGCGAGGCCAGAGCAAGGGCCAGGCGGCTGTCCGGGACCCGGACGTAGGGTATATCTGCCTCCGGCCGCTCCTCGCAGAGCACGCAGGCCGCGCCGTTCGCGGCGGCCTGGGCGATGAACCTGTGTCCGTCGGACTCAAAGCCGCGTATTGCGGTGAACAGCGCGCCCGGCGACGCCTTGCGGGAATCGTAGGCCACATCGCTTATCTCAAGCTCCGGCGGCGCCGCAAGCTCCACGATATCCAAGCCTTTCAACAGTTGAGAAAGTTTCATCCGAATTCCTTCGTTTCTTCAGTAGATTCCCAGCAGCTCCTCGCCGTTGTCACAAAGCGTGACGGTTATGACGCTGCCGGATGCTGCGGCGCTGCCCGCTGCGGCGTCCTGCCCGGACACCACGCGGCCGCCGTCCAGGCCGCCCGTTCCGCCGGAGCTTATGAAAAGCCCCAGCTCCGCGAGGGCCTCGCGCGCTTCGGCGTAGCCCATGCCGCTCAGGTCCGGCACGACGGCGCTGCCTGCGGCCTCGCCGCCCGCGTAGAGAATGACCTCGCTGCCCGCGGCTATCTCGCTGCCGGCGGAGGGCAGCTGCGCCGTCACCTCGCCGCCGGAGCCTATGACGCGGCAGCCGAAGCCGGCCCCGGCGAGGCTGCGCTGCGCCTCGGAGGGGGACATGCCCTCCACGTCCGGCACGGCGCGGTCGATATTTTGCAGCTCGCCCTCGCTGTACTCCGGCTCATAGCCCAGATAGGGCAGGATGTCGGAGAGCATCTTCCCGACCACGGGCGCGGCCATCTGCCCGCCCGAGACGTAGACGCCGCTGTCCGGGGCCGGGTCGTCCAGCAGCACCAGCAGCGCGATCTCCGGGTCGTCCGCCGGCGCGAAGCCGATAAAGGACACGATGTATTCCTTGTTCCCGGCTATCTCCTCCGTGGTCTTGGTGGAGGTGCCGGTCTTGCCGCCTATCCTGTACCCGGCGACGGCGGCGTTGCGCCCGGTACCCTCGCTGCTGTCGCCCACCACCTGCTCGAGTATGGCGCGCAGCTTGGCGCTGGTCTCCGAGCTTATCACCTGGCGCAGCGGCTGGGCCTCATGCCCGGTTCCCCCGCCCAGCGCTCCCCCCACGCGCTCGGCCAGGTACGGCTGCATGAGATAGCCGCCGTTCACGCAGGCGGAGACCGCGGTGATAAGCTGCAGCGGGGTGATGTTGAAGGTCTGGCCGAAGCTGGCTGCCGCCAGCTGGCTCAGGTTCTCGCTGTTGCAGAACACGTCCTCGCTCCACCAGATGCTGCCGCTCTCCCCGCCGAGGTCTATGCCGGTCTTGCCCGTGAGCTGCGCGCCCGTGTCGCCGCTGCGCTCGAAGAAGCCGAAGGCCTCGGCATAGTCGTAGAAGCGCTCCTCGCCTATCAGCTTGCCTATGTTGACGAAGGCCACGTTGCAGCTGTGCTGCACCGCCTCCGTCAGCGTCTGCGAGCCGTGGCCGCCGGCCTTCCAGCACTTTACGGGCGTGTTGCGGCCCTGCACCGTGGTGCTGCCGCCGCAGTAGAACTGCGAGTCCTCGTCCACCAGGCCCTCCTCGAGGGCCATGGCGAGGGTGATGATCTTGAAGGTGGAGCCGGGTTCGTAGGTGTCCGACACGGCCTTGTTGCGCCACATACGCTGCTGCTCGGCGGCGATGAGCGCGGCGCGCTCGTCCTCCGTGGCCGCCTCGGCGTCTATGCGCTCCATGGCCTCGGGGCTTATGGCCTGGTAGTCGTTGAGGTCGAAGTTCCCAAGCGACGCCATTGCCAGTATAGCACCCGTGTCAACCTCCATGCAGATGGCGGCCGCGCCGTTGCGTATCCCGTAGTCCTCCACGGCCTGCTCCAGGTGCTTTTCTACATAATACTGTATAACCGCGTCAATAGTCAACTCCATGTCGCCGCCTGGCAGGTAATCGACGTAATCCTCCCAGCTGGTGAAGAGCAGCTCGTCTCCCGCCGCCGTGGTGGCGCGGCGTATGCTGCCGTCCACGCCGGACAGCGTCTCGTCGTAGCGGGCCTCTATCCCGGCGAGGCCGGTGTTGTCCAGGCCGGTAAAGCCTATGACGTGGGCTGCCAGGCTGCCGTGCGGGTAGTAGCGCCGCGTGTCGGCCTCTATCTTGACACCGTCGTAGCCGCCCTCGTCCTTGAAGCGGCGCACCTCGGCCGCCGTCTCCGGCTCCACCCTGCGCGCCACGACCTCATACCAGGAGCCGTCCGGCTGCGTCTTGGCGTACACGCTCTCGTAGTCGAGGCCGAGTATCTCCGCAAGGCCGCGGGCGATGGCCTCGGCGTCCTCCCCGCCGCGCTCAATCTCCACGGGGCTGAGATACACCGTGTCAACCCCGGCGCTCATGGCCAGCACGACGCCGTTGCGGTCGTAGATCGTGCCTCTCGGGGCGCTGACGCCCGTCTCGCGCAGCTGCTGCGCCTCCGCCGCGGCCTGCAGCTCCTCATGCCTGACCACCTGCAGCTGGTAGAGCCGGGCCGCCAGCACCGCAAAGGCGGCGACGCCGCACACCGAAAGCAAAAACAGTGTGCGGCGAAGCATCATTCGGTTCGGCGCGCCGTCCCTCGGCCGCCTGTCAGTGGAAAAGGCCATATCCCGCCTCCGCTCGCACGGCCAGAGGCCGCGTACTTGCAGCTGCGGCGGCCTTCGCCGCGCGCCGCGCACAGGCTGCGGTATAATCTTACTACCGCGGCGGCGCGAAAATGCCGAAAAGCTGGTGGACGTCCCGCCCTTCAGCCGGCGGCTGGGACCATGCCCAGCTCCCCTCGGGCGTACTCCTCCACCTCGGCGATGGGGTACAGCCCCTCCAGCTCTATTGTCAGGCGCGCCCTCTCGTCGGCCAGCGCGGCCAGCTCCTGCGCAAGCTCCCCGCACTCGGCGGAGACGGCCATGCACTCCGCCCTGGCCAGCAGCATCGCCACGCAGAGCGCCGCCGCGGCCAGCAGGACGAAGGGCGCGAGCAGCAGCCGCGCGCGGCCCCGGCCATGCCGTACCTGCGCGGCTTTGGCGCCCGGGCGGGCCGAATACCGCCCGACGGCGCCGGGCGGCGTCCCGAAGGCGTATTTCATACGCGCTCCGCCACGCGCAGCTTCGCGCTTCTCGAGCGCGGGTTCGCCTCCAGCTCCTCGCCGGAGGCCGTGACCGGCTTGCGCGTGACGCTCCTGAGCGTCTGCACAAAGCCGCAGGTGCATACCGGCGCCTCGCGCGGGCATTTACAGCCGTCCTCCCTGGCGTGTATCGCGTTTTTGACTATCCTGTCCTCCAGCGAGTGGAAGCTGATAACGCAGAGCCTCCCTCCCGGCTTCAGGCGGTCGGGCGCGGCGTCCATAAGGGCGTGTACGGCGTTCAGCTCGTCGTTCACCGCAATGCGTATGGCCTGGAAGCTGCGCTTCGCCGGGTGCTGCTTCTCGCGCAGGGCGGCGGCCGGCATGGCGGACTTTATTACCTCCACCAGCTCCAGCGTAGTGCGTATCTCGCGCTGCCCGCGCGCCTCGGCGATTTTGGCGGCGATGCGCGCGGCGTGCCGCTCCTCGCCGTAGTCGCGCAGTATGCGCTCTATCTTCTCACGCGGCCAGCGGTTGACGATGAACCAGGCGTCGATGTTGTCGCTGGCGTCCATGCGCATATCCAGCGGCGCGTCGGTCATATAGGAAAAGCCGCGGTCGGCCTCGTCCAGCTGCGGCGAGCTGACGCCCAGGTCGAAGAGCATCCCGTCCACCGCAGGGACGCCCTGCTCGTCGAGTATCGCGCCGAGGTCGCGGAAGTTGCCGTGGACGATGGTCAGCTTGTCCGACCAGGGCGCAAGCCGCTCCCCGGCGCGGCGTATCGCCTCCGCGTCGCGGTCCACGGCGATAAGGCGGCCCGTAGTGAGCCGCCGCAATATGGCCTCCGAATGGCCGCCCATGCCCAGCGTGCCGTCAACATAGACGCCGTCGGGCCGGATATTCAGATACTTTATGCACTCTTCAAGGAGCACCGGGATATGTCCGTTCATCAGAAATTAAGCTCCTTCATGATAGCCGCGATGTACTCGGGCGTCGTCTCCTCCATACGGACGGGCTTCCAGGCCTCGCTGTCCCACAGCTCGGCGTGGTCGTCGCAGCCTACGACGGTGACGTTCTTGGTCAGCCGCGCGAAATCGCGCAGCCCCTGCGGCAGCAGCGCCCTCCCCTGGGCGTCCAGCTCGCACTTGGCCGCGCAGGCGAACAGCGGGCGCATCTTCTTGCGGTCCACGTAGGGCATGGAGCGGACGCGGTCCACAAAGCTCTGCCAGCTCTCCGCGCTGTAGGCCCAGAGGCAGCGCTCGTCGGACACGGTGAGGTAAAAGGTGTCTCCCAGCTCGTCGCGCAGCTTGGCGGGTATGAAAAGGCGGCCCTTCGCGTCCAGGGTGTGCTGAAATTCGCCTGTCATCTCGCCGCCTCCTTACATAATTTAGCAAAGAGGCCCTTCCGCGCGCTTCGCCCGGAAGAATTCAACACTTTCCACCACTTTGCCCCACCGAGGTGTCTCTATTATATTTAGTAGGCGCAGAAAATGCAAGCGGTTTTTTCTTTAAATTTTCGCACAATTCCGGCGTTTTGTCCGCTCAGCGCGTACATTTCGGCCTCCGAGCACAAAATAAGGCGCCCACCGCGGACAGTGGGCGCCGTAACGTCAAGATATTGAGTTTGTGGAAAGACACTCGCGGCGCGCAGAAATTTTTGCCGTGCGAAAGTCCCGGCGCAGGAGGCCGCGGCCGTCCGTGCGCGCCGCTGCGGATGTGCGTTCAGGCTGTCAGCTGCGGGGGCGCTCAGGCGAACCGCGGCGGAGGGGCGCTCAGTTCGGGGCTTCCTCCTCTTCGGCGGCCTGGCGGCTGTTCAGGCTGCCGCTCACCGTGCTGTTGCCGCGGAACTGGGCGCGGGACGCGCGCAGCTCGCCGAGGGCGGCGGAAGCGCTCTGCTCTGCGCGGCGCAGCGCGTCGTCGATAAACTCCATGGCGGCGCGGGTCAGGGCCTCGGTCTTGGCCTCGGTGCGGCGCTCTATCTCGTCGGCCTTTTCGCGCGCGGCGCGGACGATCTCCTGCTCGTCGATAAGCATACGGGCCTTCTCCTCCGCGGCGCGGCGTATGCTCTCGGCCTCGCGCTTGGCGTTGCCTATGAACTCGTCGCGCGCCGAGACAAGACGCTTGGCCTCGGCCATCTCGTCGGGGATGCGTTCCTTTATCCTCCCGATCATATCAAGGGCCTTGTCCCTCTCGACAATGCACTTGTCGTTGCCCAGGGGTACGCCCCAGGCCTCGCTGACCATGGAATACAGGCTGTCGATAAGCTCCATGACCTCGTTATCCATTGCACTTACCTCCCTGAGCCCTCGCAAGGACCTCGTCTATAATCTCCCTCGGTACGAATTCGGAGAGATCCGCCCCATAGCCCGCCAGCTCTCTCACCATAGACGAGCTGAGGAAGGTGTACTTCTCGCTCGAGGTCAGGAACATGGTCTCCAGCGCGGGGTTGATCATCTTATTTATCTGCGCCATCTGGAACTCGTTTTCAAAGTCGGTGCTGGCGCGCAGGCCCTTGACGATGACGGCGTCGTCATACTGCTTGGCGTACTCCGCCAGCAGCCCGTCGAAGGTGGAGACCTCCACGTTGCCGTAGCAGGCCGTGACGCGGCGTATCATCTCGACCCGTTCGCTGATGGAGAACATCGGCCGGCTTTTGCTGGCGTTGGCCATGGCCAGCACCACCACGCGGTCGAAGATGCGGCTGGTGCGGCGGATAATGTTCAGGTGGCCCAGGGTTATGGGGTCGAAGCTGCCCGGGCAGATAGCAAGGCTCATGTCGTTACGGTATCCTTCTTGTAGACTGTAAGGCAGACCTTGCCGTAGCGGCGCGCAAGGCTGCATCGGTAAGGCGGCTGCGGCTCCGGCAGGGACTTTTCCCGCCTGCTTTCGCAGACAATTATACCACCATCGTTGAGTATGTCAACATTTTGTATGACTTCCAGGGCCTTTTCGAGCAATCCGCTGTCGTACGGCGGGTCCAGGAACACCAGGTCGAAGCGGCCCAGGCGGCCCAGGCAGGCGATGGCGTCGGCCTGCTCCACGCGCGCGGACAGGCCGCAGCGCTCCAGGTTGGCGCGCACAAGCCGGACGCTTTTCGCGCTCTCGTCCACAAAGACGCACTCCGCCGCACCGCGCGACAGCGCCTCTATGCCCAGCTGGCCCGTCCCGGCGAAGAGGTCCAGCACGCGCCGGCCCTCTATGTCGAACTGGACGATATTGAACATGGCCTCCTTGACCATATCGGTCGTGGGCCGCACCTCCATGCCCGAAGGCTCCAGCAGCTTCCTGCCGCGGGCGGCGCCGGTTATCACTCGCATTTTTCGTCCTCCTTGTGGAAGTGGTCGTACACCGCGCGGGCCGCGTTCTTCGGCACGGCGGCGCAGAGCTGTTCGTAGTCGGCGGCCTTTATGGCCCGCACGCTGCCGAAGGCGCGCAGCAGCTCGTTCCGGCGCTTCTCCCCTATGCCGGGTATGCCGTCGAGGCCCGAGCGCAGCTTTGCCGAGCGCAGCGAACGCTGGTACTCTATGGCGAAGCGGTGGGTCTCCTCCTGGATGGCGCCTATCAGCGCGAACACGGCGGGGTTGGAGGATATGCCGATCTCCCGACCCTCCGGCGTCTCCAGCGCGCGCGTGCGGTGCCTGTCGTCCTTGACCATGCCGAACACGGGTATGCCCAGGCCCAGCGAGCGCAGCACGCCCTCGGCCGCCGAGGCGTGGGCCGCGCCGCCGTCTATCAGCAGCAGCCCGGGCAGCTCCGAGAACTTGGCGTCGCCGGCCGCGGCGCGCTCAAAGCGGCGGCCCACGGCCTGGCGCATACTCTCGTAGTCGTCGGGCGCGTCCAGCCCGCGTATTCGGAACTTGCGGTAGTCGCGCTTGAGCGGGCGGCAGCGCACGAACACGGTCATGGCGGCGACTATACCCTCGCCGCCCAGGTTGGAGATGTCGAAGGCCTCTATGCGCTCCGGCGCGGCGGCGAGGCCGAGGGCCTTCTGCAGCCACTCCAGCGTCTTGAGCTGTTTCTGCTGCGCCGTGGCGGCGCGCTCGCTCTCCTCCCGGGCGTTGGCCTGGGCCGTCTCCAGCAGACGGCGGCGGTCGCCGCGCTGCGGGACCTCTACGCGTACGCGCCGTCCGCTCTCCTCCGTGAACAGCTCGCCCAGGGCGTCGAGGTCCTCCTGCTCCATGCAGTCGGGGACGAGGACGAACTTCGGCCAGGCGCCGCGCGCGGCGTAATACTGCCTGAGCAGGGCCGACACGGCCTCGCCGTCGGCCTCCAGCGGCTCCTCCATCAGCTCGAAGTCCTTGTCGGCCAGGCTGCCGTCCACATAGTGCAGCACCGCGAGGCAGCTCCTCGCGCCGCGGCAAAAGCCCACGGCGTCCGTGTCCGCGTAGACGGCGGCGAGCACGCGCTGGCGGTTGGCCAGGCCCTCCAGGGCGCGGATTCGGTCGCGCAGCTCCGCCGCAAGCTCGAACTTCAGCTCCTCCGCCGCAAGCTCCATCCGCTCGCTCAGCCCGGCGGTCAGCTCCTTTGTCCGGCCGGAGAGCACCAGCTCGGCCTGGCCTACCGCCTCCCGGTAGGCCTCCGGACCCGGGCCGCCCTCGCGGCACCAGCCGGCGCACTCGCCCATGTGGTAGTTCAGGCAGGGCCTCGCCCTGCCTATGTCGCGCGGGAAGCGCCGCGAGCAGGTCGGCAGCTTGAGCGCCTTGCACACCGTGTCTATTATGCCCTTGGTCTGGCCGCGGCCGCCGAAGGGGCCGAAGTACTTCGCCCCGTCCCTAGCCGTGCGGTTCGCCAGCGTGAAGCGCGGGTACTCGCTCCTGACGTCCAGGCGGATGAAGGGATAGCCCTTGTCGTCCTTTAGCAGGATGTTATAGTGCGGCTTGTGGCGCTTTATCAGCGAGTTCTCCAGCACCAGGGCCTCGAACTCGCTCTTGACCACTATGACGTCGAAGTCGTCCACCTTTGCAACCATCGCCGCTACCTTCGGCAGGTGGTCGCCCCGGAAGTAGCTGGTCACGCGGTTCTTGAGCGCCTTGGCCTTGCCGACGTATATGACCTCGCCCCGCGCGTCCTTCATGATATAGACGCCCGGCAGGAGCGGCAGGCGGTTGGCCTTGGCGCGCAGCTCGTCAATTTTCACGGCGCGGCCCCCTTTCGTGCGGGATGCTGCAATAAGCAAAGCCGGGGCGTAACCAGTACGCCCCGGCGTTTACTTTCGCGCGGATTACTCGGAGAAATCGGAGTCGATAAGCGCGGACAGCGTGGCAATCGCCTCGTTCTCGTCAACGCCGTCGGCCACGATGTTCACGGCGGTCCCCTTGACTATGCCCAGGGAGAGCACGCCCAGGAGGCTCTTGGCGTTCACGCGCCTGTCGTCCTTCTCAATCCAGATGCTGCTCTTGAACTCGTTGGCCTTCTGGATAAAGAACGTGGCGGGCCTGGCGTGAAGGCCGACCTGATTGTTTATTGTAACCTCTTTGGAAATCACAAAAGACACTCCTTCCACAACCCCAAGCCTGCGGTTTCAGGCTTTCAGCACAATCACTTTATCAAATTTGGGGGTAAACGTCAACGGGTAGAGCCTCGATTTGACTTTTTACACAATATGTGCGCCTGACTGCGCCAAAAATTTATCTCAGTTCAACCACGGTTACGCCAGTTTCTCCCTCGCCGTAACGGCCCAGTCGGAAGCTCTTGACCGCTTTGTTGCGCTTGAGCGCCTGCTGGACGGCGGCGCGCAGCGCGCCCGTCCCCTTGCCGTGGATGATGGTGACGGTCTGGAGCTTGCCCATGACGGCGCTGTCGATGTAGCGCTCCAAGACCGGGATCGCCTCCAGCGTGTCGTAGCCGCGCAGGTCAAGCTCGGCCGGGACGCTTGCGCGCAGCGCGGCGCCGCCGGGAGAGTGCGCGGTCTTGCCCTTCTTCTTCGGCTTTTCCACCACGCGCACCTCGTCCTGGCGCGCGCTCAGGTTCATGGCCCCGGCGCGCAGCAAAAGCGTGCCGTCGCGCTTTATCTCCGTCACCTCGGCGGTGACGCCCATGCCCAGCAGCTCCACGGCGTCGCCCACGGCGGCCGGGCGCGACGGCCCCGGCTTCTCCTGCGGCATGGCGGGGCGCTCGGCGTAGCTCTCCTCGGCCTCGTTCAGCCTGCGGCGCAGCTCGGCGCGCGCGGCGTTGGCGGCGGCGTGGTCGGCCTCGGCGTTGGCCTGGGAGCGCATACGGTCTATCTCCTCGAAGGCGGCCTCCGCCGTGGCCCGCGCGTTGGCGATGATCCGCTCGGCGTCGCGCCTGGCCTTGACCTCCGCCTTGTCCAGGCGCAGCTCCAGCTCCACGCGCAGCCTGGCGCTCTCCTTGCGGTTGGCCTCGGCCTCGCGCAGCTTGCGCTCCGTCTCGTCCCGCTCGCGTTCCAGGCTCTGGCGCACCTCCTCCAGCTTCTCGATGGTGGCCTCGAAGCTGGCGCTTTCCGTACCCACCCGGCCCCTGGCGTCGGCGATTATCTCCGCCGGCACGCCCAGCCGCTCGCTTATGGCAAAGGCGTTGGACTTGCCGGGTATGCCCACCAGCAGGCGGTACGTGGGCTTGAGCGTGGCGACGTCGAACTCGCAGCTCGCGTTCATGACGCCGCGGGCGTTGGTGGCGTAGACCTTCAGCTCGGCGTAATGCGTGGTGGCGGCGATCATCGCGCCGCGCGCCCGGGCGTACTCTATTATGCTCACGGCGAGGGCCGCGCCCTCGGTCGGATCCGTACCCGCGCCCAGCTCGTCGAAGAGCACCAGCGTATTATCCCCGCACTCATCCAATATGCGGACGATGTTCGTCATGTGCGCGGAAAAGGTGGAAAGGTTCTGCTCTATGCTCTGCTCGTCGCCGATGTCGGCGAGCACCGATGTGAACACCGGCACCGCGCTGTCGGCCGCGGCGGGGATGTGCAGCCCGCAGGCAGCCATGACGCACATCAGGCCTATGGTCTTTAGCGTGACGGTCTTGCCGCCCGTATTCGGCCCGGTTATCACCAGCGTGTCGTAACCCGCGCCCAGCTCAAGGTCTATGGGTACGGCGCTCTCGCGCTCCAGCAGCGGGTGCCGCGCCCGGTGCAGGCGTATCTCCCGCTCGGAGATCTCCGGCTCCGCCGCGTCGAGGGCGTAGCTCAGCCTGGCCTTGGCAAAGATGAGGTCGAGCTTCACAAGCAGGTCGAAATCCAGGCTTATCCCGCCGGCGTGCTCAGCGCAGTCGGCCGACAGCTCGGCGAGGATGCGCTCTATCTCCTCCTTCTCGCGGGCGCGCAGCTCCCGCAGCTCATTATTCGCCTTGACGGCCGCCATAGGCTCAATGAACAGCGTCGCGCCGGAGCCGGAGACGTCGTGGACCAGGCCCGGGACGGCGTTTTTGAACTCCGCCTTAACCGGCACGACGTAGCGGTCCGAGCGGGTGGTGATTATCGGGTCCTGCAGGGCCTTCGCATAGCTGGGCGAGGATATTATCTTTTGCAGCGCCTCACGCACGCGCGCGCTGGCCGCGCGGATAAGCCTGCGTATGTCGGCCAGCTCCGCGCTCGCCGAGTCGGCTATCTCCTCCTCGCCGGCGATGGAGCCGGTTATCTTGTCCTCCAGGAAGCGGTTGGTCTGTATGGACTGGAAGAGGTAGTCGATGGCGGTCCTCTCCCCCTTGCCGTCTCCGGCGGCGTAGCTCTTAGCCGCGCGGGCCGCGGCGAGCACGGCGGCTATGTCCAGCAGCTCGCGCGTGTTCAGCGTGCCGCCCATATCCGCGCGCTGCAGGCTGGCGCGCACGTCCTTGACGCCGGAAAAGCTCGGGCTGCCGCGCGTCACCATCATGGCGCGCGCCGCGCTGGTCTCCGCCAGGCGGCGGCGGACCTCCCCCGGCTCAGACGCCGGGAACAGGGCGCGGGCTGCGGCCTTCGCCTCGGCGCTCACGGCCTCGCGGGCCAGCATCTCCAGCACGGCCGGCAGTTCCAGAGTCGCGGCGCTGCGTGAATATTGGCTCATGTCAATCCGTCCTCAGTTTTTTGTAGTAATCCAGGCTGCCGAAGGCGCGGTCAAGCTGGTAGAGCGTATAGGCCTCGCACACAGACGCCAGCTCGCTCAGCTGCGGCTCCTGGAGCCTGAAGGCGAACACCCGCCTGGCCTCCGCGCCGGCAATATAGCGCATGGCGCGCAGCGTGTCCTGCCCCAGGGCCAGGCCGCCGACGGCGCGGCATTCGTGGCAGTATATCTCGCCGTGCTCGGGGAAGAGCCTCGCCCCGGCGGGCAGCTCCTCGCGGCCGCAGCCGGCGCAGCAGCCCAGCTCGGGCCTGTACCCGGCCAGGCACATGAGGCGAAGCTCAAAGGCCGCCTTGACCTGCTTGGGCAGGCAGAGCCTGCTGGAGAGCGCGTACAGCGCGCCCAGGGCCAGCTGCAATATGTCCGGCTCCGGCACTCCCTCGTTGGACACCGCCTCCGTCAGCTCGGCTATATAACTGCCCAGGGCCAGCAGGTTGATGTCGGTGCGCAGCGGGCGGAACTGCTCCACCGTCGCGGCCTCGTTTATCGTCCAGTAGCCCCGGCTGCCGAACAGCGTCAGGTCGGAAAAGCTCAGCAGCTGCGTCGCCGCGGCGATCTTGCTGCGCGTGCGGGAAACGCCCCTGGCCTTGGCCGTCAGCTTCCCGTTCGTCTCCGTCAGTATGGTGAGTATCTTATCTGATTCCTTGTATTTGGCCTCGCGAAGTATTAGCCCTCTTGTTGTGAGAAACATGGTCGTCGCCTCCGGCTGCGGCGCGTGCGCGCCGTGCATTGCCCGCATTATATACCCGCTTGCAGCCGAACGCAAGAGCCGAAAGCGCGATAATTAGAACAAGCTAATCCTCGGCGCTGCGCCGCGGCTTCCAGCCCGCCGCGGACGGGGTTGAACCGCGCCGTCCCTGCAGGCAAGCTGATGGCGAACACAGTTTTGCGCCAAAAAACAAATCCGAAGCCTCGAGCTTCGTATTTGAAAGGAAGAACAAACGGAGCGAAATGAATGTCCCCCGGCTTTGCCGGGGGACGAAATGGAGCGCAGTTTGTTCCGACGCTGGAGCGGGTGAAGGGAATCGAACCCTCGTGTTCAGCTTGGGAAGCTGACGTTCTGCCATTGAACTACACCCGCGTTTGCCCGGTTAGTATAGCACACTTTTCCCGGGCTTGCAAGGGGGTTATTCGCACATTTTGGCGATGACCGCGTCGGCAAATTCCGCTGTGCCTAAGCTGCCGCCGAGGTCGCGGGTAAGCCGGGTCCCGCCGCTGAGCAGGGAGAGCACCGCGCGCTCTATCCTGTCCGCGGCGGCGGCCTCGCCCAGGTGCCGCAGCATCATCACGGCGGAGAGTATCAGCGCCGTTGGGTTGGCGTCGTTTTTCCCCGCGTGCTTCGGCGCGCTGCCGTGGACGGCCTCGAATATCGCGGCGTCCCGCCCTATATTCGCGCTGGGCGCGAGGCCCAGCCCGCCGACAAGGCCGGCGCAGAGGTCGCTGACGATGTCGCCGTAGAGGTTCGGCAGCACCAGCACGTCGAAGGCCTCTGGCCGCTGCACCAGCTGCATACAGCAGGCGTCCACTATTTTGTCCTCGAACTCTATCTCGGGGTACTCCGCCGCCACGCCCCGGCACACTTCAAGGAACAGGCCGTCGGTACACTTCATAATGTTCGCCTTATGCACGCAGGTGACCTTGTGCCTGCCGTTTTTGACCGCATAGTCAAAGGCGTAGCGCGCTATGCGCTCGCTGCCGGCGCGGGTAATCAGCTTGACGCTTTCGGCGGCGTCCGAGCCTATCATGTGCTCTATGCCGGCGTAGAGGTCCTCCGTATTCTCGCGGACCACCAC
>CALWYT010000148.1 GCA_944385835.1 uncultured Oscillospiraceae bacterium | reverse complement strand
CATCGGCTACGGCGGCCTCGACCACGTGCTCGCCTCCGGCGAGGATGTGAACGTCTTCGTCTTCGACACCGAGGTCTACTCCAACACCGGCGGCCAGGCCTCCAAGGCCTCCAACATCGGCCAGGTGGCGCAGTTCGCCGCGGCCGGCAAGGAGATAAAGAGCAAGGCCCTCGCCGAGCTGGCCATGACCTACGGCTACGTCTACGTCGCCCAGGTCGCCATGGGCGCCAACCCGGCCCAGACCCTCAAGGCCATCACCGAGGCCGAGGCCTACCACGGCCCGAGCCTGATCATAGGCTACGCCCCCTGCGAGATGCACTCCATCAAGGGCGGCATGACCAACTGCCAGGCCGAGATGAAGAAGGCCGTCGACTGCGGCTACTGGAACCTCTTCCGCTACAACCCGGCGGCGGAGCAGCCCTTCACCCTCGACAGCAAGGAGCCGAAGGAAGGCTACCGTGCGTTCCTCATGAACGAGGCCCGCTACAGCCGCCTGACCCGCGAGTTCCCCGACCGCGCCGAGACCCTCTTCGAGCGCAACGAGGCCAACGCCAAGGCCCGCTACGAGCACCTGCTCAAGCTGAAGGATATGTACTCCGAGTAATATCCGCAAACCCAAACAAAAACTGCCTCCCTCGCACGAGGGAGGCAGTTTTTTCGTTTTTCAGCCGAGCGCCGCGAGATTTAAGCTGCCGGCGAAGCGCTCCAGCTCCGCGCAGTCTATTGCGCCGCGGCTGCCGCCTGACTCTGAGAGGGAGGCTTCGCCGTCCGCCCCGGCCGCGCCCGCGCGTATGGCGGCGAGCGCCCAGCCGTCCTCAAGCTCGGCGTAGACCAGGCTCCTTTCCGGCCCGATGCCGAGCAGCAGCTCGAGGCCGCCGGTGCCGGCATACTCCCACTCCTCCACCTCGTCGAGATAGACGCAGGCTTCGGCGGTGGACATCGCGCCACTGGGGACGTAGTTAAAGACGTAGTCCGCCACGCTGCCGTCCGAGAGTGTAAAACCGCCGCGGTATTCTATCGCACCCGCGTTGTCAAGGCGTCCGTAGCGGACCGTGGCGCGCTCGTCGTCGGCGGGCAGTATCTCCGCGCCGAGTGCGGCGTGCAGCTGCGCGAGCGAGCGGAACTCATACGTCTCGGTCGCGGGTGTGAGGCCGTATTCGCCGGCAAGCTCGAGGTATTTCGCGCCTATCCGCGCCTCGGCAGCCATGACTTCTGCGAATTCCTCCGGCGTCAGGGCGCCGGTGGGCTGGCCGGAGCGGACTTCTTCGGCGAAGTCCTTGAATTCCTGATATGCCTTGTACTGCGCGGAGTCCACCGGCAGCACGCTCACCACGTCGCGCCCGGCAAAGGGGGCGGCGGTTTCCTTTTCGCGGCTCAGCTCGCCGAAGCCCTGCGCGGCGGCCAGGCCCGCCACGGTCAGCATCGCGGCGAGCGCGGCGGCAATGAGCAGCACGCGGACTATACGGCGATGGCGTTTAGCTGTATTTGTCATATTTTCCTCCTTTAGCTTGCGCATGACCGCCTCGCGCACGAGCCGCGCGTCCGTACCCATTGGATTGGGCAGGGACTCTATCCCGGCGGCGGGGAGCAGGTCAGATATTTTAAGCTCCATCTTACTCGTCTCCCTTCGTGAGTTCCCGCCGCAGCCTCTCGCGGCCGCGGCGCAGGCGGGTCTTGACGGTGTTTGCGTTCATGTCCAGCGCGAGGGCGATGTCCGCCACGCACTGGCAATAGTAGTAGTGGCGCAGGAAGATTTCGCGGTCGGGCTCCTGCATGGCCTCGACGGCGCGGCGCGTGCGCTCCAGAAGCTCGCGTTCGGTCAGCGCCTCGTCAAGGCCGGGGCCGGGCAGCGTGAGCACATCGTCCTCCAGCGGCAGCTCGGCCCTAGCGGCGCGCAGGGCGGAGCGGGCCATGTTCCGGGCCGTGCCGCCCAGCCAGGCGCGCGCGGAGCCGGCGCGTATCTTCGCCGAACTCCGCCAGAGGGCGAGGAAAACGTCGCAGACTATCTCCTCGGCGTCCGCCTCCGAAAGGCGCGGAAGCAGCATGTTCTTGACGATAGTGCTCACATAAGCCGTGTAGCGCCCTATGAACCAGACCAGAGCTTCCTCGTCGCCTGCGCGCAGCGCCTCCAGCGCGCGGCTTTCGTCCATTGGCGTCACCCCTTTCAGCGGCCGCTTTCACCAATAAGGTCGCGTGGACGGCGGCTAAAGTTTCAGGGAGGGCAAAATACTTTCCGGCAGGGCGGGGCGCGAAGCGCTTTCGCACTTGCGCGCAGGGCGCAAAAGCGGTACAATTGGGTCAGACGACTGCAATTGCGCGGCGCCGTTGGCGCAGAAAGGAAAATTATGCTTAAAATCAGCGAAGAAGAGAAGAAGGCGTTAAAGGGCCGGGGAATAATCATGACGAACGACGGCGAGCACTTCGTGGCCCGCGTCGTCGCCAGCAACGGCGTGTTCACCGCGGCGCAGCTGCGCGCGCTCACGGACGCCGCGGAGAGGTACGGCGACGGCCGCGTCGCGCTGACCGTGCGCATGACGGTGGAGATCCAGGGCGTGAGCTATGAGAACATAGAGCCGCTTGTCGCGGCGGTGGAGGCCTGCGGCCTTGTCACCGGCGGCACCGGCAGCGTGGTGCGCCCCGTGGTCGCCTGCAAGGGTACGGTCTGCGTCCACGGCCTGGAGGACACTCAGGCCTTCGCCGACGAGCTGTTCCGGGAGTTCTACCTCGGCTGGCACAGCGTGAAGCTGCCGCACAAGTTCAAGATAGCCGTCGGCGGCTGCCCCAATAACTGCGTCAAGCCCGCGCTGCACGACTTCGGCGTGTACGGGCAGAGCGTGCCTGAGCTGCACGCCGACGAGTGCAGGGCCTGCGGCAGGTGCGCCTGCGTCGAGAAGTGTCCCGTCAAGGCCTGCTCCAGGGGCGCCGACGGCAGGCTCGTAATCGACTGGGACAGGTGTACAAACTGCGGCAAGTGCATCCCCGCCTGCCACTTCGGCGCGGTGCGCGAGGCCGAGCGCGGCTTCGCCGTGTACATCGGCGGCATCTGGGGCAAGACCCAGCGCCTCGGCACCCGCGTCCCCGGCGTGTTCAGCGAGAAAGAAGTCCACGATCTCATCGAGAAGGCCATACTGCTCTTCCGCGAGCAGGGCGTGACCGGCGAGCGCTTTGGCCGCACCGTTGACCGCGTCGGCGTGGACAAGTTCATCGGGATGCTCCTCGGCGACGAGGTGCTCGCGCGCAAGGAGCAGATCCTGGCCGAACCCAAGCACACCACCGGCGGCGCGAGCTGCTGACGTGCGCGGGGGGAACCTCTTGACAGGGTTCCCCCCGAACCCCCTTCCTGATCTTTCTGTACCGTCAGGGGGATTTCGCTCGCCGCCATTTGAAATAGGTGGACGAAAACTTTATCCTTTTGGGGGCAAAATTTCGCCCCTTTTCTTTTTACTATGAGAAGAATCACCGCAATAACAGCAGCCATAATACTA
>CALWYT010000147.1 GCA_944385835.1 uncultured Oscillospiraceae bacterium | reverse complement strand
GGGCGGCGCGCTTATCAAATTTGACGGAAAAGTTCAGGTATTGCCAATCTCCTATGGATGGTATAAACATTTACGTATTTGCCGAAAGCAAACAGGTATGATATTTTTAACGTAGCATGTATGACATTTTTTCGACATGCTGAGTCATTTTTCTTTACAAACCTGCACAAGAGAAAGGGAGCGGCTAAATGAAAACCAGAATAACCGAATTGTTCGGAATCAAGTACCCCATACTGCAGAGCGGTATGCAGTGGCTGGCGAGCGCCGAACTCGCCGCGGCGGTCTCCCGCGCCGGCGGCCTCGGCATCATAAGCGCCACCAGGTTTATGGATAACAAGCCCGGCCTGCTCGAGGAGTTTGAGAAGGCGAAGTCCCTCGCCGAGGGCAAGCCCTTCGGCGTGAATATCTCCATGCTGCCCCACAAGGACTACTCCGACTGCACCGTCATGTTCTTCGAGGCCGCCTACGAGGCCCGCGTCCCCGTCATCGAGACCTCCGGCCGCAGCCCCGCCGAGTACATCCAGATGCTGCGCGAGTGGGAGAAGGCCGACGGCCGCGACAACGAGCACGACCGCATCAAGATCATCCACAAATGCCCCAGCGTCCGTCACGCCATGAGCGCCCAGCGCGCCGGCGCCGACGCCGTCACCATTGTCGGCTTTGAGTGCGCCGGCCACCCCGGCATGGACGACGTCTCCACCATGGCCCTCATCCCCGTGGCCAAGGACACGCTCAGCATCCCCGTCGTAGCCGGCGGCGGCATCTGCGACAAGCGCACCTTCACCGCAGCCATGGCCCTGGGCGCCGACGGCGTGGTCATGGGTACCCGCTTCGTCGCCACCAAGGAGTGTGAGATCCACGAAAACTGGAAGCAGCTCATCCTCGACTCCAAGGAGACGGACACCATGATAGTCCAGCGCTCCGTCCGCAACGCCAACCGCGTCTGGAAAGGCAGCGACACCGCCC
This sequence comes from uncultured Oscillospiraceae bacterium, assembly GCA_944385835.1. Taxonomy (GTDB): domain Bacteria; phylum Bacillota; class Clostridia; order Oscillospirales; family Oscillospiraceae; genus Scatomorpha. The sequence goes on along the minus strand of CALWYT010000147.1, from coordinate 16,822 downwards.
AGTGGACCCTCGCCACCGAGACCAGCTGGGACCCCGAGGCCGACCACGGCGGCAAGCAGCTCATCGACGTCCTGCTCACCCGTATCAGCGGCAAGATCCAGCGCGTCCACTACATCGACGGCGACACCGGCGCCTGCCTCTTCCCCATGGGCCTCTGCGCCGGCCAGATACACGACATAAAGACCATCCCCGAAATCTTCGAGGAAATCTGCGGCGGCTGCAACGAGGTCCTCGACAAGCTGCGCGACGAGTTTGCCGACTGAGTCCGGCAGGCCTCACGAGGGAAAAGAGAGTCCGGCACATCTGGACTCTCTTTTCAGAAGTAAGCATTTGTCAGTTGTTTGGCAATTGGCCGCGCGCGCGGACACTTCCGCGCACAGTCCTCTATATACCACGTCCGGCTATAGCAACGGAGGAAGATAATGCCTTTTCTAGGTGAGATTTTAGTAGAAAACGCGCGCCGCTTCCCGCAGCGCGCCGCAGTCATAAGCTCCGGCCGCACGCTGAGCTACGGCGAGCTGGACGACGCCAGCCGGCGCTTCGCCGGCGCGCTGGCCGGCCTAGGCGTGCAGCGCGGCAGCCGCGTGGCCTTCCTCATGAAGGACAACGCCGAATGGCTCATAGCCTGGTACGCCTGCCAGAAGCTCGGCGCGGCCGCGGCGCTGCTGCACTCCAGGCTCCTGCCCGAGGAGCTGCTGCGCATGATGGAGCTGTCCGGCGCGTCCGTGCTCATATACCAGGCGGATTACGCCGACAAGGCCGCGTACATCGCCGCGCGCGACAGCCGCCTCCGCTGCTGCATATGCGCCGGCGGCGAGCCGCTGCCGGGCCACAGGAGCTTCGGCGAGCTGGTGGGCGCCGGGCCGGAGGCGCCCGAGCAGGCGCCGCTCGACGGCAGCGAGGACTGCGTTATCCTCTTCACCAGCGGCACCACCGGCGTCTCGAAGGGCATCGTCCGCAGCCAGGGCATGATGGACGTCTACGCGCGGGTGATAAGCTGCGACGGCCTCAGCCGCATTGGCGAGGAGGTCATGCTGACCCCTGCGCCGCTGTACCACGCCGCCGGGCTGTGCTGCGTTATCAAGATGGCCAGGCTCGCCGGCACGCTGGTGCTGGTGGACAGCTTCTGTCCCGACAAAATCTGCGCGCAGATCGAGCGATACCGCGCGACTCAGGTGGCGCTGGTGCCGCCGCGCAGCTATCAGCGCCTCAAGGCCTCCGGCTACGCATCCCGGCACGACCTGAGTTCAGTGCGGCTTGTGCATATAACGGCCAACAAGGCCAGCCGCGAGTGCATGAACGACATCTTCGAGATTTTTCCCAACACGGCGCTGCGCATGACCTGGGGTTCGACGGAGGCTTCAAACGTCACCTTCTCCATCCTGACGCGCGCCCAGCTCGCCGCCAACGAGAACCTGTACAACACCGTCGGCCGCGTCAACAGCGTCGCCGAGATACGCCTGCTCGACGAGGGCGGCAGTCCCGTCCCCGACGGCGTAGTGGGCGAGGCCTTCGTCCGCTCCCCCCTGGTGTTCCACGGCTACCTGAACGCGCCGGAGAGGACGGCGCTCTGCCTGAAGGACGGCTGGTTCAGGACGGAGGACCTCATGTACCGCGACGCGGAGGGCTACTACTACATGATGGGCCGCAAGCGCGACATGATAAAGAGCGGCGGCGAGAACGTCTACGCCCAGGAGGTCGAGCAGGCGATACGCGCCCATCCCGCCGTGAAGGACTGCGCCGTGGTCGCCGTCCCGGACCCCAAATTTGACGAGGCCGTTGGCGCGGCCATCGTGCTCAGGCCCGGCTGCACGCTGAGCGCGGACGAGCTGCTGGAGCATTGCCGCGGCCGTCTGCCCTCCTTCAAGAAGCCGAGGTATTGGGCCGTAATGGACAAGCTGCCCGAAAACGACATGGGCAAGGTACAGAAGAATATACTCCGGCGCGACGCCGCCAGCCTCTTTGTAAAGCTGGAGGGCTGAACGGCCCGCCGGAAACCATATTGCAAGAAAGCGAGGACGCATATGAACATACTCGTTTGCATCAAGCAGACGCCCGACACCGAGCGCGGCTGCCCCGATTACCTCGAGGGCGCCGGGCGAATAGACCGCTCCAGCACGGAGCGCATAATCAACGTCTTTGACTCCTACGCCCTCGAGGCCGCCTCCCGGCTCTGCGACGCCTGCCCCGGCTCGAAGCTGGTCGCGCTGAGCCTCGGCCCCGCAGAGGCCAAGGCCGTGCTCAAGGAGGCGCTGTCCATCTCCGCCGACAAGGCCTACCTGGTCAGCGGCGACGCCTTCGCGGGGCTGGACGCGCCCGCCAGCGCGCGCGTCCTGGCCGCCGCCGTGCGCAGGATAGAGCAGGACGAGGGCGTCTTTGACGCCATCTTCTGCGGCAAGGCCTCCACCGACGGCGAGACTTCCGTCGTACCCGGCGGCCTGGCCGAGGAGCTTGGCCGCGCCCTGGTCAGCGGCTGCAGCGAGGCATCGAGCGACGGCCCCGCCGTCCTAGCCAAACGCGAGGTCAAGGGCGGGTATGAGCTTATATCGGCCCCCACGCCCTGCGTGCTCAGCTGCGTGAAGCCCGAGGGCAGCTTCAAATTCCCCACGATACGGCGCAAGCTGGCCGCGAACCGCGCCCTCATCCCCGTGCTGGGTCCGGAGGACCTGGCCGCCGACACCGCCGGCGCGACAAAGGTGCTGCGCGTCTACCGCCCGGAGCGCAGCGGCTCCTGCGACTTTATCAAGTGCGAGACGGACGAGGAGAGCGCCGCGGAGCTTGCCGCGCGGCTCTCCGCCGACAGTCTGATATAAGGAGGCCGGAACATGAACGCAAACGCTAAAGATATATGGGTCTTTGTAGAAACCGCCCCCGACGGCCTGGCCGCCTGCGGCATTGAGCTGCTCGACACGGCCGCGCAGCTGGCCGACGCCTATGGCGGCGCTTCTGTGGCCGTCGTGGCCGGCAGCGCCGACGGCACGGCGGCTGCCGAGGCCGCCCTCTGCGGGGCCGACAGGGTGGTAAAGCTGATCTCCGGCGCGCTCTCCGGCGTATCTACCGACACCTACGCCGCGGCGCTTTCGCAGCTGATGGAAGGCGGCCGACCCGCCGCGCTGCTCTTCGGCGCCTCCCCCCTCTCCCGCGAGCTGGCCGCGCGCATGGCCTGCCGCCTGCGCACCGGCATCACCACCGATTTCACCGCCGCGCGGATACCGAGCGGCTCCGACAGTATCGTCTGGACGCGGCCCGTATTCGGCGGGGCCTATATGGCCGAGACTACCTGCTCCGGCGCCCGCCCGCAGATAGGCGTGGCAAAGCAGAACGCCTTCAAGCGCGGCGGCAGCGCGCGCCCGGCGGTAGAGACCGTCGAGGCCGGCGGCTCCCTCTCCAAAATAGCCGCGCTCTGCGCGCTGCGCGAGTTTGTCCCCGCCGCCGGGGACGGGGATCTGAGCATCGAGGACGCGCAGGTCGTCGTGGCCGGCGGCCGGGGCGTCGGCAGCGCGGAGGGCTTCGGCCAGCTGCGCGAACTGGCCGAGCTGCTCGGCGGGGCCGTCGCGTGCAGCCGCGCCGTGACAGACGCCGACTGGATGCCCAACAGCGCCCTCGTCGGCCAGACCGGCAAGACCATCGCGCCGAAGCTCTACATCGCCTGCGGCATCTCGGGCGCCATGCAGCACACCTGCGGCATGGAGGACTCCGACTGCGTGATAGCCATCAACAAGGACCCCGAGGCGCCGATCTTTGAGATTGCCAAGTACGGCGTCGTCGGCGACCTGAACGCCGTTATACCGGCTCTGATAGAGGAAATCAAGCGGATACGCGCCTGAGCGCGGCCGCTGCGCAAAAAGGAGGTCATTATGAGCGAAAGTTCGGACGCGGCTGTCAAGAGCTGCCTTGACTGCGGTTCCGACGCCTGCTGCGGCGGAGGCGGCGAGCTGCCCGGCTTCTGCCCTCTCAGGGGCCGCGCCGCCGCGGTTTGCGCGGCGGAGGAGGCCGGCTGCGGCATAATCCCCGATGCGGAGGACGGCCCTGCCCTGCCCTGCTTTGACGAGTACGCGCCGATGACCCGCGTGGAGGAGACGATGGCCTTCGCGCGGAGCATAGGCGCAAAGAAGCTGGGCGTCGCCACCTGCGCCGGCCTGCTTGGCGAGAGCCGCACCTTCGCGCGGATACTGCGCGCCAACGGCTTCGAGGTCTACGGCGTCTGCTGCAAGGTGGGCAGCCTCTCCAAGCTGGATACCGGCCTAAAGCCGGAGGAGCTGGCGCAGTTCAAAAACGGCCCGATCATGTGCAACCCGATAGGCCAGGCCATGCTGCTCAACCGCGCGGGTACTGACCTCAACATACTCATGGGCCTCTGCGTCGGCCACGACAGCATCTTTTACCGCTTCTGCGACGGGCTGTGTACGGCCCTGGTCGCAAAGGACCGCGTCCTGGCGCACAACAGCGCCGGCGCGCTGTACGAGACAGGCTCCTTCTACCGTAAGCTGCTCAAATAAGGAGGGCAATGATGACTGACTACGGCACCGTACATTATTCCTGCGTGGACTGCTCCAAGAAGAGCTGCCTGAAGCTGGACGGCCAGAATCCCGACTTCTGCCTGACCACTGCGCTCAGCGAAGCCGAGCTTGACGAGATGCGCGCGAAGTATACCGCCGACGAGCAGATACAGCGCGCCGCGATCGCCTCCGCCGAGGCGGACGGCCTGTTCTACGGCCAGCACACCCGGGTTGAGGACGTCATAGAGTTCGCAAGCCGCATAGGCGCGAAGAAGATTGGCATAGCCACCTGCGTCGGCCTGCTGAGCGAGAGCCGCACCCTGGCCAAAATCCTGCGCAAGAAGGGCTTCGACGTATACGGCGTCTGCTGCAAGGTGGGTTCCGCCGACAAGACGCGCCTGGGCATCAGCGAGGAACAGCTGGCGGGCTTCCGCACGGGGCGCATAATGTGCAACCCGGTGCTCCAGGCCGAGCTGCTCAACGAGGCCGGGACCGAGCTGAACGTGATCATGGGCCTCTGCGTCGGCCACGACAGCCTTTTCATCCGCCACAGCGAGGCGCTCTGCACCTCGCTGGTGGTCAAGGACCGCGTGCTGGGCAACAATCCCGTCGCGGCGCTCTATACGGTACACAGCTACTATAAGCACCTTCTGGAGCCGCAGGGTACCGATTCTGCCCGCGAGTTCCTCTCCGGCGGCGCGGAGGTGGGGAAATGAGCAAGAGCGAGGAAAAGTACCCCCTCTCCTGCGTGGACTGCGCCGTCACCGCCTGCCGCTTCGGCAGGACGGATTACCCGGATTTCTGCCTCACAAAGAAGCTGCCTGAGGGCAAGCTGGACTCCGTGCTCCCCGAATACTTTGAAGGCGAGCAGATAGCCAAGTGCTCCGTCTGCTCCGTGGAGGTCGAGGGCGAGTACTACGGACAGATGGCCCGCGTCGAGGAGACGATGGAGTTCGCCCGGCGCATAGGCGCGAAGAAGCTGGGCCTTGCCTACTGCGCCGACATGGCCGAGGAGGCCGCGCTTTACGCGCGCATCCTGCGCATCAACGGCTTCGAGGTCGTCTCTGTCATCTGCAAGGTCGGCCGGCTCGACGAGGGCGAAACGCTCCGCGGCGAGGCGAACGGCCGCGTGATGTGCAACCCGCTTGGCCAGGCGGAGGTGCTGAACCAGGCCGGGACGGACTTCAACATCATGATAGGGCTTTGCGCCGGCTCCGACGCACTGTTCATGCGCGCCAGCAAGGCGCTCTGTACGATAATGATAAACAAAGACAGGCTGACTAGCAACAACCCGGCGGTGACGCTTTACCGTCCTGAGCGCCGGAAGCTGGTCTGAGAATCAGGAAAAGAGGTGCGACAGATTGTCTATTGAACAGGTTCTGCCCTCGCTTGAGGGATTAAAAGTTATTCTCCCGCCGGACATCCCCTCCGACTACGGACGGGATGAGAGCGGCGCGGCGAGGATGCCGGAGGCAGTGGTGGAGGCGACGAGCGCGGCGGAGGTATCGAAGCTGCTGGGCGCCTGCGCCGCGGCCGGGGTGGCGGTGACGCCACGCGGGGCCGGCACCGGCCAGGCGGGCGGCTGCGTGCCAGTGAACGGCGGCGTGGTGCTGTCGCTGGCGAAGCTGAACGGCATCCTGGAGGTGGACGAGGCCGCGCGCACGATGCGCGTGCAGCCGGGCGCGCTGCTGCAGGACGTGAAGGCTGAGGCGGAGCGGCACGGGCTGCGCTACCCGCCGGACCCGGGCGAAAAGACGGCGACGATAGGCGGCAACGCGGCTACGGACGCGGGCGGCCCGGGCGCGCTGAAGTACGGGACGACGTCGGATTACGTGCTGGACGCGGAGATAGTGCTGGCAAGCGGCGAGATAGTGCGGCTGAAGGACAGGCCGGAGTACGCTGGGGTCATCGGCGGCGAGGGAACGCTGGGCGTGGTGACCGAGCTGACGCTGCGGCTGGAGGAGCCTGCCGGGAGCGACGCGATACTGCTGCTGCCGTTTGCGGACGGCGAGAGCTGCGCGGCTGCGGCGGGGCGGATAATAGCCGAGGGCTACGCGCCGGCGATGGCGGAGTACCTGGACACCGCGCTGGTGGAGTACTCCGGGAGCGTCACGGGGAACGCGGTGTTCCCGGTGGAGCTGGACGGCGAGCGCGTGGCGGCTACGCTTATGCTGACGCTGGAGGGCGCGGACGAGGACGCCGTTATGGAGCAGATGGAGACGCTGGCGGAGCTTGCGGAGGAGCTGGAGTGCCTGGACATCCTTGTGGGCGACACGCCTACGATGAAGCGAGAGTTCATGGCGGCGTACGAGGCCTTCCACAGCTCGGTGGAGGGCGCGAAGAGCAGCTGCGAGGCGAACGTGAGCGTACCGGCGCAGCGCGTGTGGGAGTACATGGAGTACGCGCGCGGCGTGGGCGAGGAGCTGGGCGTAAAGCCGATGTTCTGCGCGCACCTGGGCAGCGGAGGCGTCCACGCCTACGCGGTGTCGGAGCAGGCGCGGAGCGAGTATGCGCCGCAGTCGGAGGCGTTTGTGAAGGCGCTGTACGCGGAGAGCGTGCGCCTGGGCGGCGAAGCAGCGGGCGAGTACGGCGTGGGCTGCACGAAGCAGGAGTACGTCGCGGCGGAGCGGCGCGAGCGGTATGCGGCTCTGAAGGCGGAGCTGGACCCGGCAGGGATACTGAACCCCGGGAAGGCGGTGCGCTGAGATGCTGCGGATACTGGTATGCGTGAAGCAGGTGCCGGACGTGGACCAGCTGCGGATGGACCCGGAGACGGGCAACCTGATCCGCGAGGGAGTGCCGGCCATACTGAACCCGCTGGACGCGAACGCGCTTTCGGCGGCGCTGAGCGTGAAGGAGGAATACGGCGGCGAGGTGACGCTGATCACGATGGGGCCGCCGGCAGCAGAGAGCGCGCTGCGGGAGTGCCTGGCCGCCGGGGCGGACAGGGCTGTGCTGGTGACAGACCGGGCGTTTGGGAACGCGGACACGCTGGCGACGAGCTACTCGATAGCAATGGCGGCGCAGCTGGACGGGGAGTACGACCTTATCTTCTGCGGTAAGGAGAGCCTGGACGGGGCGACGGGCCAGATGGGCGCGCAGCTTGCGGAGCGCTTCGGCGCGGCGCAGGTGACAGGTACGCTGAAGATAGAGCAGGTGGACGAGGCGGCGAGGGTTATCCGCGCGCAGCGCGAAGTGGACGGCGGCGTGGAGACGCTGGAGGCCGAGCTGCCCTGCCTGCTGACGATAGAGAAGAAGAACTACCCCGCGCGCATCCCAAACCTGAAGGGGAAGCTGCGCGCGAAGAAGGCGGAGATAAAGACAGTGAGCAGCGCGGATATCCCGGGACTGGACCTGGGCCGTATAGGCGACCCGGGGTCTCCGACGAAGGTGCCGCGCATGTTCCCGCCGGAGCTGCCGGAACGCGGGGAGATCATAGACGAAGGCAGCATAGAGGCGAGCGTGGCGAAGCTGTACTCGCTGATAAAGGGGGAGTGAGGCATGGGCAAGAGCGAATACAGGGACATGTGGGTGTACCTGGAGGTAAACGGCGGGAAGCTCCACCCGGTGTCGCTGGAGCTGTGCTGCGAAGCGCGGCGGCTGTGCGACGAGAGCGGCGAGCGTCTGATAGGCGTGGCGGCGGGCGCCGTGCCTGAGAGCGAGCTGGCGCAGGTAAAGGAGTGCGGCGTGGACGGGCTGCTGCTGGTGAGCGGGTCCGGGTATGAGCGCTACAGCACGGAGGCGTATACGCGGCTGTTCACGGAGCTGTGCCGGAAATACCGGCCGTCAGCGGTGTTCGTGGGCGCGACGGCGAACGGGCGCGACTTTGCGCCGCGGTTTGCGGCGCGGCTGGAGACCGGCTGTACGAGCGACGCGACGGAGCTGATCTACAACCCGGAGAGCCGGGACATAGAGTTTGTGGAGCCGGCGGCGGGCGGCAAGATAATGGCTGTGATAACCATCCCCGAGCTGCGCCCGCAGGTGGGGACGATCCGTCCCGGGACGTTCAAGCACGCCCCGACGGGGCGGCGCGAAGTGGTCGAGGTGATAAACGAGACGCTGCCCTGCCCAGCGGAGGAGATACGCACGCGGCTTCTGGACTACAAGGCTGACGAGCGTGACGCGGAGCTGGACATTTCGGACAGCGAGACGATAGTGTGCGTGGGCAACGGCGTAAAGGACGAGAGCCTGCCGAAGTACCGGGAGCTGGCGGCGCTGCTGGGCGGCAAGCTGGCCTGCACGCGGCCCGTGGCAGACCGGGAGCTGCTCTCGAACAAGCTGCAGGTGGGCCAGTCTGGCGTGATGATAAAGCCGAAGCTGTACCTTGGCTTCGGTGTCTCCGGCGCGGTGAACCACGTCACTGGCATAGACGCCGGGACCTTCATAGCCGTGAACACGGACCCCGACGCCCCCATCTTCAACTATTGCGACTACGGCATCGTCGCCGACATGGACGCCGTCTGCGACGAACTCATCGCCCTGCTCAAACGCGGCGCGTGACGCGCTTAGGGTCCTGCCCGTTATAAACCCTCTAAAATATTCAGGAGGCTGAGACAATGACCGATCTCGAACGCTTGGAAAAGTTCAAGGAGGTACAGCGGCGCGTGAACGGCCCGGAGGCCGAGCTGTTCAGGGAGCGCTACGACGGCCGCTTCTTCACCGGGGATATGACCTTCATCTTCGACGGCGTCCCCTACAGCCTGTACCTCTATAAGGGCGCCGTCATAGACGTATACATGGGCAAGCCGGCCTCCGGCTGCTACGTGGGCATAAAAGGCTCGTCCGAGCAGTGGGAGGACTTCTTCCGCCACCGCAACTTCCAGCTGGCCACAAGCATCAAGCACAACCCGCTCTGCTTCGAGAACCTGGGCAGCGCCCTCGCAAACAGGCAGAACAACACCGTCGTAGCGCAGATGATGCGCATCATCGCCCGCGTCATGCAGGACGGCTGAGCGCCGGGCGGAAAGGAGTCAAGTTATGGCGATTACAGGCGGATATATATCGGTCAACGGCGTCAAGACCTACTATGAGACGAACAACGGCCCAAAGTCCGAAAAGGGCAGCTTCGTCTGCCTGCACACCGCGGGTCGGGACACGCGCCAGTATCACGGCATAATGGAACTGCTGTCCGGGAAATTCGAGGTCATAGCCTTCGATATGCCGGCCCACGGCAAGAGCTGGCCCCTGCCCGGCAACAGGGCCATAGACAGATACGAGGACTACAGCGCCTTCGTCTGGGCCTTCATACAGGCCATGGGCATAGAGAAGCCCATAGTGGCCGGCTGCTCCGTCGGCGGCAACATGGTCTATCACATAGCCGAGAACTACCCCGTGGCGGGCATAGTCTCCATGCAGGGTTCGGCGAAGATAAAGGCCATGAACACGGCGTACAGCACCACCGTCGACCTGCTGGACAACCCATACGTGAGCTGCCAGCACTCGCATCTCGATTTTACCGAGAGCCTGATAGGCCGCAGCTGCCCGCCGGAGGCGGCGGACTTCATCATGTGGGGCGTGCGCCAGGAGTGCGGCGTCGCAAAGAAGGGCGACCTCGGCATCTACAACAACTACGACGTCACGGCCGAGCTGGGCAAAATCACCTGCCCTGTCATGGTCATACGCGGCGAGGATGACTGGAACGTCCCGGAGCACTACGCGCGCACGGCCATGGACGGGCTGGTAAACGCCAAAAAGGTGCTGTGGCGGCCCATACCCGGCTATGGGCATTTCATCATTCTGGAAGCGCCCGAAATTGTGGCCTCCCTCTTCGAGGAGCTGGCCGCCGAGATTTGAGACGGAAGCGCCGCAGCGCAAGCGGGCGCACACAGGAGGGAATACGTTGAAAATCAAAGACATACAGCTCTTCCCCATCGCTATGCCGCAGACCTATGAGACGCACTGGGCCAACGGCCGCGTGAGCCTCGCCCGGCACATAGTCGTCAAGGTCATAGCCGAGAACGGAGTCTATGGCGTGACGGAGGCCATACCCCGTCCCGGCATCTACGGCGAGACGCAGGAATCCATCTACCATGCTCTCAAGGACATAGTCATCCCCAGCCTGATAGGCCTTGACTCCTTCAACCTCGAGGCCATATGGGAGCAGATGAACGAGCTGCCCTTCAACTACGGCGCGAAAGGCTCCATAGACGTGGCAGTGAACGACCTCAACGCCCGGCTGATGGGCGTATCCTGCGCCGAGATGCTCGGCGGGCCGTACCGGCGGGAGGTCCCGCTCTGCTGGGTCTCCGGCGGCACCTGGTTCGAGGAGGAGAAGATCCTGCGCGAGACGAAGCAGAAGATCGACGAGGGCTACAAGGCCTTCAAAATCAAGGCCGGACACTTCGAGCAGGACATACGCCTGGCGCAGAAGCTGCGCTCCATCTGCCCGCCCGACGTGCAGCTGAACATAGACCCCAACCAGCGCTACTCGCGCGAGGAGCTTGTCAAGGTCAGCAACGAGCTGCGCGGCGTCGTGAACTCCATCGAGGAGCCTGTGCCTGTCTGGGACGACGAGGCGCGCGTGGAGTTCACCCACCGCTGCCCGGAGATCGCCCTGCTCTCCGACGAGAGCACCTTCACCGTCCCGGACACCGCGAGGCAGATGCGCCTGGGCGCCGTGCGCCGGCTGGGCGTGAAAATCCCGCGCACGGGCTTCACCCTCACGCGCAAGCAGGTATACATGGCCGAGAGCGCGGACATCCCCGCCCAGGTCAGCACCCAGGGCGAGATGGATCTGGGCTGCGCGGCCTGCCTGCAGTTTGCCGCCGCCTTCAAGCAGGTCAGCCTGCCCTGCGAGATAGCCTACTTCGCCAAGGGGATGTACCCTGACAGTATGCTGCTCGGCGGCGGCCTGCGCATAGAGGACGGCCGTATGCTGCTGCCGGACGGCCCGGGCATGGGCGTGGAGGTCAACTGGGATATAGTCGAAAAGTACGGCGTCAAGCTGTAAGCGCCGGTTCAGGAAGAGAGCCGGAAGAAATAACATGAGGTGAGCCAAATGGAAGCTGTCATCGCCCTTATCATACTGCTTATCACGCTTGTGCTTTTTGCCACGAGCTATGTACCCACGCCCATAACGGCGCTCATGTCCTCCCTGGCCATGTGCCTCGTGGGCATCATCTCCCCTACCGAATTCGCCAGCGGCTTCTCCAACACCGTCACCGTGTTCTGCTTTGGCCTCGGCGTTGTAGGCGCGGCCATGTCCGAGACGGGCAGCACGATGCTGCTGGGCAAGGCCATACTCTCCCGCGTCAAGCTCAGCGAGCGCTGGACGCTGGTCATACTCATCATCGTGGCCAGCGTGTTCTCCATGTTCCTCAGCAACACCAGCGTCGTGATCATCTTCATGAGCATCTCCGCTGCGATGGCCGCCAGCAGCGGCGGCAAGATCAGCCGCAAGAACACCTACATGGCCATGGGCTTCGCAGCCGTCGCGGGCGGCGGCTGCACGCTGATAGGCTCCACTACGCAGCTGGGCATAAACGCGATACTGCCCGACCTGGGCGTCGAGCAGCTGAGTATGTTCTGCTTCATGGGGCCGGGCCTCGGCGTCGTCGCGCTGCTGGTCGTCTACTACGCCACCTTCGGCTATAAGCGCCAGCTCAAGTACTTCGACTTCCAGGAGACGGAGGCCGAGCCGGCCCCCGAGGCGGAGAAAAAGAGCGGCGGCGGCTTCATCAAGACCTGGCTGCCCCTCTTCGTGCTCATCATCTGCATTGTGCTCACAGCGCTCGAGGCGCTCAACATCGCTGTTATAGGCATACTCGGCGCGGTGCTCGTGGTGCTCTGCCGCAGCATAAGCGTCAAGCGTATGTGGGCGACCACGGACTGGAACACCCTGGCCGTCATAGCCGGCGGCGTCGGGCTTGCGGCCGGCGTGCAGAACAGCGGGGCCTGCGACCTGGCCGCGAGCTGGCTTGTGTCGGTCATAGGCGAGGGCGCGCCGCCGATGCTCTACTTCGCAATGTTCGTCGTGCTGTCCACGGTGATGACGAACATCATGCCGAACATCTCGACCGCCATGGTGCTCACGCCCATCGCCATAGCCACGGCCAACGCCATGGGCTTCAACACCCTGCCCTTTATCATCGGCGTCATCTGGGGCGCGAATATGCCCTTCAGCACGCCGATAGGCGCCTCCGTCATCACGATGACCATGCAGGCGGGCTACCGCTTCAAGGACTACGTCCACGTGGGCCTGCCCTACAACATAATGGCCTGCGCCGCGGTCATACTGCTCACGCCCATCTTCTACCCCCTCGCCGGCTGAGCCGGCGAAAAGGAAATCCCCCGGCACTGCCGGGGGATTTTTGCTGCTTATTCGGCCCGCGACATGAGCGCGAGCAGCTCCCGGTGTACGGCGCCGTTGCTGGAGACCACGCCGCCGCCCTCCGTAAGGCTCAGCGCGCCGCCTGAGAAATCCGTGACGCGGCCGCCGGCCTCCTCCACTATCAGCGCGCCCGCGGCGTAGTCCCAGGGGCAGAGGTAGCGCTCCACATAGGCGTCCACCCGCCCGCAGGCGACGTCGCAGAGGTCGATGCTGGCGCAGCCCCCGCGGCGTATGTCGAGGCAGGTGTCGAACAGCGAGCGCATCTCGCGGAAAACCGTGTCCGCCCATTCGCGGTGGCCGGGCGCGGTGCCGGCGCTGACCAGGCCCTCGGACAGGGCCTCGACGCCGCTGACGGCGATTCGCCGCCCGTTGAGGTACGCTCCCCCTCCCCTGCGCGCCGTGTACAGCTCCGGCGCGTAGGGGTTGTACACCACTCCCAGGACCGTGCGCCCGCGCTCGGCCAGGGCCAGTGAGACAGCGCTGCGGCGCAGGCGGCGGATGAGGTTAGTCGTGCCGTCCACCGGGTCAAGTATCCAGAACGGTCGCGCCGGGTCGATGTCGGAGTTGTCGCGCTCCTCGCCCATGAACTGCACCTCCGGCGCGAGCGAGGCCAGTTCGCGGCTCAGGCGCGCCTGTACCGCCATATCCACGTCGGTTACGAAGTCGGTGCGGTTCTTGGCGCGTATCTCATGCACCGCGTCCATGCCCAGCAGCAGCTCCCCCGCGCCCTTTACGGCCTCGATAACCGCGCGCTCAAGCCTGCCGTCCAGTACGCTCATATCCATCCCTCCGTTTATTATCGTCCTATGCAGTATAGCACAAAGCCCCGCGCTTGGAAACAGGCGCGGGGCAATTTCCGCCCATGCGCAGCCTCCGCCACCGGCCGCGCAAAAAGGGGCCGGCAGCGCGGCCGGCCCCTCGTTCGGGTGGATTACTTGATGTACTGCTTGTCGTAGTTGGCCTGGATGGCCTTGACCATGACCGTCAGCAGGTCGTTGACAGGCGTCGGGATGCCGAACTGCTTGCCGTACTCGCTGAGCTTGCCGTTGAGGACGTCGATCTCGGTCTGGCGGTGGTTCATGAGCATATCCTGAGCCATGGAGGGATAGTAGTCGCCCATGTTGTCGATGAAGTTCTTGAGGTGGGTGTTCTCGAACTCCACGGGGTCAAACGGGACGCCCTTGGCGGTGGCGATGGCGCAGGCCTCGCGCACGACGCCGCGGAACAGCTCCATGCCGTTCGGGTCCTCGGCGACCTCGAAAATCTTCAGGCGGAGAAGGGCGCAGACCGTGTTGACGGTGCAGTTGATGATGACCTTCTTCCAGATGTTCGGACGGTCGTCCTCGTTGAAGCTGGCGCGGCAGCCGCCAGCGTTGAAGAGGTCCTCGAGGTGCTTGCCGGCCGCGTCGGTCAGCGGGCCGTTCTCGATGGCGCCGAAGTGGACGAGGTTGCCCTCGACCTCGGTGCTCACGCAGCAGCCGGGGCCGCGCAGAGCGGTACCCAGGGCGCCGGAGCCGACCAGGATGCGGTTGCCGGGGAAGTACTTGAGCAGGATGTCGTCGTTGCCCAGGCCGTTGATGAGGGAGCAGACGACGGTCTTGTCGCCGATGCAGGGCATGGCGGTCTGGACGGCGCCGTCGAGCTGGGTGGCCTTGGTTATGAAGATGACGATGTCCATAGTGCCGATATTCTCGGCGTTGTAGGCAGTCTTGAAGCCGTCGAGGTGGTATAGGGTGTCAGGATAGATGATGAAGTCCAGTCCGTCCTTCGCTATCTTGTCCATGTGCTCCTTGTACATATCCACCAGCGTGATGTCGGCCCCGCCCTTGCGGAGGTATCCGGCGAACACGCTGCCGGCGGCGCCGCAGCCTACGAGTGCGATTTTCATGATAATTATCCCCTATCTTAAGAATTCCAGTCGGAGGCTCAGAACGCGCCTTCGCAGTAAGTAGTGGTCACGGCGCCGTTCGCGGCGGAGGACACGCTGTTGCAGTACTTGACCAGATAGCCGCTCTTGACCTTCAGCGGAGGACGCTTCCACTCGGCCTGGCGCTTCGCCAGCGTCTCGTCGTCCACGTTGAGGGTGATGGTGCGGTTCGGGATGTCGACGGTGATGGTGTCGCCGTCCTCGATCACGGCGAACACGCCGCCTTCCATGGCCTCGGGCGAGACGTGGCCGATGGCCGCGCCGCGGGTGGCGCCGGAGAAGCGTCCGTCAGTCAGCAGGGAGACGGTCTCGCCAAGGCCCTTGCCGACGATGGCCGCGGTGGGAGAGAGCATCTCGCGCATACCGGGGCCGCCCTTGGGGCCTTCGCACTTGATGACGACCATGTCGCCCGGGACGATCTTGCCGTCGAGGATGGCCTGGGTGGCGTCCTCCATGTAGTAGAAGACGCGGGCGCGGCCGGTGTGCTTCATCATCTTCTCGGCGACGGCGGCCGCCTTGACGACGCAGCCCATCGGGGCCAGGTTGCCGAACAGCACGGCCAGGCCGCCCTGGACGCTGTAGGGATCGTCGATGGGACGGATGACCTTGTAGTCGCGGACGTCGTGGCCGGGCAGCAGCTCGCCCAGGGTCTTGCCGGCGACGGTCATGACGCTGGTATCCAGCATACCCTCCTTCTTGTTCAGCTCGTGCATGACGGCGTAGATGCCGCCGGCGCGGTAGAGGTCGTCCATGTGGTGGACGCCGTTCGGGCTGATGTGGCAGAGGTTCGGGGTGGTCTTGCTTATCTCGTCGAACTTCTTGAGCGGCAGGGGGATGCCCAGCTCATTGGCGATGGCGGGCAGGTGCAGCGTGGTGTTGGTGGAGCCGGCGATGGCCATATCGACATGGATGGCGTTGGCGAAGGCCGCCTCGGTCATGATGTCGCGGGGGCGCAGGTTCTCCTCGACCAGCTTGACGACGCGCATACCGGCGCGCTTGGCCAGGGCGAGACGCTCGCCGTAGTAGCTGGGGATGGTGCCGTTGCCGGGCAGGGCCATGCCCAGGGCCTCGGACAGGCAGTTCATGGAGTTGGCGGTGAACATACCGGAGCAGGAGCCGCAGGAGGGACAGCTGGACTGTTCACACTTCTGCAGGCCCTCCTCGTCGATGATGCCGGCCTTGTAGGCCCCCACCGCCTCGAACATCTGGGAGAGGCTGGTCTTCTTCCCGTTAACCCTGCCCGCCAGCATGGGGCCGCCAGAACAGACGATGGCCGGGATGTTCAGCCGCAGGGCGGCCATCACCATACCGGGGACGATCTTGTCGCAGTTGGGGATCAGCACCAGGCCGTCGAAGCAGTGAGCGGCGGCCAGGGTCTCCACGGAGTCGGCAATCAGCTCCCGGGAGGCCAGAGAGTAGTGCATCCCCCGATGGCCCATGACGATGCCATCGCACACGCCGATGGCGGGCACCACCACCGGCGTGCCACCGGCGGCATAGACGCCGGCCTTGACAGCGTCGGCCAGCTTGCTGAGATGGGTGTGGCCGGGAATGATGTCGCTCTGGGCGGACACCACACCGATCAGGGGCTTTTGAAGTTCCTCATCGGTAAAACCGGCGGCGTAAAACAGGGATCTGTGGGGCGCCCGATCCGCCCCTTTTGTCACTTGATCGCTGATCATGGTTGGTTCCCTCCTCAAATTCATTCAGCGGAAAAGAAGTTTTCCTGATCGCCAATCTGTGGAATTTCTCCAAGATTGGCTTCTTCAGGAATAAAACTATTATATTTTTTGCCAAATGTAAATTGCTTTGGAAGAATTGCACGAAGGATTCTTCTGTAGGGACAGTTTTTTGCGCACAGCGCAAAAAATTTCAAAAGACACTGACACTTTCTTGCAAAAACACGCCGCAGATGGTAAGATTTTTGTATATCATAGCTGGTTTGAGGTGAAGCTGTGTGAAGAAAACAGACTACAACATCGCCTCGGTGGGAAAGGCCCTGCAGCTGATCGACCAGCTGTCCCGAAAGAACGGACAGCTGAGCGTCCAGGCGCTGGCGGAGAAGCT
>CALWYT010000146.1 GCA_944385835.1 uncultured Oscillospiraceae bacterium | reverse complement strand
TCCAGCTTATGTCCTCGCGGTAGAAGCCGTACTCCGGTTCAGGCTCCGGCGTGGGGCTGGGCGCGGCGGACGGCGTGGGCGAGGGCGTCTCCGCCGCCTCGGGCGATTCGCTCGCCGCAAGTGGCGTAGGAGGCGGCACAGGTTCGGCGGGGTAGGCGCGCGGCAGCAGGAAGTTCATCAGCAGCGCGGCAGCGGCGGCCAGGACGCACAGCCCGGCCACCAGCCAGAATACGCTGCGCGGCGGCCCGTCCGTTCCTCCGCCGGAGCCGGATACGGGCGGCGCGGGGGACTCATCCGAAGCGCCGGGGACGGCCTCCTCCGGCCCGGGAGGCTCCTCCGAAGCGCCGGGGGCGGCCTCCTCCGGTGCGGGAGGCGCAGCCAAAGCGCCGGAGGCGGCCTCCTCCGGCCCGGGAGGCTCCTCCAAAGCGCCGGGGGCGTCCTCCTCCGGTGCGGGGGACTCCTCCAAAGCGCCGGGGGCGGGGCCGAACAGCTCTTCGACGGGAGGCCGCTCCTCCGGCGGGACAAAGGGCCGTTCGGGCGGCCTGACGGGCTGCGGCTCGGCCTCCGGGCCTCCGGCGGCCTCCTCCGCGCCGTAGGACGCGAGGATGGCGGCCATGGTGCGCTCCACCTCGCTCAGCTCCCGCTCGCTCTTGCCGAAGATGGCGCGCGCGGCGGCGTCGCCCTCCCCGACGCAGCTCTCGAGGGCCATGGACAGCTCGATGGTGTCCCGGTAGCGCGCGCCGGCCTCGAAGGCCAGGGCCTTGCGCAGCACCGCGCCCAGCTTCTCCCCGGCGATGGTGGGTACGGGCGCGGCCTCGCCGTTCATTCTGCGGCGCAGCGCGGCGGCGCGCTGCTCGTTGGTCATATCCTCAGCCGCGCAGGGGAAGAAGGGCAGCCGCCCGCGGGTCACGCCCGCGTAGAGCAGCAGGCCCACGCTGTAGACGTCCGCGGCGGGGCTGAGCGCGCCGGACCAGAACAGCTCGGGCGCCATATATTCCAGCTCGTCCGTCATCCACTCGCCGGGCGCGTGCTCCGCCCGGCCGCCCAGCCAGGGCGAGCCGTCGGCGGACATGAATATGTTCTCGGGGTGTATGTTGCCGTGGCCTCCCGCGTAGGCCGCGGCCTGGCCGCAGACCGCGCGGGCGAGGGTGACAAGCTCCTCGCGGCCCAGCGTGCCTATATCCGCGCCCAGGATCCTCCTCCGGGCGGGTCCGTTGCTGCCTGGCATCTGAAAACTCCCTTCAATGGGCGGCGCGCCGCTCAGTCGGTTATATCGCGTATCAGCGCCTCTATGCGCTCCGTCCAACGGCGCAGCTCGCGGTTGGGACAGCCCTCGGCGGACTTCGCCGCGGCGAGCAGGCGCTCCGCCGCTTTGACGAAGGCGTCGAAGAACTTGTTCCGCCTGCGCTCGCCCTCGCGCTCCACCGGCACGCCCTCGGTGAGCTTGACGAACTCGCCTGCGGCGAGGTCGTAGACCGTGCCGGAGTAGGGGGCCGTGGCCTCGTATCCCAGCTCCGACTTCAGCGCGGCGGCAAAGGCGTCGCAGACGCCGTCGTCGCCGTGGTTGACAAAGACCTGCCTGGGCGGCTGCTCCTTAAAGCCGCGCATCCAGGCGAGCAGGCCGTCGCGGTCGGCGTGGCCGGAGACGCCGGGCAGGACGCGTATCTCCGCGCGGACGGCTATCGTCTCGCCGAAGAGCTTGACGGAGTCCGCGCCGTCGTTGAGCAGGCGGCCCAGCGTACCCTCGGCCTGGTAGCCGACGAAGAGCACAAGGGATTCCCTCCGCCAGAGGTTGTGCTTCAGGTGGTGGCGGATACGGCCCGCGTCGCACATGCCGGATGCGGAGATTATCACCTTCGGCTCCGGGCTTTCGTTTATCGCCTTGGACTCGGCGGCGCTGACGCTGACCTCGAGGCCGTCGAAGGCCAGCGGGTTCACGCCGCGCGCGAGCACGGCGCGCGCCTCGGCGTCGAGGAAGGACGTGTCGCACTGCAAGAATACGCTCGTGGCCTCCACCGCCAGGGGGCTGTCCACGTAGACCTTGAAGCCCGGGTGGCCGGTGACGAGGCCGCGCTCCTTTATCTCGCGGATGAAGTACAGCATTTCCTGCGTGCGGCCTACGGCGAAGGAGGGTATCACGACGTTGCCGCCGCGGTCGAGCGTGCGCTGTATGACCGCCGCAAGCTCGGAGACATAGTCCGTGCGCGCCTTCTCGTGCAGGCGGTCGCCGTAGGTGCTCTCGACCACGACGTAATCCGCGCCGGAGACGGCCTGCGGGTCGCGCAGTATGGGCTGGTTCGTGTTGCCCACGTCGCCGGAAAAGACGATTTTCCTCTTTACGCCGCCCTCGCTCAGCCAGACCTCGATGCAGGCGCTGCCAAGCAGATGGCCCACGTCGGTGAAGCGTATCGCGACGCCCTCCGCGACCTGTACCACCTCGCCGTAGCCGCACTGGCGCAGGTTCTTCGTGAGCGCGGCGACGTCCTCGGTGTCGTAGAGGGGTTCGGCCTCCTCGCCGCCGGCGCGCCTGGCCTTGCGGGTCTTGTACTCGGCCTCTCTCATCTGGATGTGCGCGCTGTCGCGCAGCATTGTGTCCGCGAGCGAGCAGGTGGCCGCCGTGGCGTAGACCGGCCCCGCGAAGCCGTTCTTGGCGAGGAGCGGCAGCAGGCCGCTGTGGTCGATGTGCGCGTGGGTCAGCAGGGCGAAATCGACCGTGCCGGGCGCGACCGGCAGGCGCTGGTTCACGAACATGTCGCGCCCCTGCTCCATGCCGCAGTCGACGATAAACCGGGTCGCGCCGCACTCTATGTAGGTGCAGCTCCCCGTGACCTCGTGCGCGGCGCCTAGGAAGGTGATAGTCATTTTGCGCTCCTTTCCAGCTGAGGTGGTTGTCTTTTGCGCCGCGCGGACGCGGCGGCGTTGTCATAGGCCTTTAAAGGCTTCCAGCACGTCCCGTGCAAAGCCGTCCTCATTGCGGAATTCCGGGCGGCAGGTGATAAGCGCGGGGGCCGCTGTCCCGTCCGGCAGCCGGAAGCGCGCCGTGGCCTCGACGGCGCCCGCGCCCGGCGTCACGGCCTCGAAAAGGCGCGAGAAGTCGTATCTCCCGTCCCCGCGAAACCAGCCGAGGCCCACGGGCATCAGTATGTGCGTGGGCCGGAGCGCGAGCATTTCCTCGCGCAGCAGCTCCCGGCACGGCCCTATCTGAGCCGCGCAGAGACGGTTCGAGGGGTTGCCCGAGCCGAGGGGCGAGAGCTTGTAGAGGTTGCTCCACGCGACGCGCTCCACCCAGCGCTCCGGCAGGCGGCCGCCGTCAAGCCCGTAGAGCACACGCCGCGCGGCGCGCCAGAACGCGCTGCGGCTCAGCCAATAGCGCCTGCCCGCGCCGTGCAGGGAATAGAGCCGGCCGTTTTCGCACCCGACCCAGCTGAAGCCGCTTGTGCGGAAGGCCGCCTCCGCCGCTTCGCCGAACTCCCTCGCGCTGCCCACGGGCAGCTGCGTCCAGCCGTTTGCTGCGCGGCCTATGACCAGGAGCCGAACGGCCCGCCCGCCGTATTCAGCCCCGGCGAGCGCGGTAAAATGCGCAAGGCCACCGACGCCGTCCACGGAGTGGAGCCGGGAATATATCTGAGAGTAATTGCCCACGTTACGCCTCCAATCTCAGCCGCGCCGGCGCGAATATGCTGCGGCGGGGACGAAACCCGCCCCCTCTCGCCTCCCCTGCAAGGGGAAACAGCCGGGCGGAGCAAGGCCGTAGGGGGTCCGCACCGGGGACGGTGTACGGCGCACCGGGGACGGCGTACGGCGCACCGGGGACGGTGCGCCCTACAGGGGGAGCGGGGCGAGCATCGGCCCGCGCCGAGTTCATCCCCTCACTCGTCCAGCTTGAGCACGCTGAGGAACGCCTCTGTCGGTATCGAGACGGTGCCGAGCTGGCGCATTTTCTTTTTGCCCTCCTTCTGCTTTTCGAGGAGCTTCTTCTTCCTCGTGATATCGCCGCCGTAGCACTTGGCGAGGACGTCCTTCCTGAGGGCCTTGACGGTCTCGCGGGCGATTATCTTGCCGCCTATCGCGGCCTGAATCGGTATCTCGAAGAGCTGGCGCGGGATATTCTCCTTGAGCTTTTCGCAGAGCTTGCGGGCGCGCGGGTAGGCCTTGTCCTTGTGGGCGATAAAACTAAGCGCGTCCACCTGCTCGCCGTTCAACAGCAGGTCGACCTTCACCAGCTCGCTGGGCCGGTAGTCCGCGAACTCATAGTCGAGGGAGGCGTAGCCCTTGGTGCGCGCCTTGAGCGTGTCGAAGAAGTCGTAGATTATCTCGCCGAGTGGCATGAGATAGTGCAGCTCCACGAGGCGGGTGTCGAGATACTGCATGTTCTTATACTCGCCGCGGCGGTCCTGGCAGAGGGGCATGATGTTGCCGACAAACTCCTGCGGCGTTATTATCGTCGCGTTGACATACGGCTCCTTCGCCTCGGCGATGCTCGCGGGGTCGGGGTAGTTGTGCGGGTTGTCCACGCGGACAAGCGCGCCGTCCGTCTTTGTGACCTCGTATATGACCGAGGGCAGGGTGGTGACGAGGTCGAGGTCAAACTCGCGCTCCAGCCGCTCCTGCGTGACCTCCATGTGCAGCATCCCGAGGAAGCCGCAGCGGAAGCCGAAGCCGAGGGCGACGCTGCTCTCCGGCTCAAAGGCGAGGGAGGCGTCGTTGAGCTTGAGCTTTTCGAGGGCCTCGCGCAGGTCGGGGTACTTGCTGCCGTCCTCGGTGTATATGCCGCAGTAGACCATGGGCCTCGCGGGGCTGTAGCCGGGCAGCGGCTCGGCGGTCGGCCGGGCGGCCTCCGTGACCGTGTCGCCGACGCGGGTGTCCTCCACATTCTTGATGCTGGCGGTGAAGTAGCCGACGTCGCCGGCGGCCAGCTCGCCGCACGGCTCGAGCCGCGTGGGGCGCATGTGGCCGACCTCGACGACCTTGTACACCGCGCCCGTGGCCATGAGCTTTACCTCCATATCCGGCCTTATGCGCCCGTCGAAGAGGCGCATAAAGACGATGACGCCGCGGAAGGAGTCGTACTGGCTGTCGAACACCAGGGCCTTGAGCGGGGCTGACGGGTCGCCCTTGGGCGCGGGGACGCCGCGGACTATCTCCTCGAGCACGGCGGGGATGTTGATGCCCTGCTTGGCGGAAATCTCCGGCGCGTCCATGGCGGGGATGCCGATGATGTCCTCAATCTCCGTCTTGGTGCGCGCGGGGTCGGCGGCGGGGAGGTCAATCTTGTTTATGACCGGCAGAATCTCGAGGTCGTGGTTCATGGCGAGGTAGGTGTTCGCAAGCGTCTGCGCCTCCACGCCCTGGCTCGCGTCCACGACCAGCAGCGCGCCCTCGCAGGCGGCCAGCGAGCGGCTGACCTCGTAGTTGAAGTCGACGTGGCCCGGCGTGTCGATGAGGTTGAGCGTATACTCCCCGCCGTCTCCGGCCTTGTACGTGAGGCCGACGGCGCGGGCCTTTATCGTGATGCCGCGCTCGCGCTCGAGGTCCATGTTGTCGAGGATCTGGCTCTCCATCTCGCGGGCCTCGACGGCCCCGCACAGCTCTATCAGCCGGTCGGAGAGCGTGCTCTTGCCGTGGTCTATGTGGGCTATTATCGAAAAATTCCTGATGTGGTCCTGCCTCATTTGCCTCTGCCCTCCGCCAAATCCTCCGCCATGCCGGCGATGCCGCGCAGCTGCGCCGCCAAATCCTTCAGCGCGCCCTCCAGCCGCCCGCCGCCTCCGGGCCGGTCCGTCCGCCCCAGCAGGAAGTCCGCCGAGACGCCGTAGTAATCGCAGGCGCGCACGACGAAATCCAGCCCCGGCTCGCGCGAGCCGTTCTCATAATGGGAGAGCAGCGCCTGGCTTATGCCCAGGCCGGCCGCCGTCTCGCGCTGGCTGCTGCCCCGCGCGCGGCGCAGCGCGCCCATGTTCTCCGCGAAAGCCTTTGACACAGGTCTTCCTCCGTTCAATACAGATAATATTACAGTTTGTATTATACAGCAAAGGCGCAGGCTTGTAAATAGGCACAAAAAAGCGCGCCCGGGCGCATCAGCGCCGGGGCGCGCAGGGCAGCGGCTTGAGTTTTGTCCCCCCGGCCTTCACGGACCCGCCGCTTCCGGGGGATGCGCAGCTTTAGGACACCTTTTCGTAGGTGTAGTCAGCACGATTTTGCGTCAGGACGAGGTTCCCGTCCTCCAGCCTGTACGGGAATTCAACGACGCTGCCGCCTTCGTCATATGTTATCGTGAGGACGCCGTCGGAGAGCGAGTAGGTAAAGGTTCTCACGTCATGTTCGCTCCCGGATATTATATGCGTCTCGTCTCCGGTCATGTCCTCGTTGAAGCTGAAGACCACGTAATTGTCGCCGCTCTGCATTTCCTCGGTGACGCCTTCCCCCAGGACGCCTGCCTCTGTCCGCCAGCTCCCGACAATCCCGTCGTCCGCTTTCCCACAGGCGCTCAGGCTCAGCAGCAGGCACAAAACGAGCGCTAACAGGGCCGCGCTTTTGCGTATGTTCCTCATGGTATGATGCCTCCTAATAAATATTTCCACGCCCGTAACCTGGCATAGATTTCTCCCGTAAAGCGTCTGCTAATAATACACGTAGCCCAAGACCTCTACATCGATGTCTGAATTGTTATAGACGGCAAAATAGCATCTGCCCGTCTCGTTTATACGTATAGTTTGGCTGCAGAGCGAGTTTATTGCCCATATCCATGCTGAGTTCCCTCCATAGCGTCTCATGTGCGCACTCGCTTGTAAACCAAGCGAGGCTTGCCTCGGCGCAAGCGGGGCTTGCCGCAACATTATTTTACAATACATTTGTAAAATATGCAAGAAAATATGAAAGAAAAAGCCCCGTCTTTCGACGGGGCCGGGTTGGCGTTTCAGGCCTTGTAGTTCTTCCACGCGCCGTGGAGGTAGAGGTAGGGGAAAACCAGGGTGACGGCGGTGATTATTATGGTCACGATGTCGCCGTCGGCCTGGAGGAAGCGCGCCAGCACGGGAATGTAGAGCAGCACGCCGAATATGACGGTGAGGAGGCTCCTCCTATTGGCCAGCGCGAGGCCGACGAGGCCGGCCAGCACCTGGAAGGCGCAGCCGCCGTAGGAGATGAGCACGGTCATCAGCGCCCCCTCGCCGCTCATGCCGCCGAGGGCGACGTCGCCCTCGCCCAGCAGGAAGCGGGCGAGCAGGAAGTAGCCGGCGCCGAAGAGTATCTGAAGGAGGCTGCCTATACGCAGCAGCTTGGTCCCGCTCCGCATGGCGCCCGCCTCAGGCCTTGACTTCCGCTTCCTCGAGCACGCTGGTGCAGTGCGGGCAGCGGGTGGCGGATATGGCGATCTCGCTCTTGCAGTAGGGGCAGACCTTGGTGGTCGGCGCGGCGGGGGCGGCCGGCTTCTTGCCGAGGCTCAGCAGCTTGTTCATGCCCTTGAGCAGGAAGAAGAGGATGAGCGCCATGATGAAGAAGTTGACCACCGCGCTGCCGAAGTTGCTGGCGAACTGGGCGACGTCAGCGACGGTGTAGCTCGCGGCGCCGGTTATGAAGCTGATGAGAGGGTTGATGAAGTTCTCGGTGAGGGAGGTGACGATGCCGGAGAAGGCGCTGCCTATCAGGACGCCGATGGCCATGTCCATGACGTTGCCGCGCAGGGCGAAGGCCTTGAATTCGTTAAAGAGCTTTTTCATTTGTGAGTTCCCCCTTTGATTACTCAGCGGCCTTGCCGCCGGATTTCATGACGATGCAGCAGACGAGGTAGAGCGCCGGCACAACGAGGCCGAGAATGCGCTGCGTGGAGAAGTCCAGCGCGAGCGCGGCCGCGCCGGGGATGGCCGCGAGGACGCCGAAGACGACCGCGGCGGTGCTGCCGCCGGGACGCTTGGCAGCGCGCAGGCCCAGCAGGCCGCAAACGAGGTCCATAAGGCCGCCGGCCATCAGCATGACGACCACCACGCCGCTGAGCGCGGCCGCCACGGCGTCGCCCACCTCGGTGCCGCCGAGGCCGGCGTAGATGACGCCGATGTTCATCCCGCCCACGGCCAGCGATACGATGCCGGTAATGAGCATGAGCACGGAGACTATCCGCAAAACTGTTTTTATCGAAGCTACTCCCTGGTATTGTCAAGATTTTTGAAAGCACGGCATTATATCGCGCGCTGTGCAGGTTGTCAACGGGTTTTGACAAATTAGTAACGCACTTTTCGCCGGACATGGGTATTTACAAGCCGGCACATCTTGTATATAATATCAGGGCTAAAATCAAACGCTAGAGAGTGGTATCACATATGTCTATGATAGAATTCGACGATTACAAGACCAGGCTCAACGGCGCGAAGCCGGGCCTGGACGGCCTGGGCCGCGCGCTCAAGCTGGACGACGTGCGCGCCGAGATAGCCTCGCTCGAGGCCGAGAGCGCCAAGGAGGGCTTCTGGAACGACGTCGCCAACTCCCAGAGGGTGCAGAAGCGCCTCAAGCAGCTGCAGCAGAAGGCGGCCCGCTATGAGAGGCTCTGCGCCCAGTGGGACGACCTCATGACCATCTGTGAGATGGCCATAGAGGAGAACGACGAGAGTATGCTCGACGAGCTGAAGGGCGGCTTTGACGACTTCTCTGCCACGCTGGAGTCCATGCGCCTCTCCACCCTGCTCTCCGGCGAGTACGATGCGAACAACGCCATACTCACGATACACCCCGGCGCGGGCGGCACCGAGGCCCAGGACTGGGCGCAGATGCTGTACCGCATGTATACCCGCTGGGCCGAGCGCCACGGCTATACCTACACCCTGCTCGACTGGCAGGACGGCGAGGAGGC
>CALWYT010000145.1 GCA_944385835.1 uncultured Oscillospiraceae bacterium | reverse complement strand
GGTGGTCGTTGCAAACGACATTATGAAAGAAGCTGCTGAGACGTATACGGCTAATCACCCAAGCGTAAGGATGATCAATGATGATATAAACAATCATCGTTGTAGTATCGATTGCATTTTGATATAGAGACGCCAGTATCTGTTTCGCTTTGCCGTTCCTTTCGCTCGTCGCGCCCATATAGCTCCCCCCATTTGAATTTATTTCTCCGTTTTCGCAATATGAAGTGAGTACGGCGGTATCCGCTGATGCGACGCGGCACCACGCCGTCGCGGACATACGAAGTCCGCGGCGGCGTTTTTTCTTACCATCCGGCTCTGCGTGGCACGCCGCGCTCACATCCGCCGGGGCTGCTTTGCCGCCGACTTCTTTATCTCCTCGTGGTAGAAGAAGTTCACCACGACCGGCGCTGCGGAGAAGGGTCGGGACATATCGTCGGCGTTTGTCACGTATTCCAGGCCGTGCTCCCGGGAGAAGCCGCGAAGGCGCGCATCCAGCAGCTGCCAGTAGCGCCGGTCGCTGCGGTTATATATATCCCGGTACAGCGAGAGCAACTCGGGGCGCGTTTCGGCTATGTAGCCCAGGACGGCGGGCTTGTAGCTCCCGCGCAGGTTGAGGTTTTCCAGCCAGATATAGTTGCAGTGCTCCACGGCGCGGAGGATTATCGCCTCCACGTCGGTTATCCCGGGGAAAATCGGCGAGATGAAGCAGGCCGTCCGCACGCCGGCGCGATGGACCTCCTCCATGGCGGCGAGGCGCTGCTCTATGCTCGCGGCGCGGTCCATATCCGCCCTGAAGCCCTCGTCGAGGGTGTTTATGGAAAAGCCCACGCGCGCGTTGGGGAAGGTTCGGATGAGGTCCAGGTCGCGCAGCACCAGGTCGGACTTGGTCTGTATGCTCAGCAGCGCGCCGCTGCCGCGCAGCTGCTCCAGGAGCGCTCGGGTGCGCCGGTACTTTTCCTCGGCGGGCTGGTAGGGGTCGGTGACCGAGCCAACAAAAATCTCCTTGCCGGCGTACCTGCCGGGCTTTTTAATCTCCGGCCAGTACTTGACGTCCAGGAATTCTCCCCAGTCCTCGCCGTGGTTCGTAAAGCGCTTCATGAACGAGGCGTAGCAGTATTTGCAGCCGTGGGCGCAGCCCACGTAGGGGTTGGCGGAGTAGTCGCTCACGGGCAGGTTGGACTTGGTAAGCACGCTCTTCGCGCAGATTTCACGTATTATCGGCATGTTCATACGCAGCCTCCGGACCACGGCGCGAGAGCGCCGCAAACTTGTGCGATGATTATAGCACGCCCCGCCTCCCCCGGCAAGCGCCGGCCAGGGAGGGTTAGTGAAATTTTACAACTTATATATGGCGATGTTATATAAAATATAGAAATCCCGGCCCACGCTTGAAATAAGTTTCCATAGATGTTACTATGATTACAGAGCCAACGCAAAAACTGGAATAGGAGAGTGTTTTAGTGAAAAAGAAACCGTTGGCCATTGCAATACATTTTCTACGTCAACGGCACAGTACACGTAGAGTCATAGGAGGCGACGCTCGGTGAGATTTTTTATTGTAATCGGAGGGTTAGCCGCGCCCTGGATGCTGGTCCACCTTATAAAGGGCGAGGAGGCCTATGACATCGCCGAAAGCCCGGTCAGGATAGTGGAGCTTGTCCTGCTGTCCATATGGTGCGCCGCCGTTTCGTCGATTTGGCTTTTTATATAGCATATTAACTATGTTTCATATAAACGCCCCCGGGGTCAACCCGGGGGCGAGTTTCATTTATCCAGTTTTGCGTTAGTCTTGGCGAGGAATTTCTCGACTCCGACTATGAAGCGTTCATGCCTGCCCTGGCCTATGAGGCCCTTCTCGTCGTAGGCCTTCACCTCGAAGACCAGGCGGCGGCGGTCGACCTCCACAAGCTCGCTCTCTGCGCGGACGGCCATGCCCACGGGCGTGGCGGAGTCGTGGCTTATCTCCAGACGCGTGCCGACGGTGTCCATGCCTTCGTCGAGGTAGGGGCGCACGCTGCTCAGCGCGGCGTTCTCCATGAGCGCGACCATGATGGGCGTGCTGAATACATCCAGCCCGCCGGAGCCGAGGGCCTTGGCGGTCTCTTTTTCGGTGACGGTGCAGCCGGCGCTGCCTTTAATGCCGGGTTCAAGGGGCATCTGAGTATCCTCCTAATATTATGTTCAGCCGTTGAGCAGCGCGGCGGCCGCGCTGCCCAGGGTTGTGGCCTCCTCCTGCGTGCGTATCACGCAGCTGCGGCCCAGGCCGGCGCGCACAAAGGCGTCCATATGCGCGTCCAGCGCGCCGGCGAAGGCGCGGCTGTGCCGTATGACGGAGCCGTCGGCCACGACGCAGGCCGGGCGCGAGGCGTCCGCCCCGGCGTCGGTGAGTATGAGTATGGCGGCGATATTGGCGCAGACGCAGCGCGCTGCGCGGTCGAATATCGCGCGGCAAAGCTCCGAGGCGAGGACGGCGTCGGCCCCGTCGAGGCCCGCCGCGGCGCCGCAGGCCAGCGCGTCAGCCTCCGCGCTGCCCAGCGCGTCCATGCCGAGGACGGCAGCGGCGCCCTCCGCGCTGAAAAGCCCGTCCGCGGCCGCGCCGCGCAGCGTCAGGCGGCACAGCTCGCCCAGGTACGCGCCGGAGCACATCTTCTCCAGCAGGTGGTCGCGCGGGTTGAGCGTGGCGGCGTCCAGCTCGCGGTCGAAGTCGCCCTGGGGCCATGCGTCGAAGCAGCCGCTTTCAAGGTTTACCAGCATCTCGCCCGCAGCGCCGGGACCCAGCTTGCCTATGCGCCCGGCGTCGAGCGAGCAGCAGGTGTTCTGCCCTGTGCCGCAGACCAGGCCGATAAGGCTGCCGTAGCCCTCCGTGGCCAGCCAGGGCGAGCCGGAGAGCAGCACAGCCGCGGTGTCGTTTACAAGCACGGCCGGGATGTCCGGCGCGCCGCGGCGCTTGAGCGCGGCCTTAAGCCCTGCGCAGACCAGCCGGCCCTCGCAGCCGGCGAGGTCTACGCCCTTGCTCATGCGTATTACCCGCCCGTCGCGCTGCGGCGTTATCTCCGCGCGGTAGGAAAAGCAAAAGCCTATGCCCTCCGCGCCCTCGAGCAGGTCCATGAGCTGCGCGGCGGAGAAGTCCATGAACTCCTCCCAGGTCGCCGGGGACTGGGTCCCGGGCATGGGCGAGCGCAGCACGCGCTCTATCGTCGCGCCGCCCTCTGTGAACAGCACGCGGCTGGCGCGGAAGTTGGTGCCGCCGGCGTCTATCACGGCGGCGCGGCGGCCCGCGCCGACGGCGCCGGAGGCGAGATAGGTGGGGATCATGTCGAGCGAGCTTTCCTTGCCAGCCAGGCCCAGCTCCATCTCGCCTATGAAGGCGGCCGCGGCGTCGCCGAGCGGGAAGCGCTCAGGCTCCATGCCGTGGGCGGTGAGGAAGACCCTCGCCCTGTCCGAAAGTTCCATAGCCTTCCGCACGGGCCGTTATTCGGCCTTCGGCTCGCCCTTGACGGACTCGACTATGCCCTCGGCCAGGCCGGCCAGGCCCTGAATCTCGCTGGGGATGATGATCTTGGTCGCCTTGCCGTCGGCGGCGGCGGCAAAGGCCTCCAGCGCGCGCAGGCGGATGACGGGGTCGCTCGGCGCGCTCTCGTTGAGCAGGCGGATGGAGTCCGCGGTGGCCTTCTGCACGGCGAGGATGGCCTCGGCCTTGCCCTGGGCCTCGAGGATCTGGGCCTGCTTCTTGGCCTCGGCGCGCAGTATCGCGGCCTGGTTCTCGCCCTCGGCGGTGAGTATGGCGGACTTCTTCTCGCCCTCCGCCCGGAGTATGGCCTCGCGGCGTTCGCGCTCGGCCTTCATCTGCTTCTCCATGGCGTTCTGGATGTCCTTGGGCGGGAGGATGTTCTTCAGCTCCACGCGGTGGACCTTGATGCCCCAGGGGTCGGTGGCCTCGTCGAGTATGGCGCGCATCTTGGTGTTTATGACGTCGCGGCTGGTGAGGCACTGGTCGAGGTCGAGGTCGCCGAT
>CALWYT010000144.1 GCA_944385835.1 uncultured Oscillospiraceae bacterium | reverse complement strand
CGGCTCCGGCGTCGGCGTGGGCGGCGCGGGCGTGGCGGAGGGCGTGCTCTCCGCGTCCGGGTCCACAAGGCCCGCGCTCTCGCTGGGCGGGACGGCCGCCGGGTCGAAGCTCGCGTGCTTGTATACGACGAACACCAGCGCCACGCACAGCGCGGCGAAGATCACGCCCTGGGCTATCGCCTTGCCCACAGGCTGCGGCTCGCGCGAATAATCTTCTCTCTTTTTCCCTCTAGGCATCATATATCACCGATTTCGTATAACAGTTTATTGCGGCAGGGCGGCCTTCCCCGCCCTCCGTGCAGCCGCGGCTACTCGGTAAAGTGGATGTGGTTATTTATGTGGTCCTCGCAGAAGCAGTGGACGCCCCTGCAGCGCGAGCAGTAGCGGAACTCCAGCTCGGGGTAGTCCGTATCCGTGCGGCCGCAGACGGCGCACTTGCGCGTATAGCCCTTCGAGCGCTGCTCGCGGTTGATCTTCCTCGCCTCGCGCTTGAAGTTTATCGTGCTCCGGCGCTGCTCTCGCGTGCCGGACGGGCGCAGCAGGCGGATAAGGTCGCCGCCGCAGAAGAGGAAGTAGTTCACTATGGCCACGAGCGGCAGGAAGCTGTACGCGCCGAGGCCGCCTATCAGCCCGTCCACGATGGAGTAGGCGAAATACGCCGCGTCCAGGAGCGCCAGCCACTTTATCTTGATGGGGATAAAGTAGAAGAGCAGCACCCTCTGCTCAGGGAAGAGCGTGGCGAAGGCGAAGAACATGGAGAGGTTGATGTAGTTGGAGAACACGGGCAGGGGCAGGCCGATGATGAAGTACAGCGCGAAGCCGTAAACCACCGTCAGCAGGACGCCCATAAGGTAGTAGATGGTGAAGCGCCCGCAGCCCCACACTCCCTCCAGCGTGCTGCCGATGAAGTAGTAGAAGTACAGGAACAGCAGCAGGGATATGCCCCCGCTGGTGGGGTAGATGATGAAGGTCACAAGCCTCCAGACCTGACCGCGCAGGATAAGGTAGGGGTTGAAGGCCAGGAAGCTCAGCAGCTGGCCGCTGGTGTCCATCATGCCCAGCAGCCAGACCGCGCCCGTGGCTATGACGATGATCAGCATCAGGTTGTTTATACCGAAGCGCGGGTGCCTGTAGCAGAACAGATCCACCCGCTTCATAAAGGCGCGCATCTGCGTCCCTCCCAAAGTTATATTGCGGCGCGTACCATCTTACCACATCCGGCGGCGTAATTCCATAAAAATTTGTGAATTGCCAGGGCCGCCGCAAAGTGC
The DNA here is from genome assembly GCA_944385835.1 of uncultured Oscillospiraceae bacterium. Classification (GTDB taxonomy): domain Bacteria; phylum Bacillota; class Clostridia; order Oscillospirales; family Oscillospiraceae; genus Scatomorpha. The sequence continues at coordinate 1,892 of CALWYT010000144.1, read as the reverse complement.
TACAATATCCTGGCCCATACGACAACAGGAGGCTGAGCAATGCCCTTTACCGAAGACACGCTGGACTTCATGTCCCTCAACCGCGCCATGAACTCGCGCGAGTGGTTCCGCGAACACCATGACGAATATGAGCGCCTGGTTGTTGCGCCCATCGCGGAACTTTTAGCACAGCTTACGCCCGGCATGGCGAGGATAGACCCCGAGCTGGTCATAATCCCGCGCCCGGGGAAGAGCGTCTCGCGCCTCTGGCGCGACACCCGCCGCGGCCCGGAGCTGCCGCTCTACCGCGATGTCATGTGGTTCGACCTCAAGCGCGGGAAGTACGCCGGCTACCCCGGCTTCTGGTTTGAGTTCTCGCCCAGGGCGCTGCGCTGGGGCTGCGGCTGGTACCAGGCCGAGCCGGAGACGGTCGCGGCCGCGCGCGAGCTGATCCTTGGCGGCAGTGCGGCCTGGCTCGCGGCCCTCGGCGCCTTCAAGTCCCAGACGGCCTTCGTCCTGGAGGATACGCGCTATAAGCGCACGCGGCACCCGGACGCGCCGGAGGAGCTGCGCGCCTGGCTCGACCAGCGCAGCTTCTGCCTCATACACGAGGAAAAATCGCTGGACGCGCTGTATTCCCCCGGGCTGGCCGCGAGGCTGCTGCGCGACTTTGAGCTGGCCGCGCCGGTCTACCGCTTCTTCCTCGCCGCCCGCGCCGCGGGCCAGGCCGCCGAGGGGCAGAAAATCGCGCTCCGCCCTTGACAAAGCCGCCCTGCGCGGGGTATAATCCCCCTTGCACAATTGAACAGCCTTATCGAGAGTGGCGGAGGGACCGGCCCTGTGAAGCCCGGCAACCTGCATATGCAAGGTGCCAAATCCGGCGGTTTGTAATCGAAAGATGAGGACGTAAGCACGAACTCCACGCCGCCGGCCCCGCCGGCGGCGTTTTTTGCGCTGTCCCTGCCCTCCCTGGCAGAACGAGTCAACAAACCGAAAAGGAGAAACATAATAATGGCACACTACCTCTTCACTTCCGAATCCGTCACCGAAGGGCATCCAGACAAGGTCTGCGACCAGATTTCCGACGCGGTCCTGGACGCCATCCTGGCCCAGGACCCGGACGGCCACGTCGCCTGCGAGTGTACGGCCACGACGGGCATGGTCTTTATCATGGGCGAGATTTCCACGAGCTGCTACGTCGATATCCCGCACATCGCGCGCGGCGTGCTCAAGGAGATAGGCTATGACAACGCGGCCTACGGCTTCGACTGCAACACCTGCGCCGTCCTCACCGCGATCGACGAGCAGAGCGGCGACATCGCCATGGGCGTCAACGAGAGCCTCGAGCTAAAGGCCGGCGGGAGCGGCGACGGCCTCACCAACGGCGCGGGCGACCAGGGCATGATGTTCGGCTACGCCTGCGACGAGACGCCGGAGCTTATGCCGCTGCCCATCTCCCTCGCGCACAAGATGGCCCGCCGCCTCGCCGAGGTGCGCAAGAGCGGCCTCCTCAGCTACCTGCGCCCGGACGGCAAGACCCAGGTCACCGTTGAGTACGACGAGAACAACCGCCCCGTGCGCGTGGACACCGTCGTCGTCTCCACCCAGCACGACGAGGGTGTCAGCCTCGAGCAGATACGCGCCGACATGATAGAGCAGGTCATAGAGCCTATCGTCCCCGCCGAGCTGAACAAGGGCGACATCAAGTATTATGTAAACCCCACCGGCCGCTTCGTCAAGGGCGGCCCCGCCGCGGACTCCGGCCTCACGGGACGCAAGATAATCGTGGACACCTACGGCGGCGCGGCCCCGCACGGCGGCGGCTGCTTCTCCGGCAAGGACCCCACGAAGGTGGACCGCAGCGCCACCTACGCCGCGCGCTACGTGGCCAAGAACATCGTCGCCGCCGGGCT
>CALWYT010000143.1 GCA_944385835.1 uncultured Oscillospiraceae bacterium | reverse complement strand
CAGCACCTTGGCCGGGCTTCCGCCGCGCATTATCATGTGGTAGAGGAAGAAGTCCTGCAGGATGTAGGGGCCGACGGAGTCCTCGCTCTTCTGCAGGAGCTCGCCCTCGTCGCCTATGGGCAGCAGCTCGGGCGTGACGGGCGTATCCCAGATGTCGTTGAGGGCCGCGGCGAGCTCGGCGTCGTCCGTCGTGTCGGCTATGTGCTTGACGACGGCGCGGACCATGGTCTTCGTGAGTCCGGCGTTGATGTCGTAGTTCGAAATCTGGTCGCCGTTATAGGTGCACCAGCCGTCGGCCTGCTCGCTGAGGTCCTTGGTGCCGACGTCGAGGCCGCCCACCTTGTTGGCGACGTCGAGCAGCACCATAGTGCGCTCGCGGGCCTGGGCGTTCTCGAAGACGACACTGTGGTCGCCGAAGTCGTGGCCTATGGTCTCGAAGTGCTTCTTCACGCTCTCGCCTATCGGGATGACGCGCAGCTCCGCGCCCAGGCGCTCGGCGATCGTGACGGCGTTGTTCTTCGTGCGGTCGGTGGTGCCGAAGCAGGGCATGGTGATGGCGACGATGTTGCTCCTCGGCAGGCCGCAGATGTCCATCGCGCGGGCGCAGGCGAGCATGACCAGCGTGGAGTCCACGCCGCCGGATACGCCGATGACGGGCCGCCAGCAGTTGGTGTAGCGCATACGCTTGATGAGGCCGGTGGCCTGGATGGTGAGGCAGCGCTCGGCGAACTCGGCTATCCCCTCGTCGGGTACGAAAGGCTCGCGCTTTATGCGGCGGGTGAGCGCGGTCTCGGCGAGGCGGAGGCCCCAGGCGCAGCGGGAGATGGCTGTGCGCTCCATGCCGGCGTAGGTCTGCTCGCGTATACGCGCGTCGTCGAGGTTGAAGATGTCAAATTCGCTCGCGGCCATGCCGCAGCCCGACTCGCTGACGGCAAGGGCCTCGCCGTCGTCCACCACGGCGCACAGGCCGTAGTAGCTCTTGTCCGTGCTGCTCTCGCCGCTGGACGGAGCCGCGCTGACGCAGCCGTAGTGCAGCCGGCGGGTATCCAGCTCGAGCGCGGCGAGGGTCTCGCGCCTGGACTGCACGCTCATCGGCTCGTCGCTCAGCTCTGCGATGACTGTGGACCCGGAAGCGCAGAGGGCCGCGGCGGGCGGCACGGCGAGCTTCCTGTCGGCGGCAAACTGCACGCCCACAGCCAGGCCGTCGAGAACGTCGTAAGCGCAGTAGATAACCTCGCTCTGCAGGTAGGAGTAGTCAGTGTCGTCGATGTCTATCTCCATGATCTCGCCCGGGTTAAGCGCAGAGAACACGGTGCCGCGCACATTCCTGCGCGCCGTGACGCCGAGGATCTCGCCGCCGCACACGACGGCGGCGGCGCTGTACAGGGCGCCGCGCACGGCGAGGGGCAGGCCGACGACGACCAGCATATCGCTGCCCTCGGTGGCCATGGCCACGCGCTTGAGGCCCTCCATGGCCGCGTCGGTCAGAAAGCGCTGGAAGTACAGGTGGCCGCAGGTGCAGCCCGTCAGCGCCAGCTCCGGGAAGCAGAGGAGCTTTACGCCGCTGTCCCGCGCGTCCCTGACGCACTCTATGATTTTTCCGGCGTTGAACGCCGGGTCCGCCACGCGCAGCTCCGGCGCGGCCGCGGCGGCTTTCAGGAATCCATCCTTCATGTCAGTATCACCTTTTTATGTCTAGTTTCTCTCTCTTGCTCTCTGATAGTCCGCCCTTCGGCTGCGTCGCTCAATAGTCGAACTTGTCCGCGAAGTAGGCCTTCAGCTCGCTGATGGGCAGGCGCACCTGCTGCATACTGTCGCGCTCGCGGACGGTCACGCAGTGGTCGGCCTCGGTCTTGTCGTCGCCGACGGTGGCAAAGTCCAGCGTCACGCAGTAGGGCGTGCCTATCTCGTCCTGGCGGCGGTAGCGCTTGCCAATGGAGCCGGTGTCGTCGTACTCGCACATATAGCTCTTGCTCAGCTCGGCGTACAGCTCGCGCGCCGGGCCGGAGAGCACCTCCTTCTTGGAGAGGGGCAGCACGGCGATCTTGACGGGCGCGAGCGCCGGGTGCAGGCGCAGCACCACGCGGGTGTCCTTCTTGGCCTCGTCCACGACCTCCTCGTCGTAGGCGTCGGCGAGGAAGGCCAGCGTCACGCGGTCGGCGCCGAGGCTCGGCTCTATGACGTAGGGGATATAGTGCTCGTTCTTCTCCTGGTCGAAGTAGCTGAGGTCCTGGCCGGAGAACTCCTGGTGCTGCTTGAGGTCGTAGTCCGTGCGGTCGGCGACGCCCCAAAGCTCGCCCCAGCCGAACGGGAACAAATATTCAAAGTCCGTCGTCGCTTTGGAGTAGAAGGCCAGCTCCGCCGGGTCGTGGTCGCGCAGGCGGAGATTCTCCTCCTTCATGCCCAGGCCGACCAGCCAGTCGCGGCAGTAGCCGCGCCAGTAGGCGAACCACTCGAGGTCCGTCCCCGGCTGGCAGAAGAACTCCAGCTCCATCTGCTCGAACTCGCGGGTACGGAAGGTGAAGTTGCCCGGGGTTATCTCGTTGCGGAAGCTCTTGCCTATCTGGCAGACGCCGAAGGGTATCTTGCGGCGGGTGGTGCGCTGGACGTTCTTGAAGTTGACGAAGATGCCCTGAGCGGTCTCCGGGCGCAGGTAGACCTCGTTGGCCGTGTCCTCGGTGACGCCCTGGTGGGTCTTGAACATCAGGTTGAACTTGCGGATGTCGGTGAAGTCGCTCTTGCCGCAGACGGGGCAGACTATATTGTGCTCACGGATAAAGGCGACCATCTCGTCGTTGGTCATGGCCTCGGCGCTGACGCCCTCGATCGGGTTTTCGGCCAGCCAGTCCTCGATGAGGTTGTCGGCCCTGTGACGGCTCTTGCAGGCCTTGCAGTCTATAAGCGGGTCGTTGAAGGCCGTGACGTGGCCCGAGGCCATCCAGACGCGGGGGTTCATCAGTATGGCCGCGTCGAGGCCGACGTTATAGGGGTTCTCCTGGACGAATTTCTTCCACCAGGCCTTTTTGACGTTGTTCTTCAGCTCCGCGCCGAGAGGGCCGTAGTCCCAGCTGTTGGCAAGACCGCCGTAGATCTCGCTCCCGGCATAGATGAAGCCCCTGTTTTTGCACAGGGCGACCAGCTTTTCCATCGTTTTTTCCGTGTTTTTCATGTTTTTCTTCCTTTCCCGCAGATGGCTTCTGCGGAGATTTTCTCCGCCTTTACTCCGGCGCAAAGCTGTGCTATAATGCGCGGTAAGACGCCGCCGGGCGCCGGAGGCCCCCCGCGTGGGACATCCGCCCGGCAAACAGTAATGTTAACACAAAAGTCATACATTATCAATAAAAGTTAAACATTAAACGCAGCACGGAGGAGTAAAATGGATAATGAAGTTCTGCGGCGCTACGCGCGCCTTATCGCCGTCAAGGGCGGCGGCATACTGCCCGGCCAGAGCGTGGTGATAACCGCCGGGCTGGACCAGCCGGAGTTTGTGCTCATGCTCGCCGAGGAGTGCTACGCCGCCGGCGCGGCGGAGGTCGAGGTGGACTGGGGCTACCCCCCGCTGGAGAAGCTGGCGCTCGAGCGCGAGAGCGTGGAGACGCTCGGCGCGGTCAAGCCCTGGCAGGAGCGGCGGCTGCGCTACCGCGCGGACACGCTGCCCGTCATGATTTACCTTGAGAGCGACGACCCCGACGGCCTCGCCGGCGCGGACCACGCCAAGCGCGCCAGGGTGCAGCAGCTGCGCTATAAGGTCACCAAGCCCATACGCGACGAGATGGAGAACCGCTACCAGTGGAGCATCGCCGCAGTCCCCGGCCTCAAGTGGGCGCGCAAGGTCTTCCCCGGCCTGGAGGACGGCGAGGCGGTGGAGGCGCTCTGGCGCGCCATCCTGGCCGGCTCGCGCGCGCTGGAGGGCGACCCCTGCGAGAACTGGACGCGGCACAACGCCTTCCTCAAGGACCGCTGCGGCAGGCTGAACTCCATGGGCCTTACGCGCCTGGAGTACAAATCCGCCAACGGCACCGACTTCTCCGTCGGGCTGATACCGCAGGCGCTGTTCCTGGGCGGGGAGGAGCCGAACCATGTGAACGGCGCGGTGTACAACCCCAATATCCCCAGCGAGGAGGTCTTTGTCACGCCGAGGGCGGGCGACGCCGAGGGCCTTGTGGTCGCGACCCGGCCGCTGTCCTACCGCGGCCAGATGATAGAGGACTTCTGGTTCCGCTTCGAGGGCGGGCGCGTCGCGGAATACGGCGCGAGCAGGAACGAGGCCCTGCTCGGCACCATGCTGTGCATGGACGAGGGCGCGGCCCGGCTCGGCGAGTGCGCGCTGGTCCCCTACGACAGCCCGATAAGGAACGGCGGCGTGATGTTCTACAACACGCTGTTCGACGAGAACGCGGCCTGCCACCTCGCCCTGGGCGACGGCTACACCAGCAATATCCGCGACTATGAAAAGTACAGCCTGGCCGAGCTGCGCGCCATGGGCTGCAACGAATCCATGATCCACGTGGACTTCATGATAGGCTCCGCCGACCTGGCCGTCACCGGTATCACGGCCTCCGGCGAGCGCGTCCCCATCTTCAGGGATGGGGGCTGGGCCTTCTAAACCGCCGCGCCGCAGCGGCGGCGGACCTCAGACCTTTACCTGTATCCGGGAGGAACAAATGGACAGCAGGAAGAAAAGCCAGACCCCGCGCATGGACCGCAAGACGCTTATCCTCACGGTCGTCGGCGCGGCTCTGGTCATCGCAATCATCGTCATCGCCGTAGTGCTGATGCAGCGCAGCGGCGGCGACCCATATCAGGACAACTACGACTCGGCTATGGAGCACTATGTCGCCGGCGAGTACGGCGAGGCGCTGGACGCCGCGCGCAGGGCCTATTCGGCCGAGGCGACGGAGGACGCCGTGCTGATAATCGCGCGCAGCTACGCCGCGCTGGGCGACCTCGGCGGCGCCGTGGAGGCGCTGGAGGGCTGGGCCGCCACGGGCGGCAGCGGCGCGGAGGCCTCCGCGCTGCTGGAGGAATACCGCGCGCAGCTGGCGGAGCAGGAACAGGAACAGCTGACGGTCACCATCGCCGGCGAGCGCTACGCGCTGGACTCCCAGACCCTGGCGATAACCGGCAGGAAGCTCACGGCCGAGGACCTCGAGGCCGTCTCCGCCCTGACCAAGCTCAGCAGCCTCAGCCTCAACAGCTGCTCGCTGAGCGACATATCCGCCCTCTCCTCGCTGACGCAGCTCACCACGCTCTCGCTGGAGGACAACGACATAAGCGACCTCACCCCGCTCGCCGCCCTGCGCTCGCTGGAGGCGCTCTACCTGGGCGGCAACGCGAATCTCGGCTCCCTGGAGCCGCTCAAGGCGCTGACCGGGCTGACCACGCTGGACATCCGCGGCCGCGAGATAAGCAGCGAGGAGTTCGAGGACCTGGAGGCCACCCTGCCCGGCTGCATCATCCTCGCCGACGACCCCGCCGTCACGGTGACGGAGATAACGCTCGGCGGCGTCACCTTCACCAGCGACGCGACGTCGCTGGACCTCTCCGGCCTCGGCATAACCGACATCTCCGCGCTTGCGGCCTGCGGCGCGCTGGAGAGCCTCGACCTCTCCGGCAATGAGATAAGCGACATCTCCGTCCTCGCCGCCATGCCCAACCTGCGCGTGCTGGACATCTCGGACAACGCCGTCTCCGGCATCTCGCCGCTGATGGCCCTCGCCAAGCTTGAGAGCGTCAACGCGTCCGGCAACGGCATAAGCAACGTCGCGGCCCTCTCCGGCCACGCCGCGCTCGTCTCGCTGACGCTGGACGGCAACCCGATAGCCTCCCTCGACGCGCTGACGGGCCTCGACGCGCTCAGCGAGCTGAGCCTGCGCGGCTGCGGCCTGACCGACGGTATGCTCACGCCGCTCTACGGCCTGGGCAGCCTCACGCGGCTCGACCTCTCCGAAAACGGCGCTCTGACCTCCGCCGGGGCCGAGGCCCTGGCCGCCGCCCTGCCCGGCTGCGAGATAGTCCTGCCGGACGGGATTTTCACCGTCACGCTGGGCGGCATGAGCTTCGCCGCCGACAGCTCCTACGTAGACGCCTCCGGCATGGGCGTGACCAGCCTCTCCGGCGTGGAGCGCTTCACCGCGCTGCAGGCGCTGACGCTCAACCGCAACCCGGGCATAGATATTTCCGGCCTCTCCGCCCTGGCCAAGCTGGCCGGGTTCCAGAGCCTGGAGCTGGACGAGTGCGGCCTGACGGACGTCTCCGCGCTCAGCGCGCTGACGCAGCTCACCGCGCTGAGCCTGGAGCGCAACAGCCTCGCCGTCCTCTCCCCGCTGCGCTACCTCACGGGCCTGCGGGAGCTGAGCCTGGCAGGCAACGAGCAGCTTTCGGACATCTCCGCGCTCTCCGGCCTCACGTCGCTGGAGACGCTCTCCCTGTCCGGCACGGCCGTGGACAGCCTCTCGGCGCTGTCCGGGCTTTCGAGCCTCCAGACCCTGGACATAGAGGGCTGCGCCGTCTCCGACCTCACGGCGCTCTACTCGCTCGGCTCGCTGCGCACGCTGTACGCCGCCGGCTGCGGCCTCAGCCAGCAGCAGATAGCCGAGTTGGGCGAGGCGCTGCCCGGCTGCACAATCTACACCTGACGCTCAGAACAAAACCACCCCGGGACCGCGCTGCGGTCCCGGGGCGGTTTTGCGTCCTCCGGCTATCTGCAGAGGAAGGCGTGCCAGCCCTCCTCGCTCAGGCGCCGCTCTATCGTGAAGCCCGCCGCCTCTATGGCCGCGGCAACCTCGTCCTGGCGGCCCTCTATGACGCCGCTGGCGACGAAGGCGCCGCCCGGCGCGGTACACTCCCGCGCATAGGGCGCGAGCGGGATTATGACGTCCGAGACGATGTTGGCTAGAACTATGCCGTAGCCCGTCCCCAGCCTTGCGCGCAGCCGCCCGTCCGAGAGGACGTCGCCGGTGTACATACGGTACCGCTCCGGCGCTATGCCGTTGAGCGCAGCGTTCGCCGACGCGGCCTCGGGGCTTTTGGGGTCGATGTCGCAGCCGGTACACTCAGCGCAGCCGAGTATCAGCGCGCCTATGCCCAGTATCCCGCTGCCGCAGCCGAGGTCCAGGACCCGGCACCCGCCGTGCGCGAGGCCCTCCAGCAGCTCCAGGCACATCCGCGTCGTGGCGTGGCCGCCCGTGCCGAAGGCCAGGCCCGGGTCCAGCCTGAGCAAGGCGCGCGTGTTCCCCTCCGGGACAGGCTCCCACTCGGGCAGGACCAGCAGCCCCTCGCCTATCGGCAGGGGCTTATAGTAGCGCTTCCAGTTGTTCTCCCAGTCCTCGTCGGCCATCGTGCGCGTCTCCGGCTCTATGCCCAGCGCCTCCGTCCAGCGCGCGAGCAGCGCACGCCCGGCCTCGCCGTCCTCGACGTAGACCTTGACGCGGGAGACGCCGGCGTACCTGTTCTCCAGCTCCTCGTCTACATAGTCCCAGTACTGCCGGTTCTCCTCCAGGAAGCGGCGGAAATCCGCCTCGTCCTCTATCACAAGGTCCTCCGCACCGAGGCCGGTCAGCCTGTCGCAGAGCGCGTCCAGCCCTCCCTGCGGCGCGCGGAACGCCGCCTCAATCCAACGCATGGTATCCCTCCGCTGCCGTAATTCTCGCGCGGGGCGCAGCGCGCCCCCCACGTATAATACGTCATCTTTTTCGGTTGCCCCGCAAGGGGCGAGAAAAAGGACATAGACCCACGGTACAATAGCCGCGGTGCGGCTATTGTATCACAGCCCGGACGCAGCCGCAAGCCGGGCCGGGCAGAAAGCCGTTGACACGGTGTCAGAAATGTGCTATAACATAACCGCTGACACCGTGTCAGCGATTATGCCCGCCTCGGCGGGCGCAAACCCGAGCAAAGGAGCGCGTTTGAGTATGAGCAACATTCTTGTGGCGTATTTCTCCGCCACCGGGGCCACGGCCCGCACGGCCGGGCAGATAGCCTCCGCCGTAGGCGGCGACCTCTATGAGATACGGCCCGCCGAGCCGTACAGCGCCGCCGACCTCGACTGGACCGACAGCGGCAGCCGCAGCACGGCGGAGATGAACGACGAGGCCTGCCGCCCGCCCCTGGCGGAGGCCGTCCCCTGCCTTGAGCGCTATGATACGGTCTTTCTCGGCTTCCCCATCTGGTGGTATGTCGAGCCTCGCGTCGTGGACAGCTTTGTGGAGGCGGCCGGGCTGGAGGGCAAGCGCGTCATCCCCTTCGCCACCAGCGGCGGCAGCGGCATCGCCAGGGCCGCGGCGCGGCTGCGCTCGCTCTGCCCCGGGGCGGACTGGGCCGAGGGCAGGCGCCTCGCCGGCGGCGCGGCCGCCTGGGCCAGGGGCGAAGTGAAATAACGCGGGAGGGGGACGCAATGGCCAAACGCGGCGAGGGTCTCGCCGAGGCCCGCAGGGAGGAGATAGTGGACGCCTGCGCCGGGCTGTACGCGCGCAGGCCCTTCCGCGAGATAAGCGTACGCGACATAGCGGCGGACACCAGCTTCACCCGCGCGTCGGTGTACAACTATTTTGAGAGCAAGGAGGAGATCTTCCTCGCGCTGCTGCAGCGGGAGTACGGCGCGTGGCTGGGTTCGCTGGAGGAGCTGTACGCCGCGTGCGGCGGCCTTTCTGCGCGCGGCTTCGCCGCCGGGCTGGCCGCCACGCTCGAGGCCCGCGGCTGTATGCTCAAGCTGCTGAGCATGAACCTCTACGACCTCGAGCTGAACAGCCGCCTTGAGAACCTGGCGGAGTTCAAGCGCCGCTACGCCGCCGCGCGCGAGGCGCTGGGGCGCTGCCTCGAGCGGGCCTTCCCGCAGATGGGGAGGGCCGGCGCGCAGGAGTTTGAGCGCGCCTTCTTCCCCTTCCTCTTCGGCGTGTACCCCTTCACCTCGCACAGCGAAAAGCAGCTCGCGGCGATGGCCCTCGCCGGCGTGGAGTATGAGCGGCTCGGTATACGCGAGCTGGTGGAGACCTTCGCGGCGCAGCTCCTGCGCCCCTACGCGAGGCCTGGGGAGGACATATAGGGCTGCCTCCGCCCGGAAGGGCGCAAAAAGGACGCCGGCCGCTGTTGGCCGGCGTCCTTTTTGCGGGTCTGTGCGCGTTCAGTCCTTGTCGTCGGTTATCAGGCCGTAGCCGCCGTTCTTGCGGCGGTAGACGACCGTGAAGGCGTCGCGCGCGTCGGCGTTGCGGAACACGAAGAACTCGTGCTCGAGCAGGTTCATCTGCAGGATGGCCTCGTCTACGCTCATGGGCGCGATGTAGAACTTCTTGTTGCGGATGATCTTGAATTCTTCCTCGCCGGCGTCGTCCCCGGCGACCTGGTAGGGTTTGATCTCACGCTCTATCGCACCGGCGCGAAGCCTCTTCTCGAGGCGGGTCTTGTTTTTGCGGATCTGCCGCTCTATGCTGGCGACGGCAGAATCTACGGAGGCGTACATATCGCCGGTAAGCTCGCTCACGCGGTAGAACATCCCGTTGTTCTTGATCGTGACCTCGGCGCGGAAGCGGCCGCGCTCGGTGGAGAAGGTCACGAAGGCCTCGCTGTCCGTTTTGAAGAACTTGTCTATCTTGCCGATTTTCCGTTCGGCGTAGGCGCGCAGGTCCTCGGAGACGTCCATTTTCTTTTCTGTGAACGTGAACTTCATGGTTTACACCCCTTCCGTGTGGTTTATTTAATATTATCACAAAGCCGTGAAAAAATGAAGGGCTTTTTATGAATTTTTTCGGTCAGGCGGGCGCCGCAAAGGCCCCGCCGCCGCGTTTCAGTACAGGTCCGCCCTGTCCATGAGCAGCACGTCGATATACAGCGTCTCGCCGCCGTAGCGGTAGACGCGCAGGGACACGGCCTGGCCGACGCCCTTGTCCGCTATGGCCTCGGTGAGGGCCTCGGTGCTGCCGGTGTTCTCGCCCTCCGCGGAGACGATTATGTCCCCGGCCCGCAGGCCCTTGGCCTCGGCGTCGGAGCCGGGGGCCACGGACGAGATATACAGCCCGGCGGGGATGCCGTAGTGCTCGGCGGCCGCGGCGGGTATCGCGCCCACCGTCACGCCCAGGGCCGGCCGGCCGCGCACCATCCCGGAGGCGATAAGCTCGTCGGCTACGGCCTTCATCGTCTCCGCCGGTATGGCGAAGCCTATGCCCTCTATGCTGGAGCCGGCGTAGGCGCCGACCAGCTTCATGCTGGTCATGCCCACGACCTGGCCGTACATGTTGAACAGCGCGCCGCCGGAGTTGCCCTCGTTTATGGCGGCGTTGGTCTGGATGAGGGTCATGGGGTGGCCGGTGTAGGTGATGTCCCGGCTGAGCGCGGAGATGATGCCGTCGGTCATGGTGCCGCGCAGCTCGGGGCCGAGCGGGTTGCCTATGGCCGTCACGGCCTCGCCCACGCTGGGCGTCTCCGCCGCGAACTCGGCCGCCGGGAGGCCCACCGCCTCTATCTTCAGCACGGCGAGGTCGCTGGGGCTGTCCACGCCCACAAGGCCCGCCTCATACTCGCGGTCGTCCCAGAGCGTCACGGTCGCCGAGACCGCGCCCTCGAGCATATGCGCGTTTGTGAGGATATAGCCGTCCGCGGTCATGATGATGCCGCTGCCCCAGAGATAGGCGCCGTCCTCCCTCTCGCTGGTGATGGCGGCGACGGACTCCGAGCACTTGGCGTACACCTCGCTGAGGCTCATCGCCTCCCCCTCCGGCCGCGGCGAGAGCGTCACGGTCACGCCCGTGCCGGTTTCGGCGGCCGGCAGCTTGTTCGGCTCGCTCTCGGCGGGCGCGGAGGCGTCGTAGTAGTCCGCGAAGTAGTCGCGGTAGTCGGCGGGATAGCCCTCCACGCCGCTGGGCCCGGCCGGCTCCGTCACGCGGAAGAGCGACGCGCTCATCGCTATGACGGCGATAAGCAGGGCTATGAGCGCCGCGGCAGTGAGGGCGGCGAGCGTCCGCTCGCGCCGCCTGCCCCTGCTCAGGAGCGCCCGCTCCTCCCCGCCCGGCTGCGCGAGCCGCTCCCCGGGGTATCCCGCGGGGCGGCCGCCGGGCGTGACGCCGTACCATTTCTCCAGCTCCCTGCTTCTATCTTCATCCATTTTGTTTCCCCCCAGGGCCGGTACGGGTTACCGGCTGTATTTATATGCGCGGCCCGTTCCCGGAGCCGGGAGACGCGCCCTCGCCGCGCCCCGGCTGGTCGCCGCGGCGGCGGGAGGCGGTCTTGGCCGCGGCCTTTTCCGCCCGCGCGGCGGCCTTGTCCGCCTTGGCCTTCTCCCCCTTCGGCTTTTCGCGCGAGAGGGTGAGGGTAAAGACGAACTCCGTCACGCCGTCCGCGCTGGTGACCGCGATGTCCTCGTTGTGGGCGTCCAGGATGCTCTTGACCAGGTAGAGGCCCAGGCCGACGCCGTCGCGGTCGCGGCTGCGGGAGCGGTCGGACTTGTGGAAGCGGTCGAAGATGAGCGGCAGGTCGTCCGGCGGGATGGTGTCGCCGCGGTCCTTGACGGAGACGTAGGCCTTGCCGCCCTGCTTCCAGAGCGCGAGGGTTATCGTGCTGCCGGGGTCGGCGAACTTCATGGCGTTGTCCATCAGGTTGTACAGCACCTGCGTTATCGAGTCCGGGTCGGCCGTCACGGTCATGTGGTCCTCGGGCAGCTGCAGGTCCATGTCCAGGTTCTTGTCGTCCGCGCGCGTCTCGAAGTTCAAAAGCGTGCGGATGATAAGCTCGTTGAGGTCGAAATCGCGCCGTTTGGTGAGGTCGCTGCCCTCGCTCCTCATGCGCGAGAGGCTGAGCATATGGCGCACAAGCCGGCTCAGCCGCCGGGTCTCGTCCGCGATGGTGGCGAGGTACTTGTCCTCCTGGTCCTTCGGTATCGTGCCGTCCAGGATGCCGTCGGCGAAGCCGGCGATGGTGGTCATGGGCGTTTTCAGCTCGTGGGAGACGTTCGCGATGAACTCGTTGCGCAGCTCCTCGCTGCGCTCGAGCGAATCGGCCATCGCGTTGAAGGAGCGCGTCAGCGCCGCCAGCTCGTCCGTACCCTTGTCCTCGCGCACGCGCACGGAGAAGTCGCCGTGGGCGAAGCGGCGCGCGGCGGCCGTCATCTCGTCCAGCGGCTCGGAGACCTTCTTGGAGATCACCAGGCTCATCACCAGGGCCAGGGAGAGCACCGCCAGCGCCACGGCCAGGAACACCCAGAGGAAGGCCCCCCAGGCGCCGATTATCGTCGAGCGCGTGGAGCTGACGAAGATGTAGCCCAGGTCCTCGGAGCCGGATATGGGCATGGCGTAGACGTAGCGCTGCGTGGGGAACACGCCGTCGAGGTCGGTGACCATCTCCAGCTCGCCGTCGCGGCGGATGTCGTCAATATAGCTCCCGGCGACGGACTTGCCTATATGCGTGCAGGTCCCCGGGTCGTCGCTGCAGGTCAGCACGCGCCCGGAGGCGCTGGTGATGAAGATGTCGTTGCCGGAGTTCTCCGACGCAATGCTGAGGTTGATGCGCACGCCCCAGTCGTACAGCGCGCCGCTGCCCGCGGCGGCCTCCGCCACGCGCGAGACGGCGTCCGCGTTGGAGCGCATGGAGTCGCGGTGGGAGCTGATGATGAAGTTCTGGCCCAAAAAGACCAGGGCCGCCCCGATTATCAGGAAGCTCGTCAGCACCATCAGCGCCGTTGAGAGGAAGTTCCTGAAGTATATGCTCTTCATTTCATTGCGCCGCGCTCTCGTTTACCTCGAACTTGTAGCCCACGCCCCAGACGGTCTTGAGCGACCACTGGTCGGACACGCCCTCGAGCTTCTCGCGCAGGCGCTTGATGTGTACGTCCACGGTGCGGGAGTCGCCGAAGTAGTCGAAGCCCCAGACCTCGTCGAGCAGCTGGTTGCGCGTGAACACGCGGTTGGGCGAGGCGGCGAGGTGGTACAGCAGCTCCATCTCCTTGGGCGGCGTGTCGATTTTCTTGCCGTCCACCACAAGCTCGTAGCTGTCGAGGTTTATCACCAGCTTGTCGTAGCAGAGCTTCTTCTCCGCGGGCGCGGCCACGCCGTCGGCGCGGCGCATGACCGCGTGGATGCGGGCGATCAGCTCCTTGACCTCAAAGGGCTTTGTGACGTAGTCGTCCGCGCCCATCTCCAGGCCGCTGACCTTGTCGTAGGTCTCGCCCTTGGCGGTCAGCATGATAATAGGCACCTGGGAGGAGCGGCGGATCTCCTTGCAGACCTGCCAGCCGTCCATGACGGGCAGCATGATGTCCAGCAGTATGACGTCCGGCTCCACCTCCCCGGCGAGGCGCAGGCCCGCGCCGCCGTCGGATGCGATGGTGACCTCGAAGCCGTCCTTTTCGAGGTACAGCCTGAGCAGTTCGGCGATATTCTTATCGTCCTCGACTACGAGAGCTTTCTTATTCATACGCTTTCCTCCAATAATAAAGCGCGCCCGGCGCAGGTAATTCTGAGTAAATTATAACTTCTTCCCCGCCGCCGTGAGTGAAGTTTTTGTGAATAAGCGGCAAAAGCCCGGCTCCCCCGGGCTTTTGCCGCTCCGCCTGCTCAGTCCGCCGTGGCGGCGGGGACGCGGAAGACCCATTCGCCGCCGCTCTTCCAGCCGCAGCTGAGCGCGTCGGAGCACCAGGCAAAGCCGTTGATGACCGTCCCCGTGCAGCCGTCCGCCACAAAGGCGCCCGCCGCGTCGTACAGCGTCCGCTTCCCGGCGTCGTAAATATACGTCTCGCCCGTGGCCTGGTCCTGTATGAAGCTGCACTCGCCGTATATCACCACGCGGCTGTACCCGTCCATGACGGCCTCGCTGCCGTCGGCCAGCTGCACAAGCCACAGCTCGCCGCTGCGGCCAAGCAGCGCCGCGCCGCCGGAGAAGTAGACCTGGCTGCCGTCGGTGAGGAACACGCGCACGCCGGTCTCGCCCTTGACCCAGTAGCCGCCGTCGGTGGGGACGCCGGTGTAGCCGTAAAAGACGGCCTGCTCGAAGGTGCTGGTGTTATAGTATGTGCCGCCGGCCTCAATGCTGCCGTAGCCGAGCGTGACCTCGCTGACGCCGGGCAGCTCCAGGCGCACCGCGCCGGTCTTGTCTATTATCTGCCACATCCCGCCGCCGTAGACCGCCGCGCAGCCGCCGGTGAAGCTGGTGGCCTCGCTGTACTGCGGCTGCACCACGTACTCGCCGTCCGTATTGATATAGCCCCAGAGGCCGTTGTTCTTCACCGCCGCGAGGCCCTCGGAGAAGGGCAGCGCGTCGTCGAAGTAGCTCGTGCGGCCCTCGTTGCGGTTCAGCGCCGTGCCGTCGGCGCGCAGGAAGCTCTTCGTCCCGCGCTGATAGGTGCAGAACATCAGCCCGCCCTCGCACTGGGCAAGGGTGGAGACGCTCTCCGCCGCCATCATCGTGCGGTCGGAGAAGTTCGCCGTGTCGAAGAGCTGCGCGCCGTCCTCGGCGTAGCAGACCGCGAGGTTCGCCGCCGCGTCGTAGACGCAGAGCACGCCCAGCTCCATGGGGTACACGGCACTGTAGTCAAAGCCGCTGCACCAGCTGCCGTCCGCGCCGCAGACGGCGTAGTTCCCGGCCTTGTCCTGGAGTATATATACGTCCAGCCAGAGCTGCCGCCCTCCCTGCTCATAGCCCGCCGCCGCCACGCTTTGCAGCACGGGGTCGAGGACTATCTCGCCGCCCTCGGTGACCAGCCCGCCATCGAAGGGCAGCAGCCTGCCGTAGCTGTCGGAGGGGACAAGCTCGTCTATGGTGGCGCCGTCCGCGCGGGTGTACACGGCCTCGAAGGGGACGTAGTCCGTCAGCTCCTCGCGGTCGGTGGCGATATTGGGCGCTGCGACGCCGCCCTCGTCATCGCTCAGGTTGCCGTTTGCACGCTCCACGGCCGGGTCGATGTATTCCTCTTTTACGGTGTTCCACTGTTCGCTCAGCCCGCAGCCCGTCAGCAGCAGCGCCAGGCAGAGGGCGAGGGGTATAAGCCTTTTCTTCATTTGGCAGCCTCCAAATAACCCTGCGAGGATATGAACGCCTGTCCCACGCCGCCCTGCAGCCAGAGCCAGAGCGCGCGCTCGGCGGAATCCTCCGCCGCCCCGGCGTCCACCCCTGCGAGCATATCCACGCCCAGGGCGTACTCGCCGGACGCGATGGCCTGCGCGGAGGGCGCGACCCCGTCCACGGCCAGCAGCTTGTAGCCGTCGGCGAGGCCCATCACCGAGCACTCGCTCCAGAGCGCAAAGCCTATCACGTCGTCGCCGGTGAGCGGCCCGGCCTCCCCGGCGACCAGCGCCGCGTCGCAGCCGACAAGCCGCTCCAGCGCGGCGATGGAGCCGCTGCCCTCGCGGCGGGGGAGTATGCGTATCTCGCCGCTGCCGCCAAAGTCCTCCCAGCCGCCGGCGCGGCCGCGGAATATCTCCTCCAGCTCGCCGAGGCTCAGGCCGTCCACGCTGCTGCCCTCCCCGACGAAGAACACCAGCGCGTCGCGCGCGACGGCGGCCGTGTCCACGCCCCCGGGCATGTCGGAGCCTTCCGGCGCCAGCACCACGCCGGCCTCCCCGTCCGCCAGGGCGGCCCAGGCGGCGTCCGTGCTGTCCGCCGCGGTCATGGCCCCCGCGGCCTCGGAGCGCGTCGTACCCAGCATGATGGCCGTCACCGCCTCGCCCAGCGGGGCGTAGGCCGGGCTGACGTACAGCTCGGGGAAGCTCTCGCGCGTATATTCATAATCGAGCGCCGCGTCCGGCGTCGCCGTCGGGTCGGGCGCAAAGTCGCCGCAGGCGGCCAGCCCCAGCATGAGCGCCGAGGCGGCCAGCAGCGAAACCGCTTTTTTCATCGTAAGTCCTCCCAAAGGGTCCTGGTTGAAGGGCGTCTCCAGCCCGGGACTTATTATAATAAAATAAGGATAAACATTTATGAACAATCTGTCAATTCTTCTTTTGCCGCTCTTGACAGTTAGCGCCCCCGGTGATATATTAGCACTCGAGGGCCGAGAGTGCCAAGGCGTCGTATGCGGCGCCTTCCGGCCAGCCGGCGGCGCGCCGGCAATCCGGCCGGGCCCTCAGAGGTAAGTATGGCGCTGACCGAAAGGAAAAAGAAAATACTTGCCGCCGTCGTGGCGGAGTACATCCGCACGGCGGAGCCGGTCGGCTCCAAGACCATAGCCCAGACCGCGGGCCTCGGCTGCTCCAGCGCCACGATACGCAACGAGCTGTCGGAGCTTGTCTCGATGGGCTATCTCGAGCAACCGCACACCAGCGCCGGCAGGGTGCCTACGCCGCAGGGCTACCGTATCTACGTGAACGAGCTGATGCAGCGCCAGAGGCTGTCCCTGGAGGAGACGGAGGCCATCAACGCCAGCCTGAACGAGCGGCTCAGCCAGCTTGACGACATCGTCAGCAACGCGGGCGCCCTGGCCGCCAGCCTCACGAACTACCCGGCGATGGCCATAGCCGCCCCGCCGCCCGCCACGATAAAGCGCTTCGACCTCATCTATATCGACGCGAACACCTTTATCATCGTGGCGATGATGAGCAACGACACCGTGCGCAACAAGCTGGTCCACCTGCCAGTCAGCGTGGGGCAGGACATGATCCAGCGCCTCTCGAGCGTGTTCAACGCCAACTTCACGAACATCACGGAGGAGCGGATAAGCCCGCTCACCATACGTGCGGCGGAGCGGGCGGTGGACGATACGATGGGCCTGACGGGCGTGATTGCCTCCTTTGCTATTGAGATCCTCTCGGAGGCTCAGGCGGCCGAAACCTGCGTCGCCGGCGCGAACCGCCTGCTCTCGCAGCCTGAATTCCGCGACCCGGCCAAGGCCCACGCGCTCATGAGCTACATCTCCGACGCCGAGCACATCAAGAACCTGCCCGAGGTCTACGACGTGGACGGCGAGGGCATCAAGGTGCTGATAGGCCCGGATAACGTCGCCGAGGAGCTTAAGGACAGCTCCGTCGTGCTCGCCAGCTACGACATGGGCGACGACACGCGGGGCCTCATCGGCGTGGTAGGCCCCACCCGGATGGACTATTCCGCCGTGGCCGCCAAGCTGGGCCTGATCGCCAGGGCGCTTTCCGAGCGCCTGGGCGGCGGCAGCGCCCCTCCCAAGGGCCTCGACAACAAACTCATCATAAAGGAAGATACCAATGGACAGCACGAACAATAGGCCCGAGGACGTCCCCGTTCCGGAGGAGAAGCGTCCCGAGGCTGAAAACGAAAGGGCTGCCGGAGCCGAAAACGCGCAGCCGGAAACCCAGGCCGGCGCTCAGCCGGAGGCCCCGGCGGGCGCGGACGGCGGCGAAA
>CALWYT010000142.1 GCA_944385835.1 uncultured Oscillospiraceae bacterium | reverse complement strand
TCGCGCCGGTGCAGAGCAGCACGGCGCAGAGGGCCGTGACGAGCGCCAGACCGAGCAGTTTTTTCATTCTCATCGCCTCCAGTTCTCTTTGTGCTCCCTGCGGGAGCACAAAAGCGGGTACCCGCTTTTATACATTTCACATTTAAATAATTATTAAATAATTATACCTTGCCCTAAATCCGGAAGTCAAGCCTCCGCTTCACTCCTCCGCGTCCAGGTCCAGAGTGCGGTACTGTATCGCCTCGGCGAGGTGGGCGGGCCGTATCTCCGCGCTGCCGTCGAGGTCGGCTATCGTGCGGGCGACGCGGAGGATGCGGTCGTAGCTGCGCGCGGAGAGGCCCATGGCGTTGTACGCCTGCTCCATCAGCGCGCTGCACTCGCCCGTCAGCGCGCAGAAGCGCTCTAAGTCCTTCGGACCCATGTGCGCGTTACAGTCCACCCCGGCGGGGCCTAGCCGCTCGCGCTGCACGCGCCGCGCGGCGTCCACGCGCTTTTTTATCTCGCGGGACGGCTCGGCCTCCGCCCTGCCGGACAGCTCCGCGTATTCCAGCGCCGGGACCTCGACGCAGATGTCTATGCGGTCGAGCAGAGGGCCGGATACTCGCGCGCGGTAACGCCTCAGCTCCGTCGGCGAGCAGGTGCATCTGTGCGTGGGATGGCCATACCAGCCGCAGCGGCAGGGGTTCATCGCGCAGACCAGCATGAAGCGGCTGGGGTATGTGGCGCTGCCCGACGCGCGGGAGATCGTGACCACCCCGTCCTCAAGCGGCTGCCTGAGCGCCTCGCGCACGTCCCGGTGGAACTCCGGCAGCTCGTCGAGGAAGAGTATGCCGTTGTGCGCGAGGCTCATCTCGCCGGGCTGCAGCTGCGCCCCTCCCGAGAGGGCGGCGGCGGAGACGGTGTAGTGCGGCGCGCGGAAGGGGCGCGTGTCCACGACCGGGTGCTCGCGGTCGGTCAGCCCCGCGACGGAGTGTATCTCCGTGGCCTGGAGCATCTCCTCGCGGCTCATGTCCGGGAGTATGCCGATGATGCGCTTGGCCAGCATACTCTTGCCCGCGCCCGGCGGGCCGACCATCAGCAGGTTGTGGCCGCCGGCCGCGGCGACCTCCAGGGCGCGCTTGACGTTGGCCTGGCCCTTGACCTCGCTGAAGTCCGCCGCGGGCGCGCTGCGCGCGCGAAGCTGCGGCGGCGAGGCCGGCTCCAGCTCCGCCCGGCCGCGGAAGTACTCGAGCAGCTGGGAGACGCTGCGCGCGCCGTAGACCTCCACCCCCTCGGCGAAGGCGGCCTCGGCCGCGTTCTCCTCCGGCACGAACAGCCGGCTTATCCCCGCGCGCTGGGCGGCCAGGGCCATGGGCAGCGCGCCCCGGACGCCGCGCAGCTCCCCCGCCAGGGACAGCTCGCCGATGAAGGCGCAGTCGTCCGGCGGCTGGCGTATCGCGCCGGCCGCGGCAAGGATGCCCAGGCATATGGGCAGGTCGTAGGTGGTGCCGCCCTTGCGCGTATCCGCCGGGGCGAGGTTTACCGTGATGCGCGAGACGGGGAAGCTCCCGCCCAAGTTCTTTATCGCGGCGCGCACGCGGTCGCGCGCCTCCTTGACGGCGGCGTCGGGCAGGCCGACGACGTTGAACTCCGGCAGGCCCTGGGCGGTCGAGCACTCCACGCTCACCTCGTAGCCGCCTATGCCGCGTATGCCCAGCGAGCGGATTTTTGAAACCATTTCCCTTCCCCTTTCCCGTAACTGCTCCGAAGCCCCGCCGTTACGGCGGGGCCTTGCTTTCAATTGAGCGCGGCCGCCGCGACGCCCCTGAAGGCGTCGGCGAGCACGGAGACGTCCAGCGACACGGCGACGGAGTCGAAGCCCTGCGCGAAGTAGCCCTTCGCGGCCTCGGCCGTGCCGCAGAACATGATGGCCAGCTTCCCATGCCGGCGGCAGACGTCCAGGACGTGCGCGACGGCGTTGATATGCCTCTCATTTGCGAAGTCGCCGGGTATGCCCAGCGCTATCGAGAGGTCGAAGGGGCCGATAAAGACGCCGTCCACCCCGTCCAGGGCGCATATCTCGTCTATGTGCTCCAGGCAGCCTGCGGTCTCGCACTGCGGGACCAGCAGGGTGTCGCGGTTGGCCTCGGCCATGTAGCCGCCCATGCCGCCGGCGTAGCACTCCGCCATGCCCCAGCCGCCGTCGCGGCTCGGGCAGTAGCCGCGGTTGCCCAGCGGCGCGAACTTGGCGAACTCGACGAGCTTCTTCGCCTCAGCCACCGTCTCGACGCCGGGGACGATCAGCCCCGCCGCGCCCGCGTCGAGCATCTTCAGCACGGGGCTGCGCGCTATGGCGTCCACGCGCACAAAGGGCGCTATCCCCGCGCCGGAGGCGACCCCGGCCAGCTCCGCCGCGTGCTCGGCGGCGATGGGGCTGTGCTCCATGTCGATTATGACGTAGTCCAGCCCGGTGTAGGCCAGGGCCTCTATCGCGGGCGCGCTGAGCAGATGGGTAAAGGTACCGAGGCTCTTCTCCCCTGCGCGGAACTTCTCCAATACGCGGTTTTTCATGGTTATTCCCCCAATTTATTTCTAAACTAGATACTAACACAGCTCGCGCCCCGCGTCAAACAAAACGGCAGCCGGAGGGGCGGCAGCCCCTCCGGCTGCCGCCGGAGCTTCGCTTATTCTTCCTTCTCGCCGACGACGGCGATGTGCAGCTCGTCAAGCTGCTTCTGGGTGACCTCGCCGGGCGCGCCCATCATGAGGTCCTGCGCGTTTTTGTTCATCGGGAAGGGGATTATCTCGCGTATCGAGTCCTCCCCGGCGAGCAGCATGACCATGCGGTCCACGCCCGGGGCGATGCCGGCGTGCGGGGGCGCGCCGTAGCAGAAGGCGTTGTACATGGCGGGAAACTTGGCCTTCACGTCCTCTTCGCCGAGATTCACCATCTCAAAGGCCTTTATCATGATCTCGGGGTCGTGGTTGCGCACCGCGCCGGAGGAGAGCTCCACTCCGTTGCAGACGAGGTCGTACTGGTCGGCGGTTATGGTCAGCGGGTCTATCTCGCCGCGCTCGGCGGCCAGCAGGGTCTTAAGCCCGCCCTTGGGCATGGAGAAGGGGTTGTGGCAGAACTCCATCTCGCCGCTCTCCTCGCCTATCTCGTACATGGGGAAGTCCACTATCCAGCAGAAGGCGTACTGCTCCGCGTCCATGTGCTCCGGGCAGAGCGCGCCGAGCAGCTTTATGAGCGCGCCGGCGGTCTTCTGCGCGGCGGCCTTTTTGCCCGCGGCGAAGGCCATAAGCGTGTCGGGCGCGAGGCCCAGCGCGGAGACGAGGGCGTCCTTCATGGGCGCGAGGAACTTGGCGATGCCGCCCACAAGCTCGCCGCTTTCGTCCACGCGCACCCAGTAGGCCTTGCTGCCGCTCAGCACCTCGGCGTCGGCGCAGAGCTTGTCTATCTGCTTGCGCGTGCCGGCAAAGCCGCTCACAGGCACGGCCTTGACCACCGCGCCCTCGAAGGGGCCGAAGCCGCAGCCGCCGACAAG
>CALWYT010000141.1 GCA_944385835.1 uncultured Oscillospiraceae bacterium | reverse complement strand
CGGCAGCCGCGTACTCTTCCTCGCCGACGGCAAGCTGGTCGAGGAGGGTGCGCCGGAAAAAATCTTCAACCACCCCGAAAGCCCGCGCCTCCAGGACTTCCTGAGCAAGGTGCTGTGAGCCCGGCGCCGTAGGGGGCGGCGTCCCCGACGCCCCTTGCATCGGACTTCCCCAGGCCCATAACAATTAGCACTCGCACAATGCGAGTGCTAATTGTTTACCATTTATACATAATTGGTTCATGATTTATTAAAATTCGAATTGTATCTTATATACGTAAGCAAACGAGAGATGTGAATAGCACATCGAAAATCTGCAAACACTAATACGTATATAATTACATGGAGGTTTTAATCATGTTTGAACTTACCCCTTATTCCACCCGCAGGAGCGTCTACGATCCCTTCAACTTCTTCAACGACTTCTTCACGACAAGCGGCAGCGCCATCGCCGAGCTGCGCACGGACATCACCGACAAGGGCGACAGCTTCGTGCTCGAGGCCGACCTGCCCGGCTTCAAGAAGGAGGACATCAAGATCGACCTTGAGAACGACCGCCTGACCATCAGCGCCACCCGCCACGGCGAGCACGAGGAGAACAAGTCCGGCTGCGTCCGCCGCGAGCGCCACTTCGGCACCTTTGAGCGCAGCTTCGACGTCTCCGGCATCGACACCCAGGGCATCAAGGCCGCGTACACCGACGGCGTCCTGACCCTGACCCTCCCCAAGCGCCCCGAGCTGGTGCCGGACAACAGGAGCATCGACATCGAGTAAATGCCCGCGCCTACAGCACAGCCTTGACGGCAAAGCGAGGCCGCAGCCATCCGGCTGCGGCCTCGCCGTTTCTTGCTTTGCGCGCCGTGCGCGGAGCGTCACTCCTCCGCGTCGCGGATACCGTCGCTGCCGCCGTCGCTGAGCAGGCGGCGGAGGTTTTCGAGGCGGCCGGCGGTTTCGGCTGCCGGCTCGTCAACGCGCTTTTGCATCTCCTCGAGCATATACTTCGAACCCATGAGCATGGTATAGGTCGCGCTGCGGCCCCTTCCTGCGCCCTTCAGCTCCTGCAGGTTCAGCTGCACCAGCTCCAGCTCGGCGGCGATGCCCTCGACGAGGTCCTCGTACTTGCCCAGCGCGGAGAGCAGCTCGTCCTGCCCGGCCCCGGAGGAGTAGGCGCCCGATTCCAGGCGCGCGGTAAGTCTGTCCATAGTCTGTCTCCTTTAAGTAGGTTTATTGTCGCCGTGCTTTACAAAGAGCATGGTGAAGAAGGCGAGGAACACGAAGCAGCAGCCGTAGGGGAAGAGCGTAGTCATGCCCAGCGTGTCCATGAGGAAGCCGGAGATTATCGGCGTGAGCGTCTGCGCGGCCATGCTGGCGGTGTAGTAGAAGCCCGTGTACTTGCCCACGTCGCCGCCGCGGGAAAGCTCCACGACCATGGGATAGCTGTTGACGTTTATCGTCGCCCAGCCTATGCCGGCGGCGGCAAAGAGGACGTTCATGAGCATCACAGGGCTGCCCGCGCGGATGAAGCCCGCGGCGAGGAAGCTGCCGCCGAGTATGACGATGCCGGCGAGGATGGTCTTGCGGCGGCCGATTTTGCTCGCCACGGCGCCGACGGGTATGTAGGCGACTATCGCCGCGCCGGTCGCTATCATCAGCGTGAGGTTGTAGTCGAGGTCGAGCACGCTCGAGGCGTAGACCGCGTACTTGCTGGTGACGGCGTTGTAGCCGAAGAACCAGAAGACCACGCTCATGAGTATGAGTATGAGGCTTTTGAACTCGCCCTTTGAGAGCTTGCGGTCGCCGGAGTTGGGGTCTGAGTCCTCCTCGGTGGCGATGCCGTACCTGTGGCTCTCCTCGTGCATCTCGCGCACCAGCTGCGGCTCCTTGACCTTCCAGAGGAAGATGACCAGCGAGACCAGCATGAGGCCGCTTATCGCCGAGAAGAAGGGCGTGTAGCTCATCAGCGCGTTTTCCGCCTTCCCGGTGCCGAAAACCGCCCCGAGGCCGAGGACGATGATGCCGCCGGCCGCGCCCATGAGGTTGATGACGGCGTTGGCCTTGCTGCGCAGCGGCTTTATCGTCACGTCCGGCATAAGCGCCACGGCGGGGCTTCTGAAGGTGGCCATGCTTATCAGTACGCCAAGCAGCACTACGACGAAGAAGATAAGCGGGCCGTGGTTGTCCGCCGTCGCGGCGGCGGCGTAGGCCTGGCGAACGGGGACGACGTAGTTGGTGTAGTCCGGGTTGGTGCTGCCGTCCGGCTCGGTCATCTCGATCTCGGCGAACTCCTCGCGGGTGAACTCCTCCTGCACCGCGAACTCCACGCCGTCGGGCGTGCTGGCGCTGAGGCCGGCGTCCCAGAGCGTCTCCTGAGCCGTGGGGTTGTCCACCGCGACCGGCTCGAGCGCGCGAAGCTGCAAATCATCTGCGAAGCTGAGCACGACGAAGAGCGCCGCGGCGCAGACGGTGCCGGCCAGGATAAAGGGCGTGCGGCGGCCGCGGCGGCTCCTGCACTTGTCCGAGAGCGTGCCGAAAAGCGGCAGCATAAAGAGCGCGAGGACGTTGTCCGCGGCCATTATGACGCCGGACAGGCTCTGGCTCATGCCGAACTTGTCGGTGAGTATCTTGGGTATGATAGTGTCGTAGGCCTGCCAGAAGGCGGTTATCAGGAAGAAGGCGAAGCCTACGAAAACGGTCTTTTTGTAGTTGAGCTTCATGACGTCCCCCCCAGCGTGGTTATAGATAGAGTTTATACTATTTTCCGGGCCAATTCAACCAAAATCTGCGTAAACCGCCCGCGCTTACAGAAAGTTAATTTGACGCGCGCCGCCGCGCCGTTGTACAATAGGCGCATAAGCAGAAGGAGGTGCCTCTCAATGGGTTTAAATAAAGCCGCGAAGGCCGGCGCTGTCGCCGGGGGTATCCTGGCCGGGTGCCTGGGCGCGGCGGCCTTCCTCGCCGCGCCCGGCAAGCGGGACCTGAAGCAGCGCGCGCCCTTCATAGGCCGCAACTTTGCGCACCGCGGCCTGCACCGTATAGACAAGAGCACGCCGGAGAATTCCATCCCAGCCTTCGAGCACGCCGCGCGCATAGGCTACGGCTGCGAGCTGGACGTACACATAAGCGCGGACGGCGAGCTTGTGGTGTTCCACGACGACGACACGCTCCGCGTCTGCGGGAAGCCGGGCAGGGTGGAGGACGCCAGCCTCGCCGAGCTGCGCGGGCTGCGCCTGTGCGGCACGGAGTACGCCATACCGACGCTGGCCGAGGCGCTGGAGGCCGCCGGCGGCGTCCCGCTAATCGTGGAGCTGAAGCACGGCGGGCGGGACAGGGAGCTGTGCCGCAAGGTGTACGCTCAGATGCAAGCCTATCCCGGCCCCTGGTGCGTGGAGAGCTTCGACCCGCGCATAGTCTTTTGGTTCCGCCGCCACGCGCCTGAGGTGCTGCGCGGCCAGCTGGCCTCGCGCTACTCAAGTATGCGCAGGAGCACCGGCGCGCTCCAGGCCTTCGCGCTCAGCCGCTGCCTTATGAACTTCCTCTCCCGGCCGCATTTCATCGCCTATGAGATAGGCCGCCGCCCACTGACCGTCCGCCTGGCCGAACTGCTTGGCGCGATGAAGGTGGCCTGGACCAGCCTGGAGTGGAAAACCGAGGAGAAGGCCGACGCCGTCATATTCCAGTTCTACCGCCCGAGGGTGAAGTATAAGTAAGCGCTTGCGCCGCTCGGCTCTGCCGGGCGGCATTCGTTCCGTCCCGCAGCGCAAAACCCCGCCAGCTCTCTGGCGGGGTTTTGCGCTGTACAGGCCCTGCGCCGCTCAGGGCAGCTTGGCGAACAGCCAGTCCAGGATGTCGGAGTATACCTCGTCGCGGTTCGTCTCGTTCAATATCTCATGGCGCGCGCCCTCGTAGAATTTGTAGGCGACGTCGGAGAAGCCCGCGCGCACAAAGTCGCGGTAGACCCTGGCCACCTGCATCCCATAGCCGCCGACGGGGTCGGCGTCGCCGCTCATGAGTATGACGGGGGTGTCGGCGCGCATACGCCGCAGCGTTGACGCGCGTCCCAAAAGGCCCAGGCCGAACATCATGTCGCAGAAGAGGCTGCTGGTGGGGATAAAGGTGCAGAGCGGGTCGGCGGCGTACTTGTCCACTATGTCCTCGTCGCGCGTCAGCCAGTCGTAGGGCGTGCGCTGCGGCTCTATCCTCTTGTTGTACGCGCCGAAGGCCAGGTTGAATATGGCCTGGCTGCGGTGGAGCGGGCCGTTCTTGACGATGTCGGCGTCGCAGGCGAGGCGGCCCGCGGCGACGACGGGCGCGGCCGGCTGGCCCGTGCCGGAGAGGATTACGCCCGCGACCCGGCTCTGCGGGTGGCGGTACATCCAGCTGCGCACGAGGAAGCTGCCCATGGAATGGCCGAACATGAAGTACGGCAGCTCCGGCCACTTCTCATGGGAGCGGCGGCGCAGCTCCTCTATGTCGTCCACGACGTGGAACCAGCCCTCCCCGTCGCCGGAGAAGAAGCCGAGGCGGCTGTCGGAGAGGACGCTGCGCCCATGGCCCAGGTGGTCGTTGGCGACGACGGCGAATCCCTTGGAGGCCAGGTAGCGCGCGAAGCGCTCGTAACGGCCCGCGTACTCGCATATGCCGTGCGAGAGCTGCACGACGCCGTTCAGGTCGCAGTCCGGCAGCCACTCGCGGACGTATATGGGCGTTTTGCCCTCGCTGGAGAGAAAAGTGTATTCGCTTTCGGCGATGTTCGGCATTTAACTTTGCCTCCTCGTATGATAAAATGTTCTGGCAGCGGGTCCGGCCCGCCGGAATTCCTTCGCTTACCTTAATATTAGACTATTTACAGGCGCTAGTCAATGCGCAAAGGAGCAAGTATGAGTGACATATTGGTCGTCAGCACGGCGTCCCTCGCCCCGTGGATAGAGGGCCGCAGCGGGCTTATAACCGGCTGCGGTGAGGAGGTCCTGGCCCACGTCGAGGCAAACCACGAGTTCCGCCCCCGCCCGGAGATGGAGCAGGATCCCTCTTATCGCCAGATAATCCCCTACGTTGCCGTCACGCGCGGGGACGAGGTGTTCGCTACGCGCCGGCTGGACAAGGGCGGCGAGGCCCGCCTGCACGGCAGGCTCAGCCTCGGCGTCGGCGGGCATATAGAGCGCGCGGACGACGAGACTCGCGAGGGCATACTGATGCGCGCGCTCGAGCGCGAGGCCGCCGAGGAGGTGGCCGTGGAACGGGCCATATCCCTCCGCCCGCTCGGCGTTATAAACGACACGGGCGACGAGGTCAGCCGCGTGCATCTCGGCTTCCTGTTCCGCATGGAGGTGGAGGGCGAGGTCTCCGTGCGCGAGACCGATAAGCTGGAGGGCATGTGGCTGAAAATCTCCGAGCTGCCCCGCTACGCCCCGCTCATGGAGGGCTGGTCGCGCATAGCGATGGACGCGCTGCTCGGCAGCGTCTTTTCCCCGGCGGACATCCTGCTCCCGCGCGAGGGCGC
>CALWYT010000140.1 GCA_944385835.1 uncultured Oscillospiraceae bacterium | reverse complement strand
GTCAGGTGGCAGGTGTAGAGCTGCCCGGTGGGTGGCGGGTGGTTCGAGAGGTACACGCGCTACCGCACGCCGATCCTTGGGCCCAACGTCCCCGTGGGCATGGGCCCCATGCGCGTCATGCCCGTCGGCAGCGCCATCAAGAACGACACTCACGCCGCTCCCTACGACGAGGTGGAGCGCATAATCGACAATGCCTGGGCCATATCCGTCGGCCCGTGCTCCTGCCGCCGCACACGCCGTATTATGGGCGAGGGCTGCGGCCACCTCGAAGAGGACATGTGCATGTACATAAACGACAACGCCAAGTTCTTCTCGAAGCAGGGCAGCCACCGCCTGGTCAGCAAGGAGGAGGCCAAGGAGATACTCAAGCGCGCCGAGGACAACGGCCTGGTGCACGAGATAAACGAGGCCGAGGGCTACGACGGGCCGACCGCCATCTGCAACTGCTGCGGCTGCTCATGTCTCGCGCTGCGCCTGGGCGAGTACTTCAACGACCCGGACATGCTGCGCACCAACTACGTCGCGCGCGTGGATCGCGACAAGTGCGTCGCCTGCGGCCAGTGCGTTGAGAACTGCCAGATGGGCGCGCTCAAGCTGGGCGCCAAGCTCTGCTCCAACCCGGAGCCGGAGGAGCGCACGCCCTTCGACCAGCCCTGGACAGAGAAGCACTTCAACGTCGACTACCGCACAAACCGCAGCTACGTCGCGGAGAGCGGTACCGCGCCGTGCAAGATGGAGTGTCCCGCGCACATCCCCGTGCAGGGCTACATCAAGCTCGCCAGCCAGGGCAAGTACCTCGAGGCGCTGGAGCTTATCAAGAAGGAGAACCCATTCCCGGCGGTCTGCGGCCGTATCTGCAACCGCAAGTGCGAGGACGCCTGCACCCGCGGCGACATCGACCAGCCCATCGCCATCGACGACATCAAGAAGTTCATCGCCGACAAGGAACTCAGCGCCGAGACCCGCTACGTCCCGCCTATGCTTAACCAGACCGGCAGGCCCTTCACAAACAAGATTGCCGTCATTGGCGGCGGCCCGAGCGGCCTGAGCTGCGCGTACTACCTCGCCGTCAAGGGCTATCCTGTCACCGTGTTTGAAAAGGGAGACAGGGTGGGAGGTATGCTCACGCGCGTGATACCCTCCTTCCGTCTCGAGAAGGACGTCGTGGAGGCCGAGATTGACGTGCTGCGCGCCCTGGGCGTGGAGTTCAGGTGCGGCGTGGAGGTCGGCAAGGACGTCAGCATAAACCAGCTGCGCGAGGAGGGCTACGAGGCCTTCTACCTCGCTGCGGGCGCCTGGAAGAGCGTGAAGCTAGGCGTACCCGGCGAGGACAAGGGCGGCGTATGGGACGGCCTGGGCTTCCTGGAGGCCGTCAACACTGAGAATAAACCCGTCGTGGGCAGGAGCGTGGCCGTCATCGGCGGCGGCAACACCGCTATGGACTGCGCCCGCGCCGCGCTGCGCCTGGGCGCCGAGAGCGTCACCGTGCTCTACCGCCGTACCCGCGAGGAGATGCCCGCCTCCGACGAGGAGATTGCCGAAGCCGAGGCCGAGGGCGTCAAATTCCGCTTCCTGGCCGCGCCCGCCGAAGTGCTGGGCGAGGGGAACGTCAGCGGCCTGAGGCTGAGCCTCATGCGCCTGGGTGAGAAGGACAGCAGCGGCAGGGCCCGCCCGGAGCCCACCGGCGAGACTGAGGACATGCCAGTCGAATGCGTCATAACCGCCCTGGGACAGCGCGTGGAACTGGGCGACATGCTCCGCGGCACCGCCGTCAGGTTCAACAGGAACGGCACCGTCCAGATTGACAAGGTCACGCTCCAGACCGACGAGGGCGACATCTTCGCGGGCGGCGACGTGGTCACCGGCGCCGGCTTCGCCATCGACGCCATAGCTGCCGGCAAGGAAGCCAGCATTTCCATACACCGCTTTGTACACGAGGGCCAGAGCCTGGTGCTCGGCCGCGCCGTTAAGGAATATCTCTCCCTCGACAAGGCTGCGGCCCGTGTCGCTGTGCGTGGCCTGAACCTCACGGCGCGCCAGAAGGCTGCCGAGGCCAGCCCCGCCGAGGCCGTCAAGACCTTCCGCGACCTGCGCGGCACCCTGACAGAGGAGCAGATGAAGAAGGAGACCGAGCGCTGCCTTGGCTGCGGCGCTGTGGTGCTCGACGAGTACATGTGCGTCGGCTGCGGCATCTGCACCACGAAGTGCAAGTTCGACGCCATCCACCTCGAGCGTGTCCGTGACGTCGAGGGCCTGGACTACGACAAGCTTGTTCCCAGCCTTGCCCCGCATGTGGTGAAGCGCTACGGCAACATCGCCATCAAGAGCCTGACCAAGCCCTTCGCAAAGAAATAATCCGCAGGCGGGCGGTCAAGCCGGACCGCCCGCCTTTTTACGGCTCTACCTCGTCCCAGCCCGGGACGAGGTTTTTTATGCCCGTCTCCGCCGCGATGTGCATGACAAGCCAGAAAAGCCCGTTTATAAGGGCCAGCCCGCCCAGCGCCGCGGCGGTTGCCTTCAGTGCCTTCACAAGCTGCGCCTCCTTTGGTTTTGCAAGCCCCGGCCAGGAAGCCGGATGCGCCGGCTTGACCCTGCGGCCGGTTCGTGCTAACATTATACCAACATCATGTTGTAAAAACTACAAACAATATTTTATAAAACGCCGTGTTGCCGACAGGCGCGCGCCGGGTGTGGGCGCGCAGCGGCTGGATTTTGAAAACTTATTGTGAACGGAGGAGCGCCATGGCGGAGAACAGGCGGGTAAGGATGACGAAGAGGATTATGAAGGACGCGCTGCTGGAGCTTATGGAGGAGAAGCCGTTTGAGAAGATCAGGGTCACCGACGTGTGCGCCGCGGCGGAGGTGAACCGCTCGACCTTCTACGCCCACTACTCGGACACGCGCGGCCTGCTGACAGAGATAGAGGACGAGCTTATAGAGCGAAGCCCTGGGGTGCAGGCCGGAGAAGAGTACGATGAGACGGCGTTTCTCGGCGATTTGGAGCAGTATTTTGAGTTTATCAAACATAATGCAAGGGTTTTCCGCATACTGCTCATCCAGCGCGGCAGCGACGAGTTCAACCGGCGGCTGATAGACGCCGTCATGCGGCGCTACAGGCCGGGACCGGCGCGCGCGGCAGAGCGCTACGCCTACGCCTTCTGCGTCTGCGGCGTCATAGGTATACTCAAGGACTGGCTGGACGAGGGCTTCCCGGTCTCGAGCGCGGAGTTCGCCGCGTTGGTGCTGCGGCTGTGTGCAAGGGCGGCCGGTTCGTGCTAACATAAATTTGTTGCAAGGGACAAGCCGGCTGGTATATAATTATGGACGGGATATTCCGCCATGCGGCGAGATTGACGAGTTTGGAGTGAGAATTATGAAGTTCACCAAGATGCACGGCTGCGGGAACGACTATGT
>CALWYT010000139.1 GCA_944385835.1 uncultured Oscillospiraceae bacterium | reverse complement strand
CGCGCGATGAAGCCGCCGAGCGAGCGCGTCTGCTCTGCGTATTCGCCGCCATCGCGCGGGTTCTGCCAGGAGTCCGGGTCCACAGGCTTGACGGAGTCTATCTCGAAGACCTCGGCCGGGGATTTGTCCGGCGTCGTGAGGGAATAGTCGCCGCTCTCGACCAGCGCAACCTCCGATATACCCTTGCCGCCGTCGTTGTACACGGGGACGCCGTCTTTCAGTTCGTAGCCGCTGTCGCCGATATAGCGGACGTAGGCCTCCACATCGCCGGTGCGCATGGAGATGTTGGCCAGCAGCAGCACGGCCTCGGTGGAGCGGTACGCGGTCTCCTTGGCCTCGGCCACCATCTCCTGCAGCTCGGTGCTGCGCGGGTTCGCGGCGAGGGCCTCCTTGAGCGAGGCGTAGCGCATAAGCTCGCCCGCGGCGTACATGCTGGTCCAGAGTCCGTCGTTGTCCGTCTCGCGCGGCACCCACTTGCCGTTCTCCCAGAAGGCCTCGGCCACCATGCCGCGGCGCGAGACGTACTGCTGCGTGGTGTCGGACATTATGGACGCCTTCTCTGCGGCGGACATCTCCACCATCTCTATGTGCGTGACGCCCGAGGCCATGACCGTCCAGGCGCCGTTTTCGCCGTCCGGGTAGATGGCCAGCACATTGCCGGCCTTGGTGTCCGTCTCATAGAAATAGCGGTCGCCCATGAAGCGCATCTCCGCGTCCCTCTCCGTCGCCGGTTCGGGGTCGGTGCGCAGCACGCCGTAATCGGTTATCTCCCATTTTACGCCGTTCTGCTCGAACCCGGCGGCACTCTCGACGGCTTTCCCACCCTCGAGGGCGGACTTCACCTCCGCCGGCACGGCGTCCGAGGCGAGGGCCTCGTTCTTGGCGTAGCGCGTCACTATCTTCTGGAGGTTCTCCACCTCCGCCACGGGCGCGCCGGCGTAGTCCACCACGCGCCGGCCGAAGCCGCCCTGCGTCGGCGTCGCGGCGACCGTCACCGTCACGCTGCCGCTGAGCGTGCCGCCTTTCTGCGTCGCCGTTATCTCGGCCTCGCCGGGCGAGACGCCCGTGACGCGGCCCCACTCGTCTACCACGGCGACAGCCACGTTGCTCGACTCCCATTCGAGCATACGCGCCGTGACGTCAGCCGGGAACACGTAGTCCAGCGTGCGGCTCTGCCCCACGCCCAGCTCCCAATCTTCCGGGGCGATTATGCGCAGGCCGCCCTCCTCGGAGCTTGCCCCCGCCGGCACGGCGAAGCTCAGCGCCAGGGCCAGCACGAGCGCCAGGCTGAAAATGCGTTTTTTCATCGATTGTCCTCCTCTCCGCTTACGGGTCTGTTTATTGGCTCTCCGCCGCCGCCTTCTCCTGCTCCATCTGCGCAATCCTGGCCTTCACCTGCGCCAGCCGCTCGCCGAAGAGCGGGTAGCGGGTGATGATGACGGCGCCGATGGCTATGAGTATGGCGGGGGCGAAGCTCATCGAAAACCTGAAGCCTGTGGCCGCGCTCGCCGCCTGCGTCTCCGCGCCCTCCACATAGCCGGACATGTCCATTATCCCGCTCAGCAGCAGCGCCTGCACGCCGGAGGCGAAGCGGATGATGAAGGCGTGTATGCCGTAGAAGGCGCCCTCGCGCCGGAGGCCGGTCACGGTCTGGTCCTCGTCGATTATCTCCGTCGAGAGCAGCTTGGGCATCAGCAGCCCGCCCGTCACGCCGAAGCCCATGACCACGGCCAGGGCCACGGCCGGGACGAAGCTCTTCATGAAGAAGAAGCCGCAGGCCATGACGGCGAACACGATGAGGCTGATTATGTAGGTCTTTTTCACGCCTATGCGGTTGGATATGGCGACCACCACGGGCGTGAAGAGCAGCGCGGAGACGAACAGCACGGCCGTGAGCACCATCGCCGCCATATCCACCTCCGGGAACACGTACTTGGCGTAGTAGGGTACGGCAGCCATGAGCAGCAGCCTCGCCGTCTCGACGAAGAACACGCAGCTGACGCATATGACAAAGCTGCGGCTTTTGAAGGTCTGCCTGAAGCTGCTCCAGAAGGGCAGCGGCTCCGGCACGGAGTGCTTGGGGTTCTCGCGTATGCCTAGCACTGTCAGCAGCATGGCCGCGCCGCCTATGCAGCCGAAGATCACCGCCATCGCCGTCCAGCCGTAGGCCTTGTACACCGGCTCTATCGCCAGCGAGGCCACCACGCCGCCGAATACGTCCGCTATCTGCGCTATGCCTATGATGCGGCTGCGGTCCTTCTCGCGCGGGTACATATCCGGCACCACGGCCTCCCAGTTGAGCAGCACGGTGGTGAAGAAGAAGTCGTACACGCACAGCGAGATGGTGTAGTACAGTATCTGCGACGTGGGCGTGTCCAGCTTCTCGGTGGGCGGCGAGAAGATGAAGATAAAGCTCAGCGCCAGGGGTATCGCGCCCAGGAATACGTAGGGCAGCCGGCGGCCCCAGCGCGTGCGCGTGTGGTCGGAGACATAGCCCATTATGGGGTCGTTTATCGCGTTCCAGATAGAATATATGACCATCGCCACGCCTATGGCCTTCGCGTCGAAGCCCAGCGTGTCCACGTAGAAGAAGCTCAGCCAGGTGCCGATTATCGTGCCGAACATACTGGCCGTAAAGTTGCCGCAGCCGTAGCACATCTCGCGCCAGAGCGGCAGCCGCTCGCCGGTGTATTGTTTCATTTTATCCTCCCTCCCAAGCCAACAGGCAGGTTAAAGCAGTGCAGGTGCAGAAAGCTCAGCAGCCGCAGGGCCTCGCCGTAGCCCCCGCCGTTTTGCGCGCCGAAGTACGCGGCCTGCCGCTCTATGAGCAGCTCCAGCTCCGGCGAGCACTGCGAGGCGTGGCAGCGCACGGCCTCCAGCTTCTTTCCCATGTGCGGCGTTATGTCCGCGATGACGTTGGGCCTCTCTGTGAAGTATTGTCCAAGCACGGGCGTCTCCCAGGGCGGCGTGCCGGGCTGGAAGCCCTCCCACGCGGCGTCCAGCACCGCGTAGCGGAC
>CALWYT010000138.1 GCA_944385835.1 uncultured Oscillospiraceae bacterium | reverse complement strand
CGCCGCGCTGGCCGCCGGCGCGGACGTGGCTCCCGCCAACGGCGGCGTGAACGTGATAAGCTTCGCCGTGCTGGCGCTGCACACCGTGCAGGCCGCCGAGCTGCAAAACGGGCTGCTGTGACGGCAGAGAAAATATGAAAACAGTAATGACGCCTGCTGGTGCAGGCGTCATTTACGTGAGACTTTCAAAACAGACCTCGACGGCCTTTTTTGACAATAAAGTCCCCCGGCCGCGCGCGGCCGCTGGAGACCGGCGCTGCGCTCAGCGCCTCGGTTGACCGCCAAAGGCGGACAATTCGACGCTCGCTTCGCGAGAAGTATTTTCGGCGACGTACACGCCGCCGCCGAAAATGGATTTGAATTTATTTCGCCGCAAGGCGGCGAAACTCTGCGAGGCTTTTTTCGCGGGAGGCAAGCGGTGCGCGTTTAGATTGATGCGCAGGAAAATTAAGCGAAGCTTTTCTGTAAGGAGGACTGCATGAAGATATTCTTGAAAATCCTCGCGGGGCTGCTGGCCCTGCTGGGCGGGCTTTTCGCCGTATATTACTACAACCTGGACATGAAGCTCATGCGCGGCGTCATTATCCCCTTCCTGAACAGGCACTACGACTCGCGCAAGATAGAGCACGAGATTTGAGGTGAGCGCCATGACCGTGAACGCCAATATCGTCCCGAGGGCGCTGACGCCGGAGGAGCTTGCAGCCCGGCAGAGGGGCGTCTACGACAGTTTCGCCAACTACCTGGTCTTTTGCCCAAAATGCGGGCATATGGCCAAGACCAATATGTACGTCATGCGCGCCGAGGCCTACATCGAGGAGCTGGGAGACAGGCCCTGCCCCGGCTGCGGGGCGGCTCACGCCTGGACCCTGGGCTACCCCGCAAACAGCAAAACCGGCTTCGTGAAGTTCTGAGCGCCGCGTAATACGGGCCGCCTCAGCGTCATAAGCTCCCACAGCATCTTATGCAGGGGGGCGGGACGTTGAGGCGGTTTGTTATCGGCTGCGCGCTGCTGGCCGCGCTGCTCGCCCTGCTGCTGATATGGACGCCGGAGGCGGCGGACGGCGTGCGCCGGGGCCTCGCCGTCTGCGCGGACAGCGTCGTACCCTCGCTCTTCCCCTTTTTCGTCCTGAGCGCGGCGGCCGCCGAGCTGGGTCTCCCGCAGCGGCTCGCCCGGCCGCTCGGCCCTATAATGTCCCGGCTCTTTCGCGTACCCGGCGCGGGGGCGGCGGCGCTCGCCGCGGGGCTGCTGGGCGGCTATCCCCTGGGCGCGGCCGCGGCGGCGGACCTGTGCAGGCGCGGCGCCGTCAGCCGGGCCGAAGCCGGGCGGCTCCTGGGCTTTTGCAACAATTCCGGCCCCGCCTTCCTGATTGGGGCGGCGGGCTGCGGCGTCTTTGGCTCCCCGCGCGCCGGGCTGGCTCTCTACGCCTGCCACGCGCTCGCCGCCCTCGCCGCAGGGCTGCTGCTGCGCGGCGGCGGCGTATGCGTTATGTCAACCCCTCCCCCGGCGCCGGAGCCGTCCCCGGGGGCCTTCGCGCGGGCGGTGGCCTCGGCGGCGGGCAGCGTGCTGGGGGTCTGCGGCTTCGTCACGGCCTTCTCGGCGCTCTGCGCGGCGCTGGACGCGACGGGGCTGCTCTCGCGCGCCGCGGGGGAGCTTGCCGCGCGCTCGGGCCTCGAGCTGGGCGCGGCGCGGGCGGCCGCGGCGGGCTTCTTTGAGCTGGGAGGCGGGATCTCCGCTCTCGCGGGCTGCTCCTGCACGCGGGGAAACTTCGCCCTCGCCGCGCTGCTTATCGGCTGGGGCGGGCTTTCGGTGCATATGCAGACGGCCTCCGTCCTGGCCGCTGAGAAAATAAGCGCCGCCCGGCATCTGGCCGGGCGGCTGCTGAGCGCGGTATTCTCCGCCGTATTCGCCGCGCTGGCCTACGGCGCGGCGTTCTAGGCGCGGCCTCAGGCCCCGCCCAGCTTGAAAACTATGCCCACCACGGCGCTGGCCGCGATGTACAGCACGGGATGCAGCTTCTTGGTAGGCTTGACGTTCGTCAGCACTGCCAGGACGGCGGCGAGGACGATGGGGCCTACGGCGAAGAGGTCGGCGAACACGCCCGTCTCGCGCCAGAGCGAGACGTTGAAGAGGCTCTCGCCCAGCACGGATACGCCGGCGGCCGCGATGAGCGCGGTGGAGGCCGGGCGCAGCCCGTAGAAGGCGGCGTTCACATAGCGGTTGTCGCGGAACCTCTGGAGGAACTTGGCCAGGAGCAGCACCAGGATTATCCCGGGCAGGATGGTGCCGAGCGTGGCGAGCGCGGCGCCGGGTATGCCGCCGACGGTGTAGCCGACATACGTGGCCATGTTTATGCCTATGGGTCCGGGCGTGCTCTCGCTGACGGCGAGCATATCCAGCACCTGCGCGCTGGTGTACCAGCCGGTCTTGTCGCCCAGGTCGTAGAGGAAGGGCAGCGCGGCCATGCCGCCGCCGACGGCGAACACGCCTATCTTCAGGAACTCCCAGAACAGGGTCAGCAGCAGAGCGAGATATGCCGTCATGCCTCGCCGCCCCCTTTCCTACCGGAGACCGCGGCGACGGCTATGCCGGCCAGGGCCGCGGCCACCACCAGGAGTATGGGCGAGACGCCGGTGAAGGCGCTGAGCGCAAAGACGGGCAGGAAGATTATCACAAGGCACATCCAGTCCACCATGGCGCTCTTCCACAGCTTTATGATGGCGTTGGCGATGAGCACCACCACGCAGGCGCGGATGCCCGCAAAGGCGTTCTGCACCACGGGGTACTCCGCAAAGCGGGTGAGGAAGGCGGCGATCACGGTGATGATCACAAGGCTCGGCAGGGCCGAGGCGAAGCCGGCCACCAGGCCGCCCAGCGTCCCCTTGCGGTGCCGCCCGATGAAGGTCGAGGTGTTGACCATGATTATGCCGGGCAGGCACTGGGCCATGGCGTAGTAGTCCATGACCTCCTCGTCCGTAGCCCAGCCGTAGTGCTCCACTATATCGCGCTGGAGTATGGGCAGCATGGCGTAGCCGCCGCCGAATGTGAGGCCCCCGACTTTGACGAAGGCCCAGAACAGCTTCAGGTATTCTCTCATAGGCGTTTTGCCTCCACGGTGTTTGTGCCGGGCGGTTGTCCGCCCGGCACCGGATTATCTACGCGTTTTTTCAGGCTCTCAGGCCTTCAGGCTCTCGGCGTAGGCCTTGTACTTGGCTATGCGCTCGTCGCAGTCGGCGCGGCTCT
The DNA here is from genome assembly GCA_944385835.1 of uncultured Oscillospiraceae bacterium. GTDB lineage: Bacteria > Bacillota > Clostridia > Oscillospirales > Oscillospiraceae > Scatomorpha. Next base: position 12,679 of record CALWYT010000138.1, on the reverse strand, counting down.
CGCCCTGGGCGAGGATGTAGACCTTTATCTTCGGCTCCGTGCCGCTGGGGCGGACGATGAAGGCCGTGCCGTCGGCCAGCTCGAAGTACAGCACGTTGCTGCCGACGATGTGCGTCTTGCCCACGACGCCCAGCTCCGCCACGGAGACGGTGCCGCTCTGGTAGTCGCGCATACCCAGCACGGCCTCGCCGCCTATCTCACGCGGCGGCTCGGCGCGCAGCCCGGCCATTATGGCGCGCATCTTCTCCAGGCCGTCGAGGCCCGGCATGACCAGGTTGAGCGTCAGCTCGCCGAAGTAGCCGTACTTCTCATAGAGCGCGTCGAGCGCGTCGGCGAGGGTCATGCCCTGTTTGAAGTAGCTTGCGGCCATCTCGGCTATCAGCATACTCGCGGTGACGGCGTCCTTGTCGCGCACGTAGTCGCCGGCCATATAGCCGTAGCTCTCCTCATAGGCGAGCAGGTAGTTGTAGCTTCCGTCGCGCTTGTACTCGGCTAGCTTCTCGGCCATGAACTTGAAGCCGGTGAAGGTCTCGTCCACGTGGACGCCGTTGCGCTCGGCCACCTCGCGGCCCATGTTTGTGGTGACGATGGTCTTGAGGAAGGCGGGGTTCTCGGGCATGGAGCCTGCGGCCTTCCTGGCGTTGATGATGTAGTCGAGCAGCAGCACGCCCATCTGGTTGCCGGTGATGGTGTGGTACTCGCCGTCCTTGCCGCGGACCATGGTGCCGACGCGGTCGCTGTCCGGGTCGGTGCCGATTATGAGGTCGCTGCCCACCTGCTTGGCGAGGTCTACCGCGAGGTAGAAGCCCTCGGGGTTCTCCGGGTTCGGGCTTTTGACGGTCGGGAAGTTGCCGTCTATCACCATCTGCTTCGGCTCCGGGTAGAGGTGCTTGACGCCCAGGCGGCGCAGCGCCTCGGGGACCAGCTTGTAGCCCGCGCCGTGGAAGGGCGTGTAGACTATCTTGAAGTCGTCGGCCACCTCGCGCACGACATCGGAGTTGACGCTCATCCTCATGACCTCGCCGAGGAAGGCCTCGTCGGTCTCCGCGCCGATCACCTCGACAAGGCCCTTGGCGACGGCCTCGTCGAAGTCCATGCGATGCACGTCCTTGAATATGTCTATGCGGCCCATCTCGGCGGCGACCGCGGCGGCGTGCTGCGGCGGCAGCTGCGCGCCGTCGGACCAATAGACCTTGTAGCCGTTGTACTCGCGCGGGTTATGGCTGGCGGTGATGTTGATGCCGGCCTGCGCGCCGTAGTGCAGCACGGCGAAGCTCAGCTCCGGCGTGGGGCGCAGCGCGTCGAAGATGCGCACCTTTACGCCGTTGGCGGCCATGACCCCCGCCGCCTCGCGCGCGAAGCGCTCGCTGTTCAGGCGGCAGTCATAGCAGACCACGACGCCCTTTTCGCAGGCGGCCTCGCCCTCGGCCTTGACAACCTCGGCGAAGGCCTGCGTAGCCCAGCGTATGACGTGGACGTTCATGCGGTTCAGGCCGGTCGCCATGATGCCGCGCAGGCCGGCGGTGCCGAACTCCAGCGGCGCGTAGAAGCGGCTTTCGATCTCCTTCTCGTCGTCCGCGATCGCGGAGAGCTCCTTCCACTCCTCCTCGTCGAGCGCGGGGCTGTCCAGCCAGTACTGGTATTCTTCCTTATAGCTCCTCATCTTCGGACTCTCCTTCGATTATATTCTTTGCATCCTCCAGCATGGTCTCGGGGACGTAGACGTCCACGCCCTCCGCGCTCACGCCGAGCATCAAATTGCCAAATCCCCCGTAGTGCGGGTAGCGCGTAAAGTGCGGTATGCCGCAGGAGTCGAGCAGGCTGTTTATGATGGCCTCGCCCATGTCCAGCTGCGAGCAGCCGGTCAGCTTGGCCGCCGGGACATAGGCCCCCTGCCCGTCCTTCGGCCAGCGCTCCGCCAGCTCGCCCGGCATATCGCCGCGGCTCCATTCAAGCTTAGGTTCGCCCATACAAGCATCCTTTCTGCCGCTCACTTGTGGTAGCGCGAGCCGGCGTTTATCGTGAAGGCCCTGTACACCTGCTCGGCGAGCATGACCCGCGCGAGATGGTGCGGGAAGGTCATCCTGGACATGGAAAGCCGCCAGGCGGCGCGGGCCTTCAATCCCTCGTCAAGCCCGAACGAGCCGCCGACGATGAAGCACGCCTTCCCCACGCCGCGCGCGTCCAGCGCGGCAAGCCGCTCTGCCAGCTGCTCGCTGGAGCACTGCGCGCCCTCCACGCACAGCGCGCAGGCATACGCGCCCTTGGGTATGGCGCGCTCTATCTCCTGCGCCTCCCTGGCGAGGGCGGCGGCGATTTCGCGTTCAGACGGCTTTTCGCCCAGGCGCTGCTCGGCGATCTCGCGCACCTCGCACCGGGTAAAGCCGCCGAGGCGCTTTATGTATTCGGCGAAGGCCGCCTCATAATGCGGCTCCTTCATCTTCCCAACGAAAACAAAACTTATGCCGGGCATCTCTCGAGGTATGCGGCGCTCGCCGCGCCCAGCGGAGGGGCGGCCAGGAGCCTTATGTCCAGGCCCGCGCGGCTGAGCGCGCCGCCCACTGTGTCCAGCGCGCGGCCGGGGCTGTTGTTCTCGCGGCTGAGATGGCCGAGGATGATGGCCTCCGCGCCGTTTTCCGCGAGGTATACGGCCAGCGCCGCGCAGTCGTCGTTGGAGAGGTGGCCCCGCTCGGACAGCACGCGCCGCTTGAGCAGCGGCGGGTACGGCCCGTCGAGCAGCATCTGCACGTCGTGGTTGGCCTCGATAAGCGCGCAGCGCACCCCTGCGAGCGCCTCGCGCACAAGTTCGGTCACGGCGCCCAGGTCGGTGCAGAAGCCCAGCGCGCCCTCCGCGCAGTCGATGCGCAGCCCGGCGGAGCAGGGCGTGTCGTGCAGCGTCTCAAAGGGCGTGAGCCTCGCGCCGCGCAGGTCCGCAAAGCCGCCCGGCTGTATGGGCCTGAGCAGGCCCTCCGCCTCCGGCAGCATCCCCGCAAGGCGCGAGGCCACAGGGCGCAGCGCAAAAACGGGGATTGCGTGGCGCTTGAGCAGCGTCTTCAGCCCGCTGACGTGGTCGCTGTGCTCATGCGTGATAAAAACGCCGTCGAGCATATCCGGCCCCAGCCCCTCGCCGGCGAGGAAGCCCGTCAGGCGGCGGAGGGATATGCCGTCGTCCACCAGTATGCGCGCGCCTCCCGCCTCGGCAAGGGCGCAGTTCCCCGTCGAGCCGCTGGCGAATACGGTTATGCGCATCAGCCAACCAGCTGCGGCTTGGCGGGCTTCTCCGGCTCGTCCGGCTCGTCCACCAGCGCTATGTCGGCGCCCAGGGCGCGCAGCTTGCCCACGAAGTCCTCGTAGCCGCGCTCGATATAGTGGATGTCCTCCACCTCGGTGGTACCCTCGGCTATCAGCCCGGCTATGACCATCGCCGCGCCCGCGCGCAGGTCGCAGGCCGCCACCGGCGCGCCGCAAAGCGCGTCCACGCCCTCTATGACGGCGGTGCGCCCGTCCACGGAGACGTTGGCGCCCATCTTGCGCAGCTCGGTCATGTACTTGAAGCGGTTGTCGTAGATGCCCTCGGTTATGACGCTCTCGCCGTTTGCGCGGCAGAGCGCCGCGGCGAACTGCGGCTGCATATCCGTCGGGAAGCCGGGATAGGGCATGGTCTTGATGTTGACGCGGCGCAGCCTGCCTGTGGAGCGCACGGTGACGGAGTCCTCGCCCGCGATGACGGTGACGCCCATCTCGCGCAGCTTGGCGGAGATGCTCTCCAGGTGGCGCGGTATTACGTTTTTGACGCGCACCTCGCCGCCGGCCGCCGCGCAGGCGACCATATAGGTCCCGGCCTCTATCTGGTCGGGGATGATGGTGTAAGCGCCGCCGTGCAGGCTGTCGGCGCCGTTAATTTTGACGCTGTCGGTGCCGGCGCCGCGCACGTCCGCGCCCATTGAGTTCAGGAAGTTGGCGAGATCGACGATGTGCGGCTCCTTCGCGGCAGGCTCGATTATCGTCCGGCCGCGGGCCATGCTGGCCGCGAGGATAATGTTCATCGTCGCGCCGACGCTGACCTTGTCCAGGTAGATCTTCGTGCCGTGCAGCTTGCCGTCGGAGGCCTTGGCGTAAACAAAGCCGCCGTTCACGTCCACGTCCGCGCCCAGGGCGGTCATGCCCTTGATGTGCTGGTCTATGGGGCGGACGCCGAAGTTGCAGCCGCCCGGCATGGTGGTCTTGGCCGCGCCGAAGCGGCCGAGCATGGAGCCTATCAGGTAGTAGCTCGCGCGGATCTTCCGCATGAGGTCGTAGGGCGCGTCCGTGTAGCGCACGTCGGTGCAGTCGATCTCCACGGTGTTGCGGTTTATCATACGCACCTTCGCGCCCAGGTGCTCGAGTATGGTCAAAAGCATGTCGGCGTCGCTTATCTGGGGGATATTCTCCAGGCGGCAGACGCCGTTGACCAACAGCGCGGCGGGGATGATGGCGACGGCGGCGTTCTTAGCGCCGCTGACCTCCACCTCGCCGTAGAGGGGCTTGCCGCCGTGAATTACATACTTCTCCATTTAAAAACACCTTTTCGTGACGCGCGCCGGCCGCGCGTGTAGTAGTCGGGTATAGTCTGCCCTTGGTACGGCTTAGCTATCAAGCTATTCTAACACATATCTTCCGCATATTCAAGCAATGGTTTCCATAACTCCTGAGATCAGGCCATGGCCTCCTCCAGGCCGGTCACCGCGTTGATGTAAAAGCTGCCCGTATCGGTGTCTATCCGCCAGACCGGCGTCAGCTCCCCCTCCCCGGCAACGTTGGCGCTCATGGCGTAGCACAGTTCCAGGCCCGTCAGCTCGGAGCAGACGTGGCCGCGCTCGCGCACGATGGAGAGGAAGCGCATGAGCACCGTCGGGACGTCAAGCCCGTCCTCCGCGCCGCCCTCGGCGATGTCGTCGAGTACGCGCGTACCCATGACCATGCGCACGTTGCCGCCCACCATGGTGAAGCTCAGCCGGCAGTTGAGCACCTCCGCGCCGTCCACGGTGCAGGCCAGGACTATGGAGCCGTCGCCGTTGGCCTCGTCCAGCTCCATGCTCAGCGGCTCGCGCGCGGTCTCCAGGCCCAGGCTCTCCGCCACGGACCGCGCCTGCTCCAGCGGGTCCCGGCCGTAGAACGCGGCGCTGTATATCAGTATCTCGAAGCTGCCCGTGCCGCGGAACTTGGCCTGGCCCCGCTCGCCGGTGTACACCAGGATGTTGCCTCCCTCGTCGCTCACGGAGCAGTCCCCCAGCAGCGCGGCGGCCTTCTCCGCCTCGCTAGGCAGCCTGCGCGTCGCGGTCAGCGCAGCGCGGCTGCGGTAGCTGAGGTCGGCGTCCGGGGAGACGGATATGCCGTTTTCCTCCAGCAGCGCGGCGGCGCCCTCCACGGCGGCCCCGGCCAGCTCGCGCTCGCGCGCGTAGTCGGTCACGAACACGCTCAGCAGCACGGCGTTTACCAGGAGCAGCACAAGTATTATAAAGTTTTTTACCTTGACAGAATTCATATCCCGCTCCCCGCTCAGGCCGCGACCCAGTTGGAGCGCACCGCGCCGCCGTCGTCGATGTACACAAGGCGCGGCTCTCCCCCGCCCGTGGCCTTCGCCCAGGCGGCCGCGAGGCGCGCAGGCAGCGGGTTCTCGGACGCGCCGGTGTAGGAGTAGCTGCGCAGGAGGATGTCCGCGCCCGTCACGGCCCTGCCGGAGAGCGTGAACTCCGCGGCGCAGCTCCGCCCCGCCAGCTCCACCGGCAGCCCGCCGGCGGCGTAGTCGTAGCGCAGGGTGTACTCCCCGCTCTCCGCGTCAAGCGAGATGTACGACAGCCGCAGCTCCGCCGCGCCTGAGACCAGGCCGACGGTGCTCTCGAGTATCGAGCGCGTGAGCTGCACGGCGTCGGAGGGCGAGAGCGTATCCCCCTCCGCGCCGCGCCGCGTGAAGATGATGCGGCCGTCCGCGCCCAGGCGCAGGGTGGCCGAGCCCTCCAGATAGACGTCGGCGCCGTCCGCGCTGGGGTAGTTGTTGGCCAGGTTCGCGTTCATCCCGAAGGCGGCCATAAGCTCCTCGGCCCGGCCGCGGTCGAGGGAGTTAGCGCTCTCGAGCGAGTGTACGCTTATCTCCCCCGCGGCCAAGACGGCGAAGGGGTCCACCCCGTCCAGCTCCTCGCCCAGCTCGAACACGAACTGCGCGCCGTCCGGCGAGCTGGCCGCGACGCGCCCGGCAAGCTCGGAATAGCTCAGCTCCGTCGTGCAGCGGTAGGCCTCGCCGTAAAGCTCGCGCATATAGTACAGCGCGACCTCCCCGTCCTGGAGCGAGAGGCAGAGCCGGCGCGCGGAGTGCAGCCTGGCTTCGGACGCCATGTCGGCGCCCAGCCAGATGGCGAAGCTCGACAGCTGGCACCCGGTGTAGTAGTCGAAGTATACCCCGGAGCCGGAGACGGCGTCCCTCCACTCGCCGGCGCTGACCGGCTGCGGCTCCCCCGCAGAGCCTAGCGCCTCCGCCAGGGCCGCGCCGTACAGCGCATAGGCCTCGTCCAGCTCGCGCTGGGAGTACATCGCCGCGTCGTGGGCGCCGTCCTCCGGCGTCACGACCACGCACATCGGCTCCGCCGCCGCGCCGTAGGCCGGGGAGGCCGCGCCGCCGGCGGGGTTCATCATGCCGCCGTAGGCGCCTATGCTCCCGCCCAGGCTCAGCCCGGCGCGGCTGACGGCCAGCAGCACGGCGCTGACGCACAGCAGGGCGATTATCCCGTTCTGCGCGGCCGGCCACAGCCAGGCCCGCCAGGGCCGCCGTCCGGCGCGGGGCTTACGCATCGCGCGGCCCCTCCACGGGCAGCCAGACGGTTATGGTGGTGCCGTGTCCCACGCGGCTCTTGAGGTCGATCCTGCCGCCGTGGCGCACGACTATCTCCTGGGCTATCGAGAGGCCGAGGCCCGTGCCGCCGCTCTCGCGCGAGCGGGCCTTGTCCACGCGGTAAAAGCGGTCAAAGACCTTCTGCACGTCCTCCTTGGGTATGCCTATGCCGTTGTCCTTGACGGAGCACCAGACCTCTCCGCCGCGCACACCGGCCTTGATGGCTATGCGCCCGCCGTCCCTGGTGTATTTTATCGCGTTGGACACCATGTTCATCAGCACCTGCTCCACGCGGGCCTTGTCCCCACGTATGCGCGGGATGCCCGGTTCGGCCTCCAGCGTGAACTCGTGATGGTGGGACAGGGCCTCCATGCGCACGGCATTGTAGACGTCGCGCACAGAGGTCTCGAAGGAGAAGTCGTCGAAGGAGAACTCGAAGCTGCCCGCGTCGAAGCGCGAGAGGGTCAGCAGGTCCTGGACGATCTTGGTCATGCGGTCGGATTCGTTGAGTATGACGTTGAGGAAGCGCTCGCGCGTGTCGGCGGGCATATCCGGGTCGGCGGCCAGGGTCTCGGCGTAGCTCTTGACGCCGGTTATGGGCGTGCGCAGCTCGTGCGAGACGTTGGCCACAAACTCGCGGCGCATCTGCTCGCTGCGCTTGAGGTCGTCCAGCGTGTCCTCCAGCTGCACGGCCATGTCGTTGAAGGTGCGCGTGAGGACGCCTATCTCGTCCTTTGAATCGTTGTCCACCTTGTCGGAGAAGTCGCCGGAGGCCACCTTCTCGGCCGCGTGGGTCAGCTCCTGTATCGGCGCTATCATGGTCTTGGCCAGCAGCAGGCTCAGCAGCACGGAGATGACCAGGCCGACGCCCAGCGCCTCCACTATGATACGCAGCAGCGCCTCGTTCAGGCTGCGCATAGTCTCGCGGTTGTCGATGATATAGACGATGTAGTCGTCCTCGCCGCCGGCAACGGGTATGGCTATGTCCATGTAGGCCGCGTTGGGGTCGCTCTCGTCGCCGGTCTCGCCGCCGAGGGCGGCGACTATGTTCGGAGTTATCTCCACGCTGCCGTTTTCGGGCGTGACGGAGCCGGCGAGCCAGTCCGCCGTCTCGCCGTCGAGGATATGGTAGTTGCGGGTGCCGCGGTCGATGCCCAGCGTGCCGGTGTTGGCGCCGAGTATCTCGCTCAAATACTGCGGCGAGTCCTCCGCCGCGGCGTCGCGCAGGTCCTGCGCCAGCCCGGGGTCGGAAAAGGCCTCGGCCATGCGGTCGTAGAAGTCGTTGAGGTAGAAGCTGCGCACGCCCCTCGTCAGGAACACGCCGGCGACAAGCATCAGCGCGATGATGAGGAAGATGATTATCAGCACCAGCTTCGTATAAAGGCTGCGGTTCATACGCCCTCCTTCAGGGTGCGAAGAAGTAGCCCGCGCCGCGCTTGGTCACCACGTACTGCGGCTCGGAGGGGTTAGGCTCTATCTTCTCGCGCAGCCGCCGCACCGCAACGTCAACCGTGCGCAGGTCGCCGAAATAGTCGTACTGCCAGACCTGGCTCATCAGCTCCTCGCGGGTCATGACCCTGCCGGGGTTCTCTGCGAGGAAGCGTATAAGCTCGTACTCCCGCTGCGTCAGCTCTATCTCGCGCCCGGCCTTGCTCACCGTGCGGTTGGTGCGGTCTATCACCAGGTCGCGCGCGCGCAGGATGTCCGCGCCCTCCTGCCCCGCCGGCTGCGCCGCCATGCTCGCCGCGCGGCGCATATTCGTGCGCACGCGGGCCAGCAGCTCGCGCATGGAAAAGGGCTTGGTGATGTAGTCGTCCGCGCCCAGGTCCAGGCCCAGGACCTTGTCCGTCTCCTCCTCGCGCGCGGTTATCATTATTATCGGGACGTTGTTGCCCTCGGCGCGAAGGGTGCGGCAGACCTCGAAGCCGTCCATCTCGGGCAGCATGACGTCGAGGAGTATGACGTCCGGGTCTTCGCTGCGCGCCAGGCGCAGGCCCTCCGCGCCGTCGTAGGCGCAGACGGCCTTAGTCCCGTCCTTTTCGAGGTTGTACTTGAGTATGTCGACGATAGAGCGCTCGTCGTCGACTATCAGGACCTTTCTCTCCATCCTTCAGCCTCCAGATAGCGCCGCGCCTTGAGCACGGCGATAATGGTCTTGCCGTCGTCTATCTCGCCGGACATGACCATCTCGGCCAGAGCCTCCAGCGAGTGCTTTTCCACGTTCAGGAACTCGTCCTCGTCGGGGTGCGCCTCCCCGCGCCGCAGCTCCAGCGCGAGATAGAGGTGCAGCACCTCCGTCGAAAAGCCCGGCGAGGTGCAGCACGGCCCCAGGTAGACCATGCGCCCGGCGGAGAGGCCCGTCTCCTCGGCCAGCTCGCGCACGGCGGCGGGCAGGGGCTTCTCGCCCTTCTCCAGCTTGCCGGCCGGTATCTCCAGCATCTCCCGCGAGAAGGGGTAGCGGAACTGGCGCACGCACCACACGGTGCCGTCGGCCTCGACGGGTATGACGCCCACCCCGCCCGGATGCTCCACCACCTCGCGGCGGACGACGTCGCCGTTTACCAGCCTCGCGTGGTCCAGCCGCACGTCCACGATGACGCCCCTGTAAAGCGTCTCGCCGTCTATTCTCTCTTCAAAAGCCATTGCGGCACCTCCTAGGCATACTGTGGCCCAGGTATCATACCATATTTAAAGCAATAATTCCAGCCCTAAAGCAAATTTCGGCCAGATTATGGTGGAAACCCCGCGTATTTTGCCAGCTCGGACCCTGCGCGGGGCAAAACTGAAACAATAATGTAATACAAGCCCGGTTTATTTTTCCCCGGGGCTGTGTTATACTCTACCCAGTCTGTATTGGGGGTGACGGCATTGGCGCGCGCCAAGGGCATAAAGCAGATAGCCCAGAACCGCAAGGCCTTCCACGATTACTTCGTGCTGGAGCGCTACGAGGCGGGCATAGAGCTGTTCGGCACCGAGGTCAAGAGCATACGCGCCGGCACCGTCAACCTGAAGGACAGCTTCTGCACCGTGAAGGACGGGGAGCTGTTCGCGCGCGGCCTGCACATAAGCCCCTATGAGAAGGGCAACATCTTCAACCGCGACCCCATGCGGCCCAAGCGGCTGCTGATGCACAAGCGCGAGATACTCAAGCTGGGCCAGCGCGCGACGCTCGACGGCGCGGCGCTGATACCCCTGTCGCTTTACTTCAAGGACGGCCGCGTCAAGGTGGAGCTGGGCCTGTGCAAGGGCAAGAAGCTCCACGACAAGCGCGACGCGGCGGCGGAGAGAAGCGCGAAGCGCGACATCGACCGCGCCATGAAGGAACGGCTTTGACCGTACGGACGACGGCGAACCGCGGCACCGACAAGGAGGCGTCAACAATGAAGAAAATATTCTCCGGCCTTGCGGCCGCGGCCCTGGCCCTGAGCCTGGCCTCCGGCGCCTTCGCGCAGTCGGACGCCGCGCAGCTCTCGGACGTAAGCCCCGGCAGCTGGTTCTACGAGCCGGTCAGCGAGATGGTCGCCTCCGGCGTCATCACCGGCTACGAGGACGGCAGCTTCCGCCCCGACCAGACGGTCACCGCGGTGGAGCTGGTCACCATGGTCGCGCGCATAATCGGCGCGCCCTCGGGCGAGAGCGGCGGCTTCTGGGGCGGGCTGCAGATGGACCATGCCTACCGCTCCGGCTGGATAAGCGAGGAGGACGTCCCGCGCGGGGAGTATTCCGCGCCCGTCTCCAGGGAGCTTGCCTGCAAGCTGCTCTCTTCCGCCGTCGGCGTGGGCTATCCCGCCGGCACCATACTGCCCTTCAGCGACGCGGGCAGCATTGCGCCCGGCTATGTCGGCGGCGTCATGGCGCTGTATTCCCACGGCATAATCACCGGCTTTGAGGACGGGGCCTTCCACCCGCAGAGCACGCTCACGCGCGCGCAGGCCGCGGCGCTGCTCTACCGCGCGGTGAACCTCGACCAGGACGGCGCGCCCGGCGCGGGTGAGATTTACGCCGCCGGCTACACCGCCGGGCAGATACTCGACCACTTCTGCACCGTGGCGCTCGGCGCCGAATATGGCGACAGCGCCGACGCCGTGATACGCTGGGCCGAGCCTCTGCTCTACTACATCGAGGGCGCAGCGACGGACGCCGACCTCGCCAAGTTCGGCGCGATCGCCGATGCGCTCAACTCCGTACCAGGCTTCCCCGGGCTGAGCGAGGCCGGCAGCGCCGGCGAGGCCAACCTGCGCATCCGCTTTGTGGACAGCGAAGGCATGGCCGAAATCTCCGAGGATGTGGACCCCGGCTCTGCCTTCAACGGCTATGTGACCATCTGGTGGCAGGACTACGAGATCTCCCGCGGCGACATCTACTATAACACCGACATCCCCCAGTCCGAGCGCGACGGCGTCATAGTGGAGGAGCTGTGCCAGAGCCTCGGCCTGCTGACCGACACCTACGACTACCCCGAGAGCGTGTTCTACCAGTACCACACCGACGCGGCCTGGCCCTCCACGCTCGACTGGGCCATAATCCAGCTGCTCTACCGCAGCGAGCTGGCCCCCGGCATGGACGAGGACGCCGTGCGGGCCGCGGCAGCGTCCATTGTACGCTGATACGAAAGATAAGAAAGGACCGATAGCAATGCCCAATCCCGTAGTCACCATCGAGATGCAAAACGGCGGCGTCATAAAGCTCGAGCTGTACCCCGAGTATGCGCCCAACACCGTCAACAACTTCCTCAGCCTTGTCAAGAAGGGTTTTTACGACGGCCTTATCTTCCACAGGGTCATCCCCGGCTTCATGATCCAGGGCGGCGACCCCGAGGGCAGCGGCACGGGCGGCCCCGGCTACCGCATCAAGGGCGAGTTCAAGCACAACGGTTTCTCCAAGAACACGCTCAAGCACGACCGCGGCGTCCTGAGCATGGCGCGCAGCATGATGCCGGACACCGCCGGCAGCCAGTTCTTCATCATGCACGACAAGGCCCCCCATCTCGACGGCGAGTACGCCGCCTTCGGCAAGGTCATCGAGGGCATGGACGTGGTGGACGGGATCGCCAACACCCCCACCGACTACAACGACCGGCCCCGCGCCGAGCAGAAGATGGCGAAGGTCACCGCCGACACCTTCGGCGTGGACTACCCCGAGCCGGCGAAGTTCTGAATAAATACCAAAGCGCCACATCACATCGGTATCCCCACAGCCGCCGCGGCGGAAAAGCCCTTTGCGGCGGCACAGCGGGTCCGTCGCATTACCCACGCCGGCAAAACCGAAGCCATGCGAAGCGGCTTCGGTTTTGAGAGGCGGCGCAAGGAAGCGAGCGCAGTTTTCGGCAAGGGCCGCAGGCTGTTGCCGGAAACGGAGCTGAGCGGACTTTGCGCCAACGAGGGGGCGTACTGGTTTCGACGGGGGCGCGGAGACTGGAATAGCGGGCGGATGCGCCTGACATCCATAAAACGGGCAACTTATAAATTAAAGAACAACGAAAAGCCTGTTCTTCTCGCTGCCTAAGCAGTGAGCGTCCACGCCGGGAGGGCCGCGGCCCGGCTGCTGGGCGTTGATCAGCGGCGAACGTGAGTGCGCAAAGCTTTGAGCGCACCATGCATAATGAAGCTACCGAACCCGGAAGTGTGAGCGTTCACGTCCGGATAAGGGAACGCAAATAACTCTCTGCGCCCGGAGAGGTTCCAGAGGAAGCGCTTTCGGACGGGGGTTCGATTCCCCCCGCCTCCACCACAACGAATAAATCCGAACCTTGCGCCGGTTGGCAATGGGTTCGGATTTATTCTTATCATGAAAGAGGTCATTCCATAAGAAAGA
>CALWYT010000137.1 GCA_944385835.1 uncultured Oscillospiraceae bacterium | reverse complement strand
AAAATCCTCGACTGGACGCATTGAAAAAACCGCCGGAGCCTTGTGCTCCGGCGGTTCCCGCTTTCATCTTTCAATTGTCAGGTTGTCGATGCCGTTGGCCTCGAACTCAGTGAAGTATTCGTCCATGCGGGAGTTCAGCTCGTTGACGTCGTCGGGGTCGGTGTGTTCGAGGCTCATGTCGCGCCTCGCAAGCTCCTCGGCGAGTATGTCGTAGAAGACGGCGTCCTCGTAGTCCGCGATGGCCTCGTGTATGCCTCCCTCCTCAAAGGCCTTTGAGGGGAAGGTGTGGCCGTACCAATTGGCGTAGAGGTCCTTCATGCCCAGCTTGGCGCAGTAACCGAAGAGCTTCTCCTGCACGTCGTCATAGTCCTTGAAGCGGTCCGTCTCGGCGCGGGTGGAGTTCAGCACCCAGTTGCCTATATAAACCATGTCCAGCAGCCGCCGGAACTCCTTGGCAGTAAGTTCTATATTCATTCTCAGTCCCTCCCGAGCGTGAATTGCGCCTGCGCCGGCGCAAGAATATTATAGCACCCGGCGCTCAAGTTTTCCACTACTCTTTGAAAAAACAGGGCCGCGGCTCGAGCCGCGGCCCTGCTGTATCTGTCAGGCGACGGGGGCGTCCTTTGGCTTGTTGCCGGTGTAGAGCTGGTAGTAACGGCCCTGCTTTTCGATCAGCTCGTCGTGCGTGCCGCGCTCTATTATCCTGCCCAGCTCCATGACCATGATGCAGTCCGCGTTCTGCACCGTGCTCAGGCGGTGGGCTATGACGAAGGTTGTCCGCCCGGTCATCAGCGCGTCCATACCGCCCTGGACCAGCTTTTCGGTGCGGGTGTCTATGGAGCTTGTGGCCTCGTCGAGTATCAGTACCGGGGGATCTGCGACGGCTGCGCGGGCGATTGCAAGCAGCTGGCGCTGGCCCTGGCTGAGGTTTGCGCCGTCGCCGGTGAGCATGGTGTTGTAGCCGTCTGGCAGGCGGCGGATGAAGCCGTCGGCATTGGCCAGCGTGGCGGCGGCGATGCACTCCTCGTCCGTGGCTTCAAGGTTGCCGTAGCGGATGTTGTCCATGACCGTGCCGGTGAAGAGGTGCGTGTCCTGCAGCACCATGCCGAGGCTGCTGCGCAGGTCCTGCTTCTTTATCTTGTTGATGTTTATCCCGTCGTAGCGTATCTTGCCGTCGGCGATGTCGTAGAAGCGGTTGATGAGATTGGTTATCGTGGTCTTGCCCGCGCCGGTCGCGCCGACGAAGGCTATCTTCTGGCCGGGCTTTGCCCACATACTGATGTCGTGCAGCACTATCTTGTCCTCGTCGTAGCCGAAGTCTACGTGGTCAAAGACCACTTGGCCCTCCAGGCGCTTGTAGGTGACGGTGCCGTCGGCCTTGTGGGGATGCTTCCAGGCCCAGATGTTGGTGCGCTCATCGGTCTCAACCAGCTCGCCGTCGGGGCCGTACTTCGCGTTGACCAGCTCGACGTAGCCCTCGTCCTTCTCAGGCTCCTGGTCCATGAGGTCAAAGACGCGCTGCGCGCCGGCGGCGGCGGTGACGACGAAGTTTATCTGCATGGAGAGCTGGCTTATGGGCTGTGTAAAGCTCTTGTTCAGGCCGACAAAGGTGACGACGGTGCCGACGGTGACGCCCGCGAGGCCGTTGATGGCGAGTATCGCGCCGACGATGGCGACGATGGCGTAGCTGAGCCAGCCGATGTTCGCGTTGACGGGCATGAGCAGGTTCGCAAAGGTGTTGGCCATGCAGCCGCTGTCGCGCAGCTCCTCGTTGACATGGCGGAAGCCGGCCTTGGCCTCCTCCTCGTGGCAGAATACCTTTATGACCTTCTGTCCGTCCATCATCTCCTCGATGTAGCCGTCCACCGCGCCGAGGTCGTGCTGCTGCTTGATGTAGTACTTCGCGGAGAACTTGGTGAACTTCGCGGTGACAAACAGCATCAGCAGGGCGGTGAGTATGCTTATGACGGTCAGGGCCGGGTTGAGGATGAGCATCGTGATGAGCGTGGCGACCATGGTGATGGCCGAGTTGATGGTCTGGGGTATGGTCTGGCTTATCAGCTGGCGCAGGGTGTCTATATCGTTGGTGTAGACCGACATGATGTCGCCGTGGGCGTGCGTGTCGAAGTACTTGATGGGCAGGCTCTCCATCTTACTGAAGAGGTCGTTGCGCAGCAGGAGCATGGTACCCTGGCTGACGTTGACCATCAGGCGGCTGTAGCAGTAGGCCGCCAGCACGCCGCAGGCCATTATGCAGGCCAGACGGACGATCTGGCTCAGCAGTTCGGGGAAGAGGTTGACTCCGTTGTTGAGCATAGGCTCGATGTAGTCGTCGACAAGCGTCTGCGGGAAGGTGGCGCCGATAACGCTTGTGACGGCGTTTATGAGGATGCAGGCGATCACCAGGACGAACATCCACTTGTAGTGCGCCAGCATGAACTTTACAACGCGGCCCAGCAGGGGAAGGGAGCCTTTGAGGTGGCCGCGGCGTCCTTTGTTCTGATTCATATAGCCATAACCTCCTTTCAGGCCGGCTGGTCGAAGTCGCCGCCGCCCTTGATCTGGCTCTCGAAAATGTCCTTGTAGATTTCGTTGTCCTTCAGGAGGTTTTCGTGGGTGTCAAAGGCGTCTATCCTGCCGTCGTCGAGGACGAGGATGCGGTCGGCGTCCTGGACGCTGGAGATACGCTGGGCGATGATTATCTTTGTGGTGCCGGGGATGCTCTCGCGGAAGGCGGCGCGTATGCGCGCGTCCGTCGCGGTGTCGACGGCGCTGGTGGAGTCGTCGAGGATGAGCACCTTGGGCTTCTTCAGAAGGGCGCGGGCGATGCACAGGCGCTGCTTCTGGCCGCCGGAGACGTTGTTGCCGCCGCGCTCGATGCGCGTGTCGTAGCCGTCGGGGAAGCGGTCGATGAACTCGTCGGCACAGGCGGCCCTGCAGGCCTCCCTGCACTCTTCAAGCGTGGCGTCTGCCTTGCCCCAGCGCAGGTTTTCCAGTATCGTGCCGGAGAAGAGCGTGTTCTTCTGCAGCACGACGGCGACCTGGTTGCGCAGGGCCTCCATGTCGTAGTCCTTGACGTTGATCCCGCCGACGCGCACCTCGCCCTCGTTGACGTCGTAGAGGCGGCAGATCAGGTTCACAAGGCTGCTCTTGCCCGCGCCGGTGCCGCCGATGACGCCGATGGTTTCGCCGGACTTGATGTGCAGGTCTATGTCCGAGAGGGCGTTCTTGCCGGAGCCGGTCTTGTAGGAGAAGTTGACGTGGTTAAAGTCGATGTCGCCGTTGGGAACCTCGTATACGGGATTCTCCGGGTCGTGGAGGTCGGGCGTCTCGCGCAGGACCTCGCTTATGCGGCGGACGCTGGCGAGG
>CALWYT010000136.1 GCA_944385835.1 uncultured Oscillospiraceae bacterium | reverse complement strand
AAGCTGGCGGAGTGAGAGGGGCTTACCAATGAAAAAGAGCGAGGACGAAGTTATGCGCGAGTACTTAGCCGGAGAGGTCCGCGGCATGCTCGGCGAAACGCGGCCGCGCACCAGGCGACGCAGCGCGGCGCGGCGCGCCGCTGCCGGCGCTGCGCTGGTAGTGCTGGTGATGTCGCTGATGATGCTCGTGCTTATCCGGGCCTTCGCAGACGGTACTGAGCGGCCGGAGACGGCGCTGCCGGCGGCAAGCTGGACGGAGGTTACGCTCACGGCAATGCGGCCGGCCGCGCCAGCGACGACTCCTGGGCCGGAGCCAGAAAAAGCGCCTGCGCCGGAGACAGACGAGGGGCCTGGCTCGGTGCTTACAAGCCGGTATGCGCCGGTGACGGCGGCAGAGTTTGACCTGATTGCGCGCGTGGTATACGCGGAGAGCAACACGGAGAGCATCGAGGGACAGCAGGCCGTGGCCGAGGTCATACTCAACAGGCGAGCGGCGGGCAACTTCGCGGGCAGCATCTACGACGTGGTCTACGCGCCGGGACAGTTTTCGACGGCGCCGATGCTGGAGCGGGTGACGCCGAACGTCGTCAACTACAGCGCCGTCTGGCTGGCGCTCTACGGCGAGGCGATACTGCCCCTCGACGTGGTGTACTTCTCGCGGGGAGCGGAGAACGGCAACGTCTGGGGGCGCATAGGCGCGCACGTGTTCTGCCGCCAATACGTCTGGGGGTGACACCAATGGCATATCCAGGCTACGACGCTTTCTGCCGCGAGTGCGGCAAGCCCATAATCTTCATCCGCACACCTAAGGGCAAGCTCATGCCCTGCGACGCGCAGCCGGTCCCGTATTGGAGAACCAACGAGGGCGGCGTACTCATATATCAGCTGGACGGCAGCTCGATCAAAGCAATGCTGAGCGGCCACGAGTCTGCCTGCACAGGATACGGCTACCGCCCACACTGGGCGAGCTGTACGGAGCGGCGCGAAGGTATGCGCGAAAAAGCGCGAAAAAATCATCTGGCGGAGTATGCCGCCCGACGAACAGAACAGGACGAGCAGCTCCACGCACGACTGGAAAAGCGAAGAGCCGAGGCAGCGAGAAAAGAGGCAAGAGCCGCGGAAAAGCGCGAGAAAGAGCGGCGCCTACGCGAGGCAGAGGCCAGGCAGTTTTCGCTCTTTGGAGAGCAGCCATGAAGCAATGCGACGCACGCTGCATCTACGAATGCGGCTGGTACGATAGTGAGGCGGGCTGCTGCGGCTATAAGCTCAAGACAGATAAATCCCGCGGTGAACTCAGACAGATGCGGAACGGGCGGCTGCACTATGTATATCCTGACCCCTGCGACAAGTTCAAGCCGCGTGAGGGCGTCGCAAGCGTTCCGCACACGCTCAACTTCGAAAGCTCGCCGGTCAAGACCGTTCGGGAAAAGCCGCGCAAGCGAACGCTGCGGGACTATCCGGAGAGGAACGCTCTCTATGAGCGGGGACTTACGGACAGGGAGATTGCAAACGAGCTGAACGTCGGCATAGACGTTATCCAAAACTGGAGGTATAACCGCGGGATGCCGGCAAACAGCGCAAAGCCGGACTTCTCCGACCGCGAGGAATATTACAGGCAGGGACTTACGGACAGAGAGATTGCCGACAGGGCAGGCGTTACCTGCAACACCATAGTCAACTGGCGCAACAGGCGCGGCTATCCTCCAAACGCAGGGCCGCGCAAGAGGATAGAGAAAAAAGAGTTCCCGAGCCGCCGGAAGCTCTACGAGCTGGGGCTGACCGACGAGGCCATTGCCAAAGCGGAAAACTGCTCGCGGGTGGCAATCTGCAACTGGCGCCAGCGCAATAATCTGCCGCCGAACAAAAAGAAGGAGGAAGACAAATGACAACTCTCTACATCGACAAGGACAAGCTGTACGCGCTCGCGCAGCAGCTCTATGAGGATGTGCCGCCAAAGGACGAGACGGAATTTGCGGCCTATAAGAACAAGCTCTGCGGCCTGCTCTTTGATATCGGCATAGAGCAGCACACACTGCTTGTCCAGCCGACGGAGACGGCGGCGATATATCGGGACATGTGGGTATGGCGCGACGAGGCCGGGGAGCTGCATACCGACGACGCTTCCGGCGCGCTCAGCCTCGAGCAGTTAGACGCTCTGGGTATGCTCACGCCGCCGTCTCCGCCGCCGGAGCCGGAACCCGAGCCGGAGACCGGGAACGGGGGCAACGCGGAGCCGGTGACGGATCCGCTGCCTGAGGCCGGGACGGACGAGACGGCGCCGGAGACCGAGACGCCGGAGAATGCGGAGGCTGTGGATGATGGTGCTGAAGCTGAGGGTTAACAAGCCGAACCTTTACGCCTTCGCGGCGACGCTGCATCAGGATATACCGCCGGAGGACGATACGAGCTTCGTCCGCTTCGCGGAGAACGCGCACGGGCTGCTCTTCGAGCTGGGCGAGTTCTCGCACTCCGTGACGCTCACGGCGACGGAGACCGGCGCGGACTGGATGGATTCCTGGACGTGGTTCACGGGCGGGAAGCTCGACATAGACAGCACGACCGGCGTGCTCACGCCGGAGGAACTCGCAGGATTCGGGATGATGGAGGCGGAGACGGATGATATTGAATCAACAGAGGGCTGAAAACGAGGGCATAGCGGCCGGGATGATACTGCGCGAGGCCGTCAGCCACTGGGGCGAGGAACTGCAGGTCATAAAGGCGCTGGAGGAGCTGGGCGAGCTTCAGACGGCGCTCGCCCGTCTGTTTATCTGCCACACGGGCGGCAAGGGCAACAAGGCGGCTCTTGTCGCCAGCGTCTGCGAGGAACTGGCGGACGCCGAGATCATGCTCGCACAGCTCGGCATGATGTTCCCGGACAACTATGACACATACGCCTATAAGCTCCGGCGCCTGGCCGGGATGCTGGACATCGAAGACGTGGCATTGCCGGGAGGCGGCGCCGATGGAGCTTAAGATAAACAAGACTACGCTGCGCAAGCTCGCCAAAGGCTATGAGATCCCGATGCCTGCCTCGAAGGAGTGCCATTTCACGCACTACTCGAACACGGCTGGCTACGGGCTGAGCTATGCGCTGGGAGAGGAGCGGCACCGGGTATATCTCGGCTGGAACTACAAGCACGACCTTGTACTCCAGCACAACAGCTACGGTGAGAGCAGCGACGGCCGGCCGGTGACGAGGCAGGAGACCTTCTGGCCGAGCGAGGCCGCGCTGCGCGC
>CALWYT010000135.1 GCA_944385835.1 uncultured Oscillospiraceae bacterium | reverse complement strand
CCGGCGTCGCGGTGACGGTTATCGTCGCGCCCGCGCTGGAGTTCGAAAGGCTGGCGCTGACGCTGCCGCCCGCCGGCTGCGTGACGGTTATCTCGTACATGTCGGGGATGGCGATCTCGCGCTCGATGACTTTGCCGTTATTTTCAAATTCGCCGTACCTTATAATTACGCCGTCCCGGTTGTCTATCGTGCCGTTATTGGTCAGCGTGGAGCCGTTTCTGATTATGATTGTGCCGTTATTGTCCAGCGTAACCCCATCCGGCACCGTGAGCGCCGTGCCTTCCATGATATGCAGGGTCGTACCCTCCGGCACCTCCGCGTCGTCGGGTACCACAGCGTCGCCGTATGTCCGGCCGGTCTCGCCGGTGAAGCATACGCAGTCCTCGCGCGAGACCGTCGCCGCGGAACCGACGCTCATGCTCCCGCTGCATACAAGCCAGGTCCCGTCCAGGATGAGGCTGGACCTGCCGTAAACCGAACTCACACCCTCCGGCGACACGGCGGTCACTACGCTGCCGGTCATGGAAAGGCCGCCCGTGCTGCCTATGGCATAGCTTTCTGCGCTGGACGCGCTTACGCGGCTGTCGGTTATGCTTATGTCTGTGCTGCCCGCCGTATACAGTGCGTAGGAAGCGCCCTTTGCGCTGACAGAGCTGCCGCTTATGCTTAGGCCTCTCGAGACTATGCCCCAGCCCGTGGCGCTCTCCGCGCTGACAGAGCTGTCCTCGATGCTGATCGTCGTGTTCGAATAAATCCCATAGCCCTCGCTGACAACGGTCACCTCGCTGCCGCCGCTTATCCTGATGTCGGCGGGCGCGTAGACGGCGGGCGGCGGGCTGGACAATCCGTTCGGGTGCGAGGTGGCGGTTACCTTGGCGTTTGTAACCACGAACTTGCCGTAGGTATCCTCCTCGTGGGTAGCCTGTATGGCTATCGAGCCGTACGCCGTGGCGGTAAGCTCGCCGCCCGTCAGCTCGATTATGCCGGGTGCGTTGACAGCGGGCGCTCCGTCCTTGGAAAGGGCCTCTACATAGCCGCCGGATATGTGCAGCCCACCGGAGACGGCGTATATGGCGTTACCCTCCGCGCTCTCGGCGTAGACCCTGCCGCCGGAGATGGTCATAGCGCCGTCGGAGGCTATGGCGGTCTGGCTGCCCTTAACTATCGCTGAAACCTCCGCGCTGCCGGAAACCGTGACGTTACCGTTTGCGTAAATGCCGAGCGAATAATCAGATTTCGCGCCCACTTTTGCATTGCCGGAGACAATTATATCGCAGTCGCCGTCCAAGTAATTCGTAGACCAAACCGCAATGCTGTTAACCGACGTGGCCGTCACGTCGGCGCTGCCGGTTATTTCAACAGAGCCTTCGAACGTGTAAACTACAGCGCCGTCCTCGCTGTGTAGGTTATACGTGCCGCTTTCAAACTTTACCGAACCAGCGCTGATAACGGTATAGGTATATTCCTGTCCGTCTTCCTCATACGTGCCCGCGGCGCTCGCTTCTAAAGTGCCGTCGCCGCAAAATACAACATCATTGTCGCAGTTTACCGCCGCGGCGCCCCTGGCGGTTATGGTGTTCTCGCCTATAATCTCGATGGTGAGGTCGTCGTATGAGTCTATGACGCCGTATCCGTCCTCGGCGTACTTGGTCAGCTCGGCGCCGTTGAGCGTAAGAGTGTTGCTCTCCGCGTCGTACGAAACCGTGCCGTCGCCAAGCACGTCGGCGGCGTTGGCATCGGTGACCCGCTCGCCGTCCACCCAGATGTCATATTCCCCCTCCGCCGCCAGCGCGCCAACGCAGAGCAGCGCCGCGCAGAGGACAAGCGCAAGTGCAAATACGATTCTTTTTTTCATGGCTGCCTCCTTATCAAAGGGTTTTTGTCCTTTCTGCGAAAGGACAAAGGGCGTACGCCCTTTTCAAATTTTTCGGTTGCCCCGCAAGGGGCGGGAAAAAGGACTTAAATCCAAGTATAATAGCCGCCTCGCGGTTATTGTACCACGCCTTCAGGGGGGCGGTCAAGCGAGTTAGGGGCCAAAAGCTGCAAGTTAGGGGGAATCGCCCCGCCTTCCCGGCGGCGCTACCTCGCGGCCAGCTCGCCGCTGCGGTAGAGGGCCAGCAGCTCCTCCAGCGCGGCCATGCGGCGGCGCAGCGCGGCGCCCTCGTCGGTATCGGCGATATAGCGCCGGTGGGCGAACTGCTCGATGGTCACGCTGTCGGACTCGATGTCCGCGTTTTCGCTGAGCACCTTGGCGACGCCCTCGAAGGGCCTGTGGCTCTTGAGCCGGATGCCGTGCGAGCTGTAGATAAGCGTATAGCCCGCTATGCCGGTGGTCTTCTGGTAGGCCTTGCAGAAGCCGCCGTCTATGACGAACAGCCTGCCGCCGGCCTTCACGGGGCTTTCGCCCTTTTTCGCTTTCACGGGAGTGTGGCCGTTTATGATGTGGCCCGTCTCCGGGTCGAGGCCGAACTCAGCGAGGATCATGCGCGCGGTCTCCTCGTCGTTCCAGTATTTGAAGTAGGGGTTGCGCGGCTCGGCCCAGGTGCTCTCGTCGGCGACCATCGCCCGCTCAAAGGTGTGGAACACGCGCCCGGAGAAGGGGCTGTCGTTCCCACACCAGAGGTACCACATCATGTCCAGCGCGCTCTCGTCGCCGCGCGCCCAGGCGCTTTTCACCACGGCGTCGGCGTAGTCCATCAGCGCCTTGCCGGAGTACCACCTCCCGCCGTGGCGGACGCGGGCGAACTTGCCCTCGGCTGTGAGCGGGATGCAGCCGTGGAAGAGCAGGTTGCCGTTGCAGACCAGGTAGGTGCTGCCCCGGCGGTAGATGAAGTCGAGGTGCCGCCTCAGCGGCTGGCTCTCGCGGAAGGCGTCCACGTACTCGTCCACCAGCGCGGCCTCCTCGGCGCTGAGCCTGTACGGGTCGGCGGGGTCCACCGTCGGCAGGCGCGCGGCGTTGAGCGGGTAGACGCCCGTGTCGAGGCGCACGGTCCAGTTTTCGTAGTCGATGCGCCTGAGCATCAGCCTGTCGTCCATACCGTAGCCGGGGTGGCGCATGATGACCTGGCCCTCCAGCTTGAAGCCGACCACGGAGAGGGCCAGCTTGCGCGTCTCCTTGTCGGACGCGCCGTAGACCCGCTCGCAGAACTCGCCCAGGGCGCGCAGGCTTACGCCGTAGCGCCGCTCGAGCGTCAGCTCGTTCCCGTAGTCGCAGGTGATGCGCAGCACGGTGAAGCAGCAGGCCGGGCTGCCCGCCGCCGCGCCCAGCCAGAGTATGTCGTGGTTGCCCCACTGTATGTCCACGTTGCTCTGGCGCATGAGCGTCTCTATTATGCCGGCGGGGTCCGGGCCGCGGTCGAATATGTCGCCGACGACGTGCAGCCGGTCGACGGCCAGGCGCTTTATCAGCTCGGCGAGGGCGGCGATCACCCCGTCGGCCGCGCCGGTGGAGATGACCTCGTCGAGTATCGCGCCGTGGTAGCGGTGCTGGTTGGCGTCCTCGTCGCGCTGGATATGCAGCAGCTCGTCCAGCACGAACTCCCAGGCCGGGGGCATCTGGCGGCGGACATAGCTGCGCGTGTACTTGCTGGACAGCGTCTCGGCCAGCAGGCAGAGATCCTCCAGCGTGTTGCGCAGCCGCCCGTCCGTCAGCTCCCCGCGCTCGCGCAGGGCGCTCAGTTCCTCGCGCGGGTAGTAGATGATGGAGCACAGCGCGCGGCAGGCCCTCTCGCCGCGCCGCTCCTCGAAGAGGCGGCGCACCTTCTCCAGTATGACGCCGGAGCAGTTGTTCAGTATGTGGCGCACCGCGGCGCTCTCCCCGTGCAGGTCGCTTATGAAGTGCTCGGTCCCCTTGGGCAGGGTCAGCACCCCGCCGAGGTTGATAAGCTCCGAGCAGACGGCCTCCTCCGTGGGGTACTTCTCCGCAAGCAGTTCCAGATATTCCCGGCTGAAATCGCCCATGGCCCTTACCTCCCGCGCTGGTTTCTGATACGATTTTACACTGAGCCGGGCCGATGCGCAACCGTGATTTTGCGCGCGCGCAAAAAACCGGGACCCCGGCGAGGGGTCCCGGCCCGGCGGCCTTGCCGTCCCCGGCTCAGGCCAGGACGCAGACGGCAAAGACGTTCGTCAGCGAGTGGTAGAGTATGGGCGCCCAGATGCTGCCCGACGTGAGATAGCACCAGTTGAGCGCCAGGGACGCGGGCAGGTAGAGCAGCGCCGTCACCAGCAGCGCCGGGTCGTACACGGCGTACTGCCAGACGTGGTAGAGCGAGAAGGCCGCGGCGCTTGTTATCCAGGCCAGGACGCGGCTGTACCTGTACAGCGCGCCGAAGAGCAGCCCGCGGAAGAGCGTCTCCTCCACCACCGGGGCCATGACCGCGGTCATCGCCAGCAGCCGGTAAAAGCCCTCCGGCGCCATGCTCATGACCGCGCCGTTGTTCGGGGAGCTTGCGTCCAGCCCCAGCAGCTGGAAGAGCGAGCTTACAATCAGCGTCAGCCCCATCTCCAGCACGTAGGCCGAGAGCAGGGCGAGGACGAAGGCGCGCCTGTTGTCCAGCGCGGCGTCGAAGCCCGCGCGCAGGAAATCCCGGCACAGGAACACGGCGAAGGCGACGCCTATCGCGTAGTAGGCGGCGTTAAGGTCCAGCGCGGCCAGGCCCGGCAGCAGGAACGGCAGCGCGATGGGCAGAACCCCGACGTGCAGCAGCAGGTAGACGCAGGCGGCGGCGCGCTCGCGCGGCCGCATCAGGTCCTTAAACGCAGCGCGGCCGGGCCGCGGTTTTTTGACTGGCCGGTTATCCATCAGGCTTCCAACATCCTTTGCAGCTCATAGAGCAGGTTCATGGCCTCTATGGGCGAGATAGAGTCCAGCTTCGCGGCGCGCAGCCGCTCCAGCGCCTCGTCCGAGGCCGCGTCGCCCAGCGTGAGCTGCCCCTCCCCGGCGGCGGGGGGCGCGGCCGGCCTCGCGGCCGGGGCGGCGGCCAGCTCCTCTAGGCAGTCCTTCGCCCTCTCGACCACGCTGTCCGGCACGCCGGCCAGGGCCGCGACCTCCACGCCGTAGCTCTCGTCGGCCGCCCCGCGGACTATCTGGCGGAGGAAAATCACGCCCTTGCCCTGCTTGCGCGCGGTAATGCAGTAGTTGCGCACGCCGTCCACGCGGCCCTCCAGGGCCGTCAGCTCGTGATAGTGCGTGGCGAACATGGTCTTGGCGCCCAGGCGGCGCCGGTCGGCGCAGTACTCCAGCACGGCGCGGGCGATGGCCATGCCGTCGTAGGTGGAGGTGCCTCGGCCTATCTCGTCGAGTATGATCAGGCTGTTGCGCGTGGCGTTTTTCAGTATGTCGGCGACCTCGGTCATCTCCACCATGAAGGTGCTCTGCCCGCCGGAGAGGTCGTCGCTCGCGCCGATGCGCGTGAATACGCGGTCCACCACGCCGATGCTGGCGCTCTTCGCCGGGACGAAGGAGCCGATCTGGGCCATGAGTACGATCAGCGCGGTCTGGCGCATATAGGTGCTCTTGCCCGCCATATTGGGGCCGGTTATGATGGCCAGGCGGTCGCCTCCGAGGTTCAGGTGCGTGTCGTTGGGGACGAAGCGCGTCTCCTTCTGCATCAGCTCCACCACGGGGTGGCGGCCGCCGCATATGCGTATCTCGCCGCTGAGGTCCACCTCCGGGCAGACATAGCCGTTGCGCACGGCGGCCTCAGCCAGGGAGCAGACGGCGTCCAGCTCCGCGATAAGGCCGGCGGCGGCCTGTATGCGCCCGACTCGCGCCGCGACGCCCGCGCGCACCTCGCAGAAGAGGCGGTACTCTATGTCGCAGATGCGCTCGCGCGCGGAGCTTATCTCCGCCTCCAGGGCCTTCAGCTCGGCGGTGTAGTAGCGCTCGTTGTTCACCAGCGTCTGCTTGCGGATATAGTCCTCCGGCAGCTGCTCGGCCGGCACCTTGCCGGGGACGTCGATGTAGTAGCCAAAGACCTTGTTGTAGCCCACCTTGAGCTTCTTTATGCCCGTGCGCTCCCGCTCGCGCGCTTCCAGCCCGGCGATAAGCTGCGCCGCATTCTCGCGCACGGCGCGCAGCCGCTCGCCCTCCTCGGAGTAGCCGCGGCGGATTATCCCGCCCTCGCGCACGGAAAACGGCGGGTCGGGGTCTATGGCCAGCACTATGTCGCCGCGGACGTCGTCCAGCGTGTCCAGCCGCCCCGCATCGCAGAGCAGGGCGCTGCGGCAGCCGGCAAGCAACCGCTTTATCTCCGGCAGCGGCTCGCAGCCGGAGGCTATCGCGACGAGGTCGCGCGCGTTCGCGCTCTGGTACACGGTGCGGGAGACCAGGCGCTGCAGGTCGCCGACCCTGCCCAGCGCGGCTATCAGCTCGCCGCGGCGGACGTTGTCCGCGGCCAGCTCGCCCACGGCCGCCAGGCGGCGGCGTATGGCCGCGGGGCCGAGCAGGGGCATCTCCACCCAGGAGCGCAGCAGCCGCGAACCCATGGGCGTGCGGGTGTGGTCCAGCACCCAGAGCAGGCTGCCCTTCTTCTCGCCGCTGCGCTGGTTGGCCGTCAGCTCCAGGCTGCGGCGCGCCTGCCAGTCCAGCTCCATGAAGCGCCCGTCCTCTATCAGCTCGAGCGTGTTGATGTACGAGATGTCCCGCTTCTGCGTCTCGGCGGCGTATATCAGCAGCGCGCTGCACGCGCGTACGGCCGCCTCGCTGCCGGCTATGCCCAGGGATTCGAGGTCGTGCGCGCCGAACTGGGCGCAGACCCGCTCCGCCGCGCCCTCCGGCGCGAAGCGCCCGCCGTCCGGCTCCAGCATACAGCCCAGACGGCGGTGCAGGAAGTCGATTATCTCCGCGTCCTGCGCCGCGCCCTCGCTGAGTACGGCCTCGCGCGGGGAGAAGCGCCCCAGCTCGTTCACCAGGCGCAGCGCGGCGGAATCGGCGAAGCCGGCGGCGTAGAACTCGCCCGTGGAGACGTCGCAGAAGGCCGCAGCCCCGCCCCTCGCGTCGAGGTACACCGCGCAGACAAAGTTGCTCTTCCCCTGCTCGAGCATGGAGTCCTCCGTCACCGTGCCGGGCGTGATTATGCGTATGACGTCGCGCTTGACCAGGCCCTTGGCCAGCGCGGGATCCTCCGTCTGCTCGCAGACGGCGACCTTGTAGCCCTTTTGCAGCAGCCGGGCGATGTACGACTGCGCCGCGTGATAGGGGACGCCGCACATGGGCGTCTGCTCCTCGGCGGGCTTGCCCCGGTCGCGCGTCGTCAGCGTGAGGTCCAGCTCGCGCGAGGCGGTGACGGCGTCCTCGTCGAACATCTCGTAGAAGTCGCCCAGGCGGAAGAAGAGCATACAGTCGGAGTACTGCCTCTTCATCTCGTAGTACTGCTTCTTCATCGGGGTGAGGTCGGCCTCGCGCGGCGCGGCGGCCTCCTTCAGCTCGGAGGCGTTGGGCGGCACGGGCTTATTCTTCCTCGCTGCCATGGCCCCCTCCTTCCCCGGCCGCCGGGCTGCCGTACAGCGCCCAGGTGTTGCCGCCGCTTATGTCCGCGTCGATGAACCGCCCCACCAGCGCCGGGTCGCCCCTGAGATGTACAAGCCGGCCGCCGTTGGTGCGCGCGGAGAGGTTCCAGGGGCTTCTGCCCGTCTCGCCGTCCACCAGCACGCGCTGCCGCGTGCCGACGTACTCCGCGTGCTTCTCGGCGCTTATCTCGTTGGCGCGCTCGACCAGCGCGTCGAACCACCGCTGCTTCTCCTCCCGCGGGACAGGGTCGGGCATGGCCGCGGCCTTCGTCCCCTCGCGCGGGGAGAAGATGAAGGTGAACATCGCGTCGTAGCGCACCTCGTCCACCAGGCTGAGCGTCTCGGCGAAGTCCTCCGCCGTCTCGCCGGGGAAGCCGACGATGATGTCCGTGGTCAGCACCAGGTCCGGCATCAGCTCGCGCGCGAGGAGCACCTCCTCGAGGTACTTCGCGCGGCCGTAATGCCGGTTCATCTCGCGCAGGATGCGGTCGGAGCCGCTCTGCACGGGGAGATGGATGTGCCTCGCGCACTTTTCGCACTCGGCCATCGTGCGGAAGAGCTTTTCCGTGGCGTCGCGCGGGTGGCTGGTCATGAAGCGTATCAGAAAGTCGCCGGGGATGTCGTTTATGGCGCGGATGAGGTCGGCGAAGTCGCGCCCCTCGTCCAGGTCCTTGCCGTAGCTGTTGACGTTCTGGCCGAGGAGGGTGATGTCCTTGTACCCGGCCTCCACCAGCTCCCTCGCCTCGGCGACGACGTCGTCAAAGCGGCGCGAGCGCTCCCTCCCGCGGACGTAGGGGACGACGCAGTAGGTGCAGAAGTTGTTGCAGCCGTACATGATGCTCAGCCAGGCCTTGACCTTCCCGGAGCGCCTGACGGGCAGGCCCTCGGCCACCACGCCCTCGCTCGGCGCGGCGGCGAAGACGCGCTTATGGCTCTCGCGCGCCTTTTTATAGAGTTCCGGGAAGCGCCACAGCTCGTGCGGGCCGAACACGAGGTCCACCACGCGGAAGCTCTTTTTCAGCTTCTCGGCCATGTGCGGCTGCTGCACCATGCAGCCGCAGACCGCGACAAGCAGCTCCGGGTTCCCCGCCTTGGCGTGGACCAGCGCGCCGACGTTGCCCAGGACGCGCATCTCCGCGTGCTCGCGCACGGCGCAGGTGTTGACGACTATCAAATCCGCCTCGTTTTCATCGTCCGTAAAGCCGTAGCCCATCAGCTCTATGTAGCCGCGCAGCTCCTCGCTGTCGGCCTCGTTCTGCTGGCAGCCGTAGGTGTCCACAAGCGCGAGGGGGCGCCTGCCGGATACCTCAATCCGCTCGCGCAGCTCAAAGCATATCTCCCTCTGCCGCGCCAGCTCGGCGGCGGGGACCTCAACTCTCTTATATGCCATGTATTTGCTCCTCTGGGGGAAGATTTCGGATTTTATATTTTAACATTTATAGCTGGAAAGTTCAACGGCTTTCGAGTATAATGGGCGCAGAATACGGTTTTACGAGGTAACGCCATGCCCAGGATAAACATACTCTCACCCCACGTCGCGGACCTCATCGCCGCAGGCGAGGTGGTCGAGCGGCCCGCCTCGGCGGTCAAGGAGCTGGTGGAAAACGCCATAGACGCCGGGGCCAGGAATATAACCGTGGAGTTCAGCGCCGGCGGCGCGGAGCTTATCCGCGTCACGGACGACGGCTGCGGCATGTCGCCGGAGGACGCCGGCGTGGCCTTCCTGCGCCACGCCACAAGCAAGCTCGCGGACGAGCGCGGCCTGGAGGCCATAGGCACGCTGGGCTTCCGCGGCGAGGCCCTGGCCGCCATAGGCAGCGTCTCGCAGATAGAGCTGACCACGCGCGAGCGCGGCGCCGCGGAGGGGACGTACATGACCCTCTCCGCCGGGGACATACAGGAGATGCGCCCGGCGGGCGCGCCCGAGGGTACGAGCATAGCCGTGCGCGGCCTCTTCTTCAACACGCCCGCGCGGCGCAAGTTCCTGAAGAGCGACCGGGCCGAGGGCGCGGCCTGCCTCCAGGCGGCGATGCGCTGCGCGCTGGGCCGGCCCGACGTCTCCATCCGCTGCATACGCGACGGGCGCGAGGAGTTCTTCACCCCCGGCGACGGCCGCGCGGAGAGCGCGGTCTACGCCCTGCTGGGCCGCGAGACGGCCCTCGCAATGCTGCCCGTGGCCGCCGGCTCGCCCGGCGGCGTGCAGGTGTCCGGCTTCACCGGCTCGCCCGCCGCGGGACGCGGCAGCCGCAGCTCGCAGTACTTCTTCGTGAACGGCCGCCACATAAAGAGCCAGCTTCTGCAGGCCGCCGTGGAACAGGCGTACAGGGGTACGCTGCTCACGGGCAAGTTCCCCAGCTGCGTCATATACGTCACGCTCAGCTCCGCCGCCGTGGACGTGAACGTCCACCCGGCCAAGACAGAGGTCAAGTTCTCCGACGAGCGCTCGGCCTTCAACGCGGTACACTACGCCGTCCTCGGCGCGCTGGAGGAAAAGCGGCCCCCGGCCCCGGCTGAGGAGGCCCCGGCGGTCAAATTCGCCTCCGGGGCGGCCTCAGGCGAGGCGGAAGCCTCCCCCGGCCCCGGCGCGGCCTTCCCCCGCTGGACGCGCGGCGGCTTCGCGACGCAGCGGCCCGCCGGCGCGCCGGACGCGCCGGCGGCGCCCCCCGCCGAGCTGCGCAGCCCCGTTTCCGGCTATCAGACGCGGCTCGACCTCGCGCCGGACGCCGTGCTGAGCGCGGCGCCGCGAAGCGCGCCCCGTCCCGAGGCCCCGCCCTCCGCCGCCGTGCTTGCCGGGGAGGACGGGCTGCCCGAGGCCGGGGAGGCGCGGGTCATAGGCGAGGCCCTGGGCCTCTATATCCTTGTGGAATACGCCGGCTCGCTGGTGATAATCGACAAGCACGCCGCGCACGAGCGGATGCTCTACGACTCGCTTGTCTCGCGCGAGGCCGCCGTACACACTCAGTCCCTGCTCGAGCCGGTGACGCTCAGCCCCTCGCCGGACTGCGCCGCCGCGCTGGAGGCCAACTCCGAGGCCCTCGCCGCGCTGGGCTTTGAGTACGAGCCGTTCGGGGGCGGCGTGTTCATCCTCCGCTCCGTCCCGGCCCAGCTCTCGCCGGGCGAGGCCGCCGCCGCGCTGGAGGAGGCCGGCGACGCCCTGGCGCGCGAGCGTGTCCCGGACATAGCCAACGCCCGCGCCGAGCTGCTCAAGACCGTCGCCTGCAAGGCCGCCATAAAGGCCGGCCCGTCCAGCTCTCCGGAGGAGCTGCGGCGCCTGGCCGCGGCCGTCTGCTCCGGCGAGGTCCGCTACTGCCCCCACGGCCGCCCCGTCGCCTGGGCGCTGACGCGCAGGGACCTCGACAGGCAATTCAAGCGCATAGTATAAAAAACCGCCGGGGAATTCGGCGAATTCCCCGGCGCGGTGCAGGCCGGAATTTACTTATGGTAGTACAGCACGCCCATGCACCAGGGGCCGCAGTGGCCGCTTATGGTGCAGCCGGCGGGGTTGTTGTAGACCTCCTTGAAGGGCTGGCAGGCGAGCACCGTCTCGCGCAGGCGCGCGCGGACGTCGTCCGGCAGGCCCGAGTCGGTTATGAACACGCGGCGCAGGTCGATGTCGTCCCTTCCCTCCAGGCGGTCGCGGATGTACTGGTGGTAGGCGGCCTCTATCTTGCCGCGGTACTTCTTGCCCACGCCCATCTTGCCCTCGTGGACCTCTATGCAGGGCTTCAGGCCCAGGAGGTTCGCGCCCAGGGCCTGCACGGTGGTGCAGCGGCCGCCCTTGCGCAGGTAGTCGAGGGTGTTCAGCACAAAGCTGACGTCCATCTTCGGCACCAGCCGCTCGACCCCGGCGACGATTTCCTCCGGCCCCGCGCCGCCCTCGGCCATGATGGCCGCGTCCAGCACCAGGTGGCCGAAGCCTGTGGAGAGGTTCAGCGAATCGACCACGTAGACGTTCTCAAAGTCCTCCGCGGCGATGCGCGCGTTGTTGCAGCTCGCGGAAAGCTCGCTCGAGAAGGCCACGTGGACTATGGCGTCCGCGCCGCGCAGCCAGTCCGTCCAGGCGGCGGTGTAGTCCGCGACGGTGACTGCCGCCGTGCCGCAGAGCCGGCCGGTCCTCTTGGTGTATTCATACATATCCTCCGGCGTGATGTCTATGCCGTCGCGCAGCGAGACGCCGTCGCGGACGATGTACATGGGCAGTACGCCGATGTCGTAGCGCTCTATGAACTCTTTCGGGAGGTCGCAGGTGCTGTCGGTTGAGATCTTGACTTTCACGTTAATCCTCCTAACACTTTGGCAGATTTATACTAGCACACAATTATCAATTTTTCTACCACAAGATTTTTAAATGTGAGGTGATTTCGCCTTGCCGCAGAAAATAGCCGTCATAACAGGCCCGACGGCCACGGGCAAGACCCGCCTGGGCATAGCCCTGGCGCAGGGCCTGGGCGGGGAGATAGTCTCCGGCGACTCCATGCAGCTGTACCGCGGCATGGACATAGGCACGGCCAAGCCCACGAGAGAGGAGCTGGCCGCCGCGCCGCACCACATGATAGACGTCGCGGAGCCGGACGAGGAGTGGAGCGTCTCGCGCTATGTCGAAGCGGCGGACGCGGCCGTGCAGGGCATCCTCTCGCGCGGGAGGCTGCCGATAGTCGTCGGCGGCACGGGGCTGTACATCGACTCGCTGGTGCGCGGGCTTAGCTTCCCCGAGCGCAGCGAGGCCGGGGAGGCCTGCCGCGCCGAGCTGGAGGGGCGCTATGACGAGATAGGCGGCGGGGCCATGCTGCGCGAGCTGGGCCAGGTGGACCCCGAGCGCGCGGCGAAGCTGCACCCCGCGGACAAAAAGCGCATAGTCCGCGCCATGGAGGTCTTTTTGCTCACCGGCAGGACCATCACCGAGCACGACGCGGAGACCGCCGCCGCGCCGCCGCGCTACGACGCGGCATTCATAATCCTCGACTTTGAAAACCGCGCCGACCTCTACGCGCGCATAGACGCGCGCGTGGACGGGATGGTCGCCGCCGGCCTCTTCGAGGAGGTGGAGCGCGTGTTCTCGCGCGGCGTCTCCCCCACCGCGCGCCAGGCCATCGGCTACAAGGAGGCCGCCGCGGCCCTCGCCGGGGAGATAAGCCGGGCCGAGGCCGTCGAGAGGATAAAGCGCGAGAGCCGCCGCTACGCCAAGCGCCAGCTCACCTGGCTGCGGCGCAGGCCGGACGCGCTGTGGATACGCTGGGCCGGGGAGCCGGACTTCGCCGGCGCCGCGCGGCTTTCGACAGCCTTTCTCGCCGCACACGGTATAATATAATGGCGTGCGAAGCGTGGAAAAAACACTTTTCGTACAATATTACTATTTATATGTGCGGCGGGATGTGATATTATGTAAATCCACCTCCCGCCCGGTAAGGAGCGAGAGCTATGGAAAAGACAAAGAACCTGCAGGACGCCTTTCTGACCCGCGCGAGGGCGGAGCGGACGCCCGTGACGCTGTTTTTGATGAACGGCTTCCAGCTGCGCGGCGTGCTGCGGGCCTTCGACAGCTTCACCGTCATCATCGATTCCGACGGCAAGCAGCAGCTCATCTACAAGCACGCCATCTCCACCATCGCGCCCGCGCGGCCGATAGCGCTGGAGCCGGCCGCCGGGGCTGGTACATAAGCCGTGCGCGCCCGCGGCGTCCTCGCGGCAGCGCTGCTGCTGGGCGCGGCGGCCCGGCTGGCCCTGCCGCCGGACGCGGCCTCCGCCGCGGAGGGGCGGCGGAGCGGGGCCGGGACGGAGCCGCTGCGCGGGGTCATCGCCCGCAGCGAGCTTTGCCTCCCCCTGCCGGAGGGCGAGCTTGCCGCGCTGCTGCCCCTCGGCGAGAGGGTCCCCGCCGGCGGCGCGTTCATGGCCGCGGCGGACGGCGCGGAGGGCCTGGCGCAGGCGCTGCGCGACTGCGCGTCCGGCGGCGGCGCCGCAGGGCGCCTGGCCTATGAGAGCGCCGCGCTGGCCGCCTCTCTGGACGCTCCGGAGCTGGCCGGGCCGCTCGCCGCGCTGTATTCCGAGGGCGGCGGGAGCTATACCCTGCTGCGCGCGCCGGAGAGCGCGCTGTGGTTCGGCTTCGCCGACGGCTTCGAGGGGCTGACGGCCCGCTACCTCGCCTCGCTCACGGCGCGCGAGCTGGGAGGGCTGCTCGACGCCGGCGAGGCGAAGGCGCGGGAGGCCTCCGGCGAGGAGGAACGGGAGGGCGCGGCGCGGCTTGTGCTCTCCGAGCGCTGGTATTTCGCGGCGCTCTGCCCGGAGGGCGCGCCCCTCTCGCCCGGCGGCGAGGCGCGGCTTGACTTCGGCGGCTTTTCCGTCCGCGCAGCGGTCGAGGCCGTGGGGGAGGCCCAGGACGGGGAGAAGCCGGTGTTGTTTTCCTGCGGCGAGCGCGTCGCGTTCACGGCGCAGCTCCGCTTCGCCGCGGCCCGGCTGGCCGCGGCAGACGACCCCAGATAGGAGATAGATACGATGTCAATAGCCGAAAACGTCGCCGAGGTCCGCGCGAGGATAGAGGCCGCGGCAAAAGGCAGGAGGGTCCTGCTCGTGGCCGCCAGCAAGATGAACGGCGCGGATAGGGTAAGGGAGGCCGTCGCCGCCGGTGTGGACGCCTGCGGCGAGAACCGCGTGCAGGAGCTGGTGGAGAAGAACGCCGCGCACGCCTATGACGGCGCGCCGCTGCACTTCATCGGCCACCTTCAGAAGAACAAGATAAAATACCTCGTCGGCGTCGCGGACCTGATCGAATCCGTGGACAGCCCCGGGCTGCTGACGCTCATCGACCGGCGCGCGGAAAAGCTGGGCCTCGTGCAGGACGTGCTGCTGGAGGTCAACATAGGCCGGGAGGAGGCCAAGAGCGGCCTGCTGCGCGAGGACGTGGACGCCTGCGCCGCTTTCGCCGCGTCCCTGGCTCACGTGCGGGTGCGCGGCCTGATGGCGATACCGCCCGCGGCGGCCTCCGAGGCCGAAACGAGAGCGTATTTTGCCTCGATGCGCGAGCTTTTTGTTGACATCGCCGCGAAAAAATACGATAATACCTCTATGGACTTTTTGTCCATGGGCATGAGCGGCGACTTTGAGGCCGCCATAGAGGAGGGCGCGAACATGGTCCGCGTCGGTTCCGCCATTTTTGGGGCGAGGGACTATTCCCGCCCGGCAGGGAGACAAGCATGAGCATACTGAGCGAAATCAGGAACCTGGCCAAGGCCGAGGACGACAGGGACGACGTCATCTTCGGCTCCGCAGACCAGGAAGGCGAGCCGCGGCAGGAGGCCGAGCGCAGGAGCTTTTTCTCCGAGCCGGAATCCGTGGACGTCGTGGAGGGCGCGGCGCCGGCGCAGAAGCGCAGGCCGAAGATACGAATACCGATGCGGGAGCTGCGCCGCCAGGCCGATGAGCTGGACGCCCGTGAAGAGGTGGCCGGCAGAGGCGGCCGGGCCGCTCCCGCTGACTCGAAAGCCGCTGGCGGCCCCCTTGTCGCCTCGCCGGAGCGTTACACCGACGGCGGGCCTCTCGCAAACGCCCTGGCCAAGGGCCGGACCGTCATTCTCAACCTGGAGAAAACCAACAAGGTCGAAGCCCGCCGCCTGCTGGACTTCATGAGCGGCGCGGCCTTTGTGCTGGGCGGCTATGTAAAGCGCATCTCCGGGCTGGTATACATAGTGCTGCCTGACGCGGACGAGGGCCGCGAGGCGGACGCCATGAGCCAGATGGAAAATACAGAAGCACAATTTTAAGCCGTCCGCGCGGCAGTCGCCGCGGCCGGCGGAATAAACAGGGAAGGAAGATAAGGCTATGACCCCTCAGGACATCAGGGAGAGGACCTTTGAAAAGGCCGTTTTCGGCGGCTACGATATGGCCGGAGTGGACGACTTCATGGAGGAAGCCGCCGCCGCGCTGGAGAACGCCCAGCGCGAGAACACTACGCTCAAGGCCAAGCTCAAGGTGCTTGTGGACAAGATAGAGGAGTACCGCGCGAGCGAGGACGCCATGCGCAAGACCCTGCTGAGCGCGCAGACTCTCTCCACCCAGATCGAGGCCGAGGCGCGCGAGCGCGCGGACAAGCTGGTCGCGGACGCCCAGGCCAAGGCCGAGGAGATCCTCGGCGACCTCCAGCGCCGCCGCGAGGCCGAGGAGCAGAGGCTGGAGGCGGCGCGCCGCGCGCTGGAGCGCTTCTACTCCGACGCGCGCGAGGTCTGCGCCTACACCCTCGACAGCCTCCGCAAGCTGGAGTCCGGCGAGCTGCCCGCAAAGGACGAGCGCGACGTGGACGAGACCGTCCGCAACATCACCGCCAGCGTCGAGCGCATACCCGACGAGCCGGAGCCGAAGATAGACGTAGGCTCCGTCATGGGCGCCGCCGCCCCGCGCGAGACCATCACCCCCGACGACGTCACGCGGCTCTTCGACATGAGTTCGTCCGACCGCTGACGCGCCGCGCCGGAGGCCGCTCCGGCAAAAGTATTCAGATACCAGAGAGGAAGAAAGAAAACAATGCCTCAGGACTATAATTCCACCGTAAACCTGCCCAAGACCGAATTCCCCATGCGCGCCGGCCTGCCCAAGCGCGAGCCGGATATGCTCAAAGAGTGGTACGACATGGACCTCTACCACGAGATGCTCAAGCGCACCGAGGGCCGCCCCATCTTCGACCTGCACGACGGCCCCCCGTTCTCCAACGGCTCCATCCACATGGGTACCGCGCTCAACAAGTGCCTCAAGGACTTCATCACCCGCTATAAGTCCATGTCCGGCTGGCAGGCCATCTACTACCCCGGCTGGGACAACCACGGTATGCCGATAGAGAGCGCCATCATCAAGGAGCAGAAGCTCAACCACAAGGAGATGACCACGGCGGAGTTCCGCACCGCCTGCCACGACTTCGCGCTGCACTACGTCAATGTCCAGCGCGACGCCTTCAAGCGCCTGGGCTGCCTGGGCGAGTGGGACAAGCCCTACTTCACCATGAACCCGAAGTTCGAGGCCGAGGAGGTCAAGGTCTTCGGCGAGATGTACAAGAAGGGCTACA
>CALWYT010000134.1 GCA_944385835.1 uncultured Oscillospiraceae bacterium | reverse complement strand
CCTCGGCGGAGTAGCTGTTGTCTATCTCATAGCGCGTGCGGAAATAGCTCATCAGCTCGACGGCGGTGGTGTCCTCGTCCAGGCCGTGGCGGACGAAATAGGCCTCGAGCAGCGTCCTCTGCGTGCTGGACATATCCGGGTCGTACTCGAAGGGCGGCTCCTTGGTGATGGGCAGGTCGTCCGTCCAGTCCGCGCCGGCGGCCTCCACTATGCGCACCATCTCCAGTATGGTGGCGTTGGGGTCCTCGAACACATCCTCGTTGAAGAGGCGCGAGGTGTTCACGTGGATGTTGTAGCACTCGCGGTTGGAGACCAGCACGCGGCCGTAGCGGTCGTAGATGTTGCCGCGGGCGGCGGTCACCACCTCGTTGCTGACCTGCCTGTCCTGGCTCTCGTCATAGTACGCCGCGCCGTTGAGTATCTGCAGCTGGTACAGCGCGCCGACGCACAGCGCAAGCAGCAGCGCGACTACGCTGCCGAAAAACAGCATCCGCGAGGTCTTTATCTTGCTTCCCATGGCGTTTCCTTTCTCAGGGGTTTGCGTTTATCTCCTTCTCCGGCGCGTCCGCCCGCGCGCGACGGCCCGGCAGGGGTAGTACAGCGCGGCCGCGGCCGGCAGGCTCCACAGCGTCTGGATAATGCCGACGCGCAGCAGCCCGGCCGCGTCGCCCCCGCGCAGCAGCGGCTCCAGCGACTGGGCGGCGGCTGTAATGGCGAAGGCGGCCAGGCACAGCGCCATATAGGCGAAGAGGCCGGTGTTCACATACCAGCGCGCCAGCACCCCGGCGAAGAAGCCAAGCACCGGGAACAGCACCGTGAAGAGCGCGACGTTGTCGTAGCTGATGTCGGCCAGGAAGCCCGTGACCAGGCCCAGGGCCGCGCCCCAGACGCCGCCCTCGAAGGCGCCGATGGCCACGACCGCGGCGGGCATGAACATCATGTTCACGCCGAAAAGCGGCAGCCGGGAGAAAAAGTTGTCCTGGAAGAACTGCGCTGCGAGGATGTACGCGAGGTACAGCAGCGCGCGCCGGATCTTCTCCGGGTTTATGACGCTGCGCAGCATATCAGCCCTCCGCCGCCGGCTGCTCCGGCGTCTCCGCGTCCTGCCCGCCCCCGGACTCGCCGCCCTCGGACTGGGCGCCGCCGAAGTCCTTGATGATGAACACCTGCACCAGGCTGTTGAGGTCCACCGCCGGGGTGATTATGCCGTACTCGGTCTGCCCGGCGGCCTCGGTCTGGATGCTGGTTATCGTGCCTATGACCAGGCCGGAGGGTATAAGCCCGCCGGAGCCGGAGGTCAGTATCTCGTCGTCGAGGAAGAGCTGCGCGCCCTCGGTCAGCCAGGTCACGCGGACCAGGCCCTCGTGCATCAGCGCGTTGTCGCCGACCAGCATCGCCGCCGAGCCGTTAGCGCCGACCAGTACGCCGACGCTGGTGTTGACGTCGATGAGCGTGCTGACCGTGGCGGAGCTGGGGCCGACCTCCGTCACCTGCCCGACAAACGCGCCGTACTCCGTTATCACGGCGTCGCCGGCGGAGATTCCGCTCGACGCGCCCTTGCTTATGGTGAAGCCGCTGGAGTAGTTGTTGGCGTTCCAGGAGACGATGCGCGCCTGCTCCATGACGTAGTCCGGGTTCTCCTCGGCGAAGCCCAGCAGCGTCTCGTAGCGGTGGTTCTCCTCCACGGCCTCCGCGCCCTCGCGGGCCTGCTCCATGGCCTCGGCGTACTGTATGCGCAGCGCCTCGTTGTCGGCCTTGAGCTGCTCGTACTCGAAGATGTAGCCGTAGATGCCCTCGAGTATGCCGCCGAGGGAGGTCGCGGCCTTGTTGACCGGCTCGCGCACGGCCATGATGGCGCCGGTCAGCAGTCCCGCCTCGCCGGAGAGCAGCTGCGAGCCTAAGGACGCCGCCAGCACGATCACCAGCAGTATCACGCCGAGGCGTATTCCGTTTTTCTTGAGGTATTCCTTCACAGCAGACTCACACCCAGTTCGTTCAGCATACGGCCCAGCCGGCACAGCGGCAGGCCCATGACGTTGAAGAAGTCCCCCGTTATGCCCTCGACGAAAAGCGCGCCGAGGCCCTGCGCGCCGTAGGCCCCCGCCTTGTCCAGCGGCTCGCCCGTGGCGACGTAGGCGGCGATCTCCTCCTCCGCCAGCGCGCGGAAGCGCACGGCCGTGCGCTCGGCGCAGCACAGCTCGCGCCCTCCGCCGAGGACGGTCACGCCCGTGTAAACCTCATGCTCGCGGCCGGAGAGGCGGCGCAGCATCTCCGCGGCCTCCGCCGCGTCCCGGGGCTTGCCCAGTATGTCGCCGTCCAGGGCCACCACGGTGTCCGCGGCTATTATGACGTCGCCGGGGGCGCATTGTTCCGCCACGTCCAGGGCCTTGCCCCGGGATATGGCCATGACCGCGTCCGCCGGGGCCGCCCCCTCCGGCACGGGCGCCTCCCCGCGCGCGGGTACGACGGCGAGGCCGGGGATATTGAAGTGCTCCAGAAGTTCGCGCCGCCTCGGCGAGGCGGATGCGAGGATTATCGACATTTTATTCAACGCCTTTGTAGTAGAATCCGCGCGTAAGCCCGTTCGGCCTGTAGTCGCTCAGGCCCATGCACGCGCGCGTTACGGCCGCGCACTCGCGCGCGCCCTCGTTTGTGAACATGAGGCGCATACGCGCCGCGCCGGAGAGGCGAAGCTCCTCCGCCCGGTCGGCCATAAACACCTTGTCCGGGCCGTACACCGCGTTGCGGCAGACGTATTCGCGCAGCACGGGCATGGCCCGGCCGAACTCGTCCGAGAGCTTCACGCCGTTTTCGCAGACGCAGCGGCGCGCGCTCGCCTTAATTATACAGCGCTCTGTCAACATGATCGGCAGCCGCCCGTAGCCTATTATCTCCAGCTCGGCCGCGCCTGATAAGCCCTTCATCTGCTCGAGCCGCAGCTCGAAGCTGGCGGTCACGCTGCTCAGCCCGGCCTCGGCCGCGGCCTCAAGGGCGTAGGAATTGAATATGTTCAGCCCGTAGTCGCCCCGGACGGCCATGCCCGCAAGCCGCGCGAGGGCGATGTGGCCCAGGTTCCCGACCAGCGCGTCGCTTACGCCGGCGTTCCTCGCCGCGCCGAGCAGGCGGCCCGTCTCCTCCAGCTCGGAGTCCTCGATGACGCGCGGCAGCACCGCGGCGACGCCGACCCCCGCCGCCGCGAAGCGCTCAAGCTGCGGCGCGGCCGCGGCGACCTGCTCCAGCGGAATATAGAGCCAGTCGGGCTTCAGCTCCAGCAGCTCGTCCGAGAGCTGCCGCGCGCTCAGCGTCTCGACGCAGACGGCGAGCCTCTCCGCCGGGGCGGCGGCGCCGTGCTCCGGGCGCGGCAGCGCGGCGTGGGCGCGCTTGGGCGGCTGGGCGCGCAGGGCGCTCAGGCTGTGTACAAGGCTGCGCCTGGCCTCCGCCACGGCGTCGGGCGGCACGCGGCAGCCGGGCAGGATGAAGGACAGCACCCTGTCGCAGTGGTAAGGCGTACCCTTCGTGCGGGCCAGCTCCTCCGAGACGGTCTTGTCCGTCAGCTCCACCCCGGGCAGCTCGCCCGCGACGGGGCCGGTGTACTCGGCTCGGTTGCCGTCGGAGTCCTGCACCCCGGCCAGCAGCGGCCGCCCCGGCTTGGCCGCGGCGAAGAACTCCACCCGCACGCGGCGCAGCTCGCGCTTGCCGTAGCCCCTGCGCTCGGCGGCCATGGCGCGCTCCGCCGTGCGCCCGGCGTCGCGGTCGGGCAGCTGCTCGCCCGCGGCCGTATCCTCCGGCCGCCCGGCGAGATACGCGTCCGTATGCGCGCGGCGGGCGAAAATCTCGTCCAGCGCGTCGGTCTCCGCGCCGCTGGGGCCGCGTCCCTCGCGTATGCAGGCGGAGAACACCTCCACCAGCTTTGCAAGCTGCTCCGGCCTCTCAGTCCCGCCGCCGACAGAGACGGCGGTCACGCCCGCGGCCTCCAGCCGGCCCAGGTGCTCGAGCAGCAGCGCGTCCTTCTGCGCCAGCGGTCGGTCGTCCATGCGTCCGCCCAGGCTGAAGCGCCGCGAGCAGGGCCCAGAGCAGTTCCCGCGGTTAGCGCTGCCCTCGCCGAGCACGGCGCTCAGCCAGCACTGGCCGGCCCTGGCCGGGCAGAGCTGCGCCTGGGCGGCCACGGCCAGCTCCACATCGCTGCGCGCGGCCAGGGCGGCGATCTCCTCCAGGGACAGCTCCGGCGGCAGGAACACGCGGCTGACGCCCAGCTGCCTCGCCGCCTCTATGCCCGCGGCGTTGTGCAGGCCCAGGCGCGTCCCGGCAAAGACGGGCAGGTCCGGCTCGACCGCGCGGGCGATGCGGATGAAGCCCAGGTCCTGGGCTATCAGCGCGTCGACGCCCAGCTCGGACGCGCGCCTGGCCAGGCCGGCCGCCGCAGCGGCCTCGTTGTCGGCCACCAGCGTGTCCAGCATGGCGTACACCCGGCAGCCGCGCACGCGGCAGTAGCGCACGGCCTTGGCCAGCGCCGCCTCCGTCAGCGCGCCGGAGCGCGCGCCGCCGATCCGTATGAAGATTGAGTCAGCCGCGCTCTGTACGGCGGCGATAACGGCCTCCGCGCTCCCGGCGCCGGCCATAAGTTCCAGCATTGCAGAGTCTCCCATGCAGTGATTACAAATCGTTTACGACTTGGTGACTATACGGAGTACATTATATCACCTCGCGCCTCTTGCTACAAGCAAAAAAAAATGATAGAATAGGTGTCCAGGCTGATGCCTGAGTTTTCAGCGGAGAGGCGCAAATGGACGACAAGGGCCTGCATCTGAGCGCGGAGTTCTGCTCCCTGCCCGCGTCTGACGCGGACAAGCTGCTCGCGGCCGCGGACGGCGGCTGCGCGCTGCTCTACATATACCTGCTCCGCCGGGGCCGCAGCCCGGACGGGGAGATTTGCCGCGCGCTGGGCATGAGCCGGCGCGCCCTGGCCGCCGCGGCGGCCAAGCTGCGCACGATGGGCCTGCTCTCGGGCGAATCCGGCGCGGACGCGCCCGCGGACGCCCTGCCGGAGTACACCGCGGAGGAGATCGTCCGCCGCAGCGGCGGCGACAGCGCGTTCGGCGAGGCCCTCGCCGAGTGCGAGAGGGTGCTGGGCCACGCGCTTTCCGGCGCGGACACGCGCACGCTGTTCGGGATCTACGACTTCCTGGGCCTGCCCGTGGACGTCATAATGCTGCTGCTCAACCACTGCGCCGGCGAGTGCCGCCGCCGCTACGGCCCCGGCCGCGTGCCGACCATGCGCCAGATCGAGCGCGAGGCCTACGACTGGGCCAACCGAGAGATAATGACGCTCGAGCAGGCGGAGGAGCATATCCGCGCGGAGGACGCCCGGCGCGAGAGCGTCGAGAGGCTGCGCGCGAGCTTCGGCATACAAAACCGCAAGCTCGCCCCGGGCGAGAGGCGGTATCTAGAGAGCTGGCTGGACCTCGGCTTCGGCGTCGAGGCCATAGAGCTGGCCTATGACCGCACCGTCACGAACACGGGCCAGCTCAAGTGGGCGTATATGGACAGCATCATCCGCTCCTGGCACGACAAGGGCCTGCGCACGCCCGAGGAGATAGAACTCAAGGATTCCCCGCGCCGGCGCGCCCAGCCCGTCTCCGGGCGGGGCGGGTCCACCGCACCCAGCGCGGAGGAGTTTGAGCGCATGAAGCGCCTTTACGACAAGCTGAAGAACAGCTGAGCCGGGCCGGACGGCCCGCAGAGGGAGGGATAGACGATGGGATATAACGGCGCCATCCTCGCGCGCGCCCGCGCGCGGCTCGCCGACCGGCGGCGGGCCAACGAGGAGGAGCAGGCCGGGCGGCTGCAGCGCGTCTACGCGCGTCTGCCCCGCGTCGCCGAGATCGACGGCGAGCTGCGCCGCCAGATGGCGCGCCTGGCCGCGCTCGCCCTCAGCCGCTCGCCTTCAGCCGCCGCGGACATTGAAGAGCTGCGCGGGCGCAACCTCGCGCTGCAGCGCGAGCGCGCGTCGCTGCTCGCCGGGGCGGGCCTCCCGGAGGACTACACCGACGAGATCTACCACTGCCCGCTCTGCCGCGACACCGGCTACGTCGGCGCCCAGCCCTGCGAATGTCTAAAGCGCGAATACAACGCCGAGCTGACGCGCGAGCTGAGCGGGCTGCTGCGCGACGACGGCGAGCGCTTCGAGGACTTCCGCCTCGACTGCTACTCGGCGCAGCCCGACGCCGCCAGCGGGGTCTCCCCGCGCGACGTCATGGGCCTCACGTTCAGCTACTGCCGGGACTACGCGCGCAAGTTCTCCGCCGCCTCGCCCAGCCTGGTGTTCCGCGGCGGGCCGGGCCTGGGCAAGACCTTCCTCTCGGCCTGCATCGCGCGCGAGGCGGCCGGGCGCGGCTTCTCCGTGGCGTACGAGAGCGCGCCCAAGGCCCTCGCCGCCTTTGAGCTGCAGCGCTTCTCCCGCGACGCCGCCGAGGCCGATGCCGCGGCGCAGCGCGTGCGCGCCTATCTGGGCTGCGACCTCATGATCCTCGACGACCTCGGCACCGAAATGACCACCAGCTTCAGCGTCTCCGCGCTCTACCAGCTGGTGAACACCCGCCTCACGGACGGGCGGCCGACGATAATCTCCACCAACCTGGACGGCGCGGAGATAGAGCGCCGCTACGGCGCGCAGGTCGCCTCGCGCCTGGCCGGGGAGTTTGAGCATCTCAGCTTCGCCGGCAGCGACATACGCCGCATGAGAAAGGAGGGCGGCCTATGATGCAGCATGAGATAACCCGCCGCCGCCCCCTCCTCGACGCCAACGGCAACATCGCCGAGCCGGGCTTCGCCCGCAGCCTCCTGCCCGTTTACACGCGCAAGGCCGTCAAGGCCTCGCCGCTGCGCATAAAGGAATGGGACTACTACCTCGTCGGCAACGGCCGCTTCGCCGTGGCCCTGACCGTGGCGGACAACGGCTACATGGGCCTGGACTCCGTCAGCTTCATAGACCTGGAGAACCTCTGGCAGCAGACCGTCTCGCCCATCAGCGCCCTGCCCCTGGGCAGGCGCCGCCTGCCGGAAAGCTCCGCGCACGGCGACGTGGCCGTCTCCGCCAGTGGTCGCTCCCTCGCCTTCCGCCACATCCCCGGCGGCCGCCGCCTGAGCTTCGAGATGGCCAATTTCTCCGGCGGCCTGCCCATAAGCGGGGAGATAACCCTCACTGACGAGCCGGAGGAGAGCATCGTCATGTGTACGCCCTTCCGCCAGAGGGCGCACTTCTACTACAACCAGAAGATAAACTGTATGCGCGCGGAGGGCAGCGTCACGGTGCGCGGCCGGCGCTACGCCTTTACGCCGGACAGCTCCTTCGCAGTGCTCGACTGGGGCCGCGGGGTCTGGCCCTACCGCAACACCTGGTACTGGGGCAGCGCCTCCGGCGAGCTGGACGGCGTCCCCTTCGGCTTCAACATAGGCTACGGCTTCGGCGATACCTCCGCCGCTACGGAGAACGCCGTGTTCTACGCCGGCCGGCTGCACAAGCTCTCCCGCGTCAGCTTCAACATCCCGCGCCGCGCCGGGCGCTGCGACTATATGTCGCCCTGGACCTTCACCAGCGACGACAACCGCTTCGATATGGACTTCCGGCCCGTGCTCGACCGCGCCGCGGACATGGACGTGAAGCTGCTGCGCAGCGAGCAGCACCAGGTGTTCGGCCTCTTCAGCGGCTCCGTCACGCTCGACAGCGGGCGCGTCCTGGCCGTGCGCGATTTCCCCGGCTTTGCCGAGCGCGTGGACAACAAGTGGTAAAGCTCCCCCGCGCGGGACGCCTACGGTGAGGCGCCCCGCGCCGGCCCGACCGGATGGTCCCGGCCCGCCGCCTGCGCGGCGGGCGAAAATTTCCTGTTGACAATTTAGCGCGTTGCGGTTATAATGCGAAACAGTCAAAGACAGCAAAGGCTGTGACTGCGGAATAGTACCGGGAGTGGCGGCGCGTGCCGCCGGGTCCTGCAGAGAAGTGCCGGTCGGTGCAAGGCACGAGGATACGGCCCGGGAATACACGCAAGAGCCGCCCCACGCCAGCGCGTTTGCGCCGTTAGGCCGGGCCGGGTGGCGCCCGTTACAGAGATAGGGTGTGTCGGCGTGTGCCGTAGCACTCGAAAAGGCCGTTATCGCGAGGTAACGGCGAACTGAGGTGGTAACACGGGTTTGGCGCTCGTCCTCTATTGAGAGGAAGGGCGTTTTTTCTTTTCCTCGAACCGGCGGCAGCCGCGCCAAACGGCCCCGCCAATACGAGAAAGGAGCCTGGTAAAATGGCGAACATCAAATTCTTCAACGGTATGGACATCCCCCTCGAGCTGCACAAGGTGCGCATGGTGCAGAAGCTCAACCTCCAGCCCATAGAGCGCCGCGCCGAGGCCATAGCCGAGGCCGGCAACAACACC
This sequence comes from uncultured Oscillospiraceae bacterium, assembly GCA_944385835.1. Taxonomy (GTDB): domain Bacteria; phylum Bacillota; class Clostridia; order Oscillospirales; family Oscillospiraceae; genus Scatomorpha. The sequence continues at coordinate 486 of CALWYT010000134.1, read as the reverse complement.
TTCCTGCTCAAGAACAAGGACATCTTCCTCGACATGCTGACCGACTCCGGCGTCAACGGCATGAGCGACCGCCAGACCGCCGCGATGCTGATATGCGACGACAGCTACGCCGGCAGCGCCAGCTTCGACCGCCTCGAGGCCAAGGTACACGAGCTTTTCGGCACGGACTTCCTGCTCCCCGCCCATCAGGGCCGGGCCTGCGAGAACATCCTCGCCGTCGCCTTTGTGAAGCCCGGCGACGTGGTGCCGATGAACTTCCACTTCACCACCACCAACGCGCACATCACCCGCCTGGGCGGGACGGTCGTGGAGCTGCTCAGGGATGACGGCCTTGCCACCACCAGCGACGACCCCTTCAATGGCGATGTCGACCCCGACAAGCTGCGCAAATTCCTCGCCGACACCGGCGTGGAGCACATCCCCTACCTGCGCATAGAGGCCGGCACGAACCTCATCGGCGGCCAGCCGCTCAGCCTCCAGAACATG
>CALWYT010000133.1 GCA_944385835.1 uncultured Oscillospiraceae bacterium | reverse complement strand
CGCAAGGGCAAGATGAGCGCCGAGGACTGCGCCGCCGCGCTGAAGAAGTCCAACTACTTCGGCACCATGCTCGTCAAGATGGGCAAGGCCGACGCCCTGCTGGGCGGCGCGACCTACTCCACCGCCGACACCGTGCGCCCCGCGCTGCAGCTGGTCAAGACCAAGCCCGGCGCCCACCTCGTCAGCAGCTGCTTCATCATGGTCCGCGGCGAGGAGATGCTGGCCATGGGCGACTGCGCCATCAACATAGACTACACCGACACCGTCGACAAGGAGGGCAACGTCACCTTCTCCGCCGCCGACAAGCTGGCCGAGACGGGCATCGAGTGCGCCCGCACGGCCAAGGTCTTCGGCATCGAGCCGAAGGTCGCCTTCCTGAGCTACTCCACCAAGGGCAGCGGCAAGGGTCCCAACGTCGACCTTGCGCGCGAGGCCTGCGCCAAGGCCAAGGCCCTGGCCCCCGAGTTCGACATCGACGGCGAGATGCAGTTCGACGCCGCCGTCAGCCCCACCGTCGGCCAGCTCAAGTTCCCGGGCAGCAAGGTCGCCGGCTACGCCAACACCTTCATCTTCCCCGAGATCCAGTCCGGCAACATCGGCTACAAGATCGCCCAGCGCCTGGGCGGCTTCGACGCCTACGGCCCGATACTCCAGGGCCTGAACGCCCCGATAAACGACCTCTCCCGCGGCTGCAACGCCGAGGAGGTCTACCAGATGAGCATCATCACCGCCGCGCTCGCCTGAAGCAAGCCATAAAAAAGGACCAGCCTCCGAAGGCTGGTCCTTTTTTCGCGCCCGCTTTGCCCGGGGCGCCCTCAGCGGCGTGCCGCGCTCTTGCGGCGGAGGCTGAGGCAGTCGGCGATCATGGCGATGAACTCGCTGTTTGTGGGCTTGCCCTTTATGTTGCTCACGGTGTAGCCGAAGAACTTTTGCAGCGTCTCTATGTCGCCGCGGTCCCAGGCGACCTCTATCGCGTGGCGTATCGCCCGCTCCACCCGCGAGGCGGTGGTGTTGAACTTCTTGGCCACGGCGGGATAGAGGACCTTGGTGACGGCGTTGATGACCTCCATGTCGTTGATGGTGAGGATGATGGCCTCGCGCAGGTACTGATAGCCCTTTATGTGGGCCGGGACGCCTATCTCGTGGATGATGTCCGTGACCGCCTGCTCCAGGCTGACGCCGCCGGACGCCTCCGCCGCGCCGCGCGCCGGGCGCGCCGGGCCGGCCAGGAAGCGTATGCTGGCCAGGACGCCGTCGGCGTCGAAGGGCTTGGCGAGGAAATAGTCCGCGCCCAGCGCAGTCAGCTCGGCGCAGACGCGCTCGCTGTAAAAGCCGGACATTATTATGACCTTGACGCCCGGGCAGCGCTGCGGCAGCGCGCGCAGCAGCGCCATGCCGTCCATGCGCGGCAGCATCAGCTCCGCCAGCAGGAAGTCGGGCGAGAGCGCGGCGCAGCGCTCCAGTGCCTCCGCGCCGTCGGCCGCGGCGCCGGCAAGCTCCATGTCTCCGGCCGACTCTATGCACGCGGACAGCAGCTTGCGCATTTCCTCGCTGGGATCGGCGATAAGGACGCGAATTTTGGTTTCCATAATCCAACCTCCATAGTATTACATCTACGGACTGCAATCTATATTTAACGCAGTAACTCCGCTTGAGCTATAAATAATTTAGCACATGGGGGAGTATATTGCAATATCAAGCTGGCGGATAAAACCAAGATTTTATTTACATAATTCGACATTATACACGCCGTTCCGCCGCCCTGCGACACCTTTCGGCAATGCGGTGCTGTATATGATGGGAAAAAAGGCGGAGGGCGCCGCGGCTGCGGCGCCCTCCGGGGCTTCAGCGGAAGACGGAGGCGTTCTTGATGAAGTACTCCACGCCGGAGTAGACGGTGGTCAGCACCACCACCACCCAGCAGGCGGTGACTATTACGTCCGGCACGGGCAGCATCATCAGGCAGAAGCCGGCCATGGTGGAGGCGGTCTTTATCTTCCCGGACCAGGCCGCGGCTATGACCTTGCCGCCCTCGACGGCGACCAGGCGCAGCCCGGTGACAGCCAGCTCCCGCGCCACGACGATTATGGCGGCCCAGGCGGGCAGCAGGCCCCAGTCGAGGAACACCAGCATGACGGAGATCACCAGCAGCTTGTCCGCCAGGGGGTCCATGAACTTGCCGAAGTTGCTGACCTGGTTGTAGTGCCGGGCTATGTATCCGTCCACGAAATCGGACAGCGAGGCGATGATGAACACGGCGAGGGCCGCGTACATATGTCCGGGGAAGTCCCAGTACATCAGCGCGAGCACCACGGGGATGAGCAGCACGCGCACTACGGTGATTTTGCTTGCGGTTGTGAGCTTCATATGACCTTGCCTTTCAGTACGCCGTCCCCGGCGGAGATGATTTCAACCCTGACGATGTCGCCGGGCGAGACCTCGCCGGTGAACTCCATCTGGCCGTCTATGCCGGGCGAGTCGAAGTAGGCCCGGCCCATGGGCGCGCCGGTCTCGGCGTCGTAGTAGTCGCAGACGGCGTCTACGGTCCGGCCGACCAGGCCGGCCTCCCACTCGTCCATGATCCCGGCCTGCAGCTCCTGAATCTTCACGGCGCGCTCCCGGGCGGTCTCCGCGTCCGCGTGCTCCATGGCCGCGGCGGGGGTACCCTCCTCGGGGGAGAAGGGGAAGACGCCCGCGCGCTCTATCCGCTCTTCGCGCAGGAAGGCGCACAGCTCGTCGAACTCCGCCTCGCCCTCGCCGGGCAGGCCGGAGATGAGGCTGGTGCGCAGCACCAGGCCGGGGATGCGCTCGCGCAGCTTTTTGAAGAGGGCGCGGATCTCGCCGCCGGTGTCGCGGCGGTTCATGAGCTTGAGTATGCGGTCGTTGATATGCTGTATGGGTATGTCGAGATACTTGACTATCTTCGGCTCGGAGGCGATGACCTCGATAAGCTCGTCCGTCAGCTCATGCGGGTAGAGGTAGTGCAGGCGTATCCAGTCTATGCCGTCTATCCTGCACAGCTCGCGCAGCAGCCGCGCAAGGTCCCAGCCGGGGACGTCCTTCCCGTAGCGCGTGAGGTCCTGCGCCACGAGGATAAGCTCTCGGTAGCCGTAGGAGGCCAGCTTCTCCGCCTCCGCGAGGATCTTCTCCGGCGCGCGGGAGCGGAAGCGCCCGCGTATGCGAGGGATGACGCAGTAGGAGCAGCGGTTGTCGCAGCCCTCGGCGATAAGCAGGTAGGCCCAGGCCGGGCCGGTGCTTATCATGCGCGGACATTCGCTGACGGGGGCGGAGTTGTCGCCTATTACGACGGGCTTCTCGCCCTTTTCCGCGCGCTCGAGCACGTCCGCTATCTCCTCGCAGGAGCCGACGCCCACCACGGCGTCCACCTCCGGCATCTCGGCGAGTACCTGCCCGCCGAAGAGCTGGGAGAGGCAGCCGGCGGCGACGAGCAGCTTCAGCGTCCCCTCGCGCTTGAGTTCGGCCATCTCGAGTATGGTGTTGATAGCCTCCTGCTTGGCGTCCTCGATGAACGCGCAGGTGTTTATCACGACGGCCTCCGCCTCGGCGGCGTCCGTCACTATCTCATGCCCTGCCTCGCGCAGGAGGTAGAGCATCTGCTCGGCGGAGACCTGGTTCTTGGGGCAGCCGAGGGAAATCATTCCTACCTTCATTCGATATTCTCCGTTCCTTCCATTTCTGCCAGGCAGCGCCCCGCCGCCTCCCGGACGTCGTCCCAGCTGTAGCCGCGGCGCATGAGCGCGGCGGAGGCCCGGCGCACGGCGTCCCTGTCCGTGCAGCCGCGCAGCTTGGCCCGGAAGAGCGCGCAGGCCGCCTCGGAGCCGTCCGGCAGGGCCTCCAGCGCGGCGTCCCACAGCTCGCGGTCCAGCCTGCGCCGGCGCAGCTCCTCGCGTATGCGCGCCGCGCCGTAGCCCCTGGCGGCGTAGTGCCGCGCGACCATGGCGGCGTAGTTGGCGTCGTTGACGAAGCCGTACTCCACCATGCTCGCCACGGCGGAGTCAGCGTCCTGCTCGTCCACGCCCTTTTCCAGCAGCCTTGCCTTCAGTTCGGCGGAGCCGTAGTCGCGCTTCTCAAGCAGGCTGAGCGCCTTTTTGCGCGCGGCGGCGGCGTCCATCAGTCGAAGTCGTCCGCGCTGACGTCAACGGCGCGGCCCGCGGCGATGGCGGCCTTGCGCGCCTGCGGGGTCATCAGCTTGTGCGAGTTGGCGCGGATCTCCGCCTCCAGCTTGTCGCAGACCTCGGGGTTTTCCTGGAGGTAGGCCTTGACGTTGTCGCGGCCCTGGAAGCGCTGCTCGCCCACGGTGAACCACGCGCCGGCCTTGTCCACAAGGCCCAGCTTGACGGCGAGGTCGATTATCTCGCCTATCTTGCTTATGCCCTGGCCGTAGAGGATGTCGAACTCCGCCTCCTTGAAGGGGGGTGCGACCTTGTTCTTTATCACCTTGGCGCGGGTGCGGTTGCCCACCATCTCGCTGCCGTTTTTCAGCGTCTCGATGCGGCGCCTGTCTATGCGCACGCTGGCGAAGTACTTGAGCGCGCGGCCGCCGGGCGTGGTCTCGGGGTTGCCGTACATCACGCCTATCTTCTCGCGCAGCTGGTTGATGAAGATGACAATGCAGCCGGTCTTGCTCACAACGCCGGCCGATTTCCTCAGCTCCTGGCTCATAAGGCGCGCGACAACGCCGACGCTGCTCTCGCCCATCTCGCCCTCCAGCTCGCTGCGGGGCAGGAGGGCGGCGACGGAGTCGATGACGACCACGTCCAGCGCGCCGGAGCGCACCAGCTGTTCGGTTATCTCCAGCGCCTGCTCGCCGGTGTCCGGCTGGGAGATGAGCAGCTCGTCTATGTTGACGCCCAGCGCCCTGGCGTAGGCCGGCTCCAGCGCGTGCTCGACGTCGATGTATGCGGCCTCGCCGCCGCCCTTCTGGGCGGAGGCCACGATGTGCAGCGCGAGGGTGGTCTTGCCGCAGCTCTCGGGGCCGTATATCTCCACGATGCGCCCGCGCGGCACGCCGCCTATGCCCAGCGCCAGGTCAAGAGAGAGCGAGCCTGTGGGGATGGCCTCCACGTTCACGGCTATGTCGTCGCCAAGGCGCATGATGGCGCCCTTGCCGTAGTTCTTCTCTATCTGCGCTATCGCCGTCTCCAGTGCCTTGCGCTTGTCGGCGGACGCGGCGGGCGAAGGGGAAGCGCTCGCGGCCTTTTTCTTCTCAGCCATGTTTACACCTCTTTAGTTGTATTTATAAGATTTCATTATTTGACGTTGTATCGACTTCGGTGAGCCGCAGGAACTCTCCCCGGCCCATGGAGGCGATGTAGATGTACTCGCCGTCTCCGCCGCGCACATCAAATACCAGCCATTCGCCGCCGTCAAGCCTGCCCAGAAGGCGGCCACGGTCGTTGGCGCGGAAATCGTCTTCGCACGGGCCATATATCCGCCCGTCGTACAGCTCGACATATCCCTCGCGTGCAGAGATAAAGCCTATCTCGCGCCCGGCGCGTATCAGCCACGCCCCGGCGAGCAGACACACCGCCAGCAGTGCGGCGAGTAGGATTGTTCGCTTTCGCTTTTTGCTCATAACGTCGCCTTGACCACTCGCTCCACGCCGCGCGTGTCCTTGACGCTTGCCTCGCCGCGCAGCCCGGCCGAGCGCATGAGCGCCTTGACCTCGGCGGCCTGACCCTCGCCGACCTCGAACATCATCGCGCCGCCGCCGCGGAGCGTACCCGTCCAGTTCTCCACGATGGCGCGGTAGAAGTCAAGCCCGTCCTCGCCGCCGTCCAGCGCCCAGATAGGCTCGTAATCCCGCACGGAGGGGTCGAGCGTCAGGAGGTCTATCGCCGATATGTAGGGCGGGTTGGAGACTATGAGGTCGAACTGTCCGGTCATGACCGGCGGCGGCGCCGTCGCGTCGCAGAGCATATAGCTCACGCGGCCGGCGAGGCCGTTGCGCGCGACGTTGCGCCGCGCGACCTCCATGGCCCCGGAGCTTATGTCGGCGAGCACCACGCTCGCCCTGGGCAGGGACCGGGCCACGGCGCAGCCTATGCAGCCGGAGCCGGAGCAGAGGTCGAGCACCCTGCCCTCGCGCCGGTTGGCCTTCAGCCAGGCGATGGCCTCGCCTGCCAGGACCTCCGTGTCCGCGCGGGGGATCAGCACCTCCGGGCTGACCTCGATGGGCAGGCCGTAGAACTCCCACATCCCGGTTATATAGGCCACCGGCTCGCCGGCCAGGCGGCGCGAGAGCAGCTCGCCCGTGCGCTCCTCCACGGCGTGGGTCGCGTAGATGCCCATGTCGCGCAGCAGCTTGGCCGTACTCTTGCCGGAGGCGGAGGCGACTATCAGCCGCGCCTCGACGTCTGCGGCCTCCACCCCGGCGGCGCGCAGGGCGCTGCGCGCGGCGATATAGAGTTCACTGTATCTGCGCGGCACAACAATCCTCCCGAAAAGCAGCGGTTCAGTTCAGCGGCCGGCGGTCAGCGCGGCGGTCAGAGGAGACGCGGCTTTACCAGGCGTCCTTGCCCTTCTCCTCGGGTATGACCAGCTCCATCGCGCGGATGGCGCACTCTATCATGCCGTCGTCCGGCTCGTTCGTCGTCAGGTGCTGGAGCTGCTTGCCCGGCCAGGTCACGACGCGCGAGACTATGTTCTCGTCGTGCCGCCCGGCCCAGCGGTTCAGCTCGTAGGCGAGGGCGATTATCACCGGCAGCAGCAGCAGCCTGAGCGCGATGCGCAGCAGCGTGCCGTCCACCTGTATCAGCAGCCCCGCCAGGATGCCGAGGATTATCACGACCAGCAGGAAGCTGGTGCCGCAGCGCGGATGGAAGCGGCTCTGCGGGCGGACGTTCTCAACCGTCAGCGGCAGGCCCTTCTCATAGCAGAAGATGGTCTTGTGCTCCGCGCCGTGATAGGCGAACAGCCGCTTTATCTCCTTCATGCGCGCGACCATGGCCAGGTACGCGAGGAAGATTACCACCTTGACCGCGCCCTCGATGAGGCTGCGCAGGGTGTAGCGCCCGTCCAGCCCGGGTATGAAGCCGGCGATGAGCGTGGGCAGGAAGATGAAGAGGCCCAGCGCCAGCGCCACGCCCAGCACGGCCGCGACGCCTATGGCTATCTTCTCCGCCTTCTCGCTGCCCAGATGCTTCTGGAGCCAGAGGTCGAACCTTGTCGGCTCCTCCTGCTCGTCCTCCGGCAGCAGGCTGGCCGAATAGGTCAGGGCCTTCATGCCCTTGACCAGCGAGTCCACCAGCGTCACCACGCCGCGGACAAAGGGCCAGCCCAGCGCCGGGTGCTTTTCCTTGACGAGGTTCAGCGGCTCGACCTTCTCCACCAGGCCGTTTTCCGTCCGGCAGACGATGGCCTGCTTCTCCGGCCCGCGCATCAGGATGCCCTCCATCAGCGCCTGGCCGCCTATGGTGGTGCGGAAGCAGACCCGGTTTAAATCTTTCTTTGCCATTGCATTTCCTTCGTTTAGTTAATTTGCCGCCGCGCGGCCTATTGCGTCTCCACGGGCAGCAGCACGGTGATGAGCGCGCCGCCGGCCGGGGCGTTGTCCACTATCAGCTTGCCGGAGTGGCGCGAGACTATCTCGTCGCAGACGGCGAGGCCTATGCCGCTGCCGCGCTCCTTGCCCCGGCCCTTGTAGAACCTCTCCTTGACGTGCGGCAGGTCCTCCGCGGCGATGCCGGGGCCGTGGTCGCGCACGGAGATTTTGACGTATTCGCCCTGCTGGGCGGCGGAGACCTCTATCTTGCGGCCGCCGCGGCCGTATTTGGCGGCGTTGTCCAGTATGTTCAGCACCACCTGCTTGAGCCGGCGTGGGTCGCCCGTGACAAAGGGCAGGCCCCCGTCCGGCGCGGAGTACACCAGCTCTATGCCGTCGTGGCGCAGCAGCTCGCTGTAGGTGAAGCAGACCTCGTCGAGCAGCGCGGCGGCGTCCACCTGCTCGAGGTTGAGCGTGAAGCGCCCGTCGCGCATACGGGTGAACTCCAGAAGCTCCTCCACCATGCCGGTCAGCCGGCCCGCCTCGCGGGAGATTATCTCTATGCCGCGACGGGAGTCGCCCTGCAGGGCGTCGTCGTAGAGCAGGGTCTCGCTCCAGCCGGTGATGGCCGTGAGCGGGGTGCGCAGCTCGTGCGAGACGGAGGAGATGAACTCGTTCTGCACGCGGTCGGCCTTGCCTATCTTCACGCTCATGTCGTTGATGGCGTCGGTGAGCGCGCCTATCTCGTCGTCGCGCAGGCGCTCGGCGAGGGAGCCGTAGCTGCCGGCGGCTATGCGCCGCGCGGTGTCGCCCAGGCCGAGGATGGGGCTGGTGACCCGCTCGCGGAACCAGAGGTTGCTCAAAAGCAGCAGCCCCACGGCCAGGGCCGCGAGGACGCAGGCCCACAGCCGGCTGCCGAAAAGCGCGAATAGCAGCGCTCCCGCGACGGCGGCCGCGCCCAGGCAGCTGGCCAGCAGCCACACGCCCTTCAGCCCGCGCAGGGTCTCGGGCAGGCCGCCGGAGAGCAGGCCGCCCGCGCCGCCGCGGCCGGGGCCGCCGGCCTCGGGGCCGGGGACGTTCTTCTCCGCCATGCTTACGAACCCCACTTGTAGCCATAGCCCCAGATGGTCGTGATGTACACGGGGGCCGTGGGGTTGTCCTCGATCTTTATCCGCAGGCGGCGGATATTGACGTCCACTATCTTCAGCTCGCCCTTATAGTCCGTACCCCAGACGTTTTCGAGTATGTCCTCGCGCGAGAGGGCCTTGCCGGAGTTGGACATGAAGAGCTTCATTATGGCGAACTCCGTCTGCGTCAGCTTGACGCGCTCGCCGTTCTTGTCCAGCGTGCGGTTGCGCGGGTTGAGCAGGAACGGCCCGCTTTCCAGCTCCGGCTCCTCCGGCTCCTCCGCCGCGCCCAGGCGGCGGCAGAGCGCGTCCACGCGGGCGATAAGCTCGGCGGGGGAGAAGGGCTTGGTGACATAGTCGTCCGCGCCGTTCATAAGCCCGGTGACCTTGTCCATCTCCTGGCCCAGCGCGGTGAGCATGATGACGCCCATCTTGGAGCCGGACGCGCGTATACGGCGGCAGACCTCAAAGCCGTCTATGTCCGGCAGCATGACGTCCAGCAGCGCGACGCCTATGTCCGGGTCGGCCGCGAGCGCGGCCAGGGCCTCCTCGCCGGTGGCGGCCTCCACCGGCTCGTAGCCGTTGCGCCGCAGGTTTATGACGACGAAGCTGCGTATGGCGCTCTCGTCTTCCAGCACAAGTATCTTCCTGTTGATGGCTGCCACGTCCTTCCTATCGCCGGGGCCTGGCGCCCGGGCGCGCAATCAGACAGTTTATAATGCGGCGCCTTTTTCGCTTGCCCCGCAGGGGGCGGGAAAAAGGAGCGAAATCTGAGTTTAATAGCCGTGCCACGGCTATTATAACACAAGTCTCGCGAATGTGGTAGCGCCAGATTACAAGATGTAGTATAATTTGAGGCGGAACGGGCAGATTCGGGAAAATGCACTATGACGCCGCCCGGCGCGGGCCGGGACGGGACAAGTTGAGGGAGGGCTTGGCGTATGCGGATCTATTATACCCTGACCGGCGCCGCGCCGCGCGGGGCCTGGCTGCTGCCGGGACGCGGCGGCGAGGGCAGCGCCGCGGCCTGGTCGCTGCTGCTGTGGGCGCTGCGGCGCGAGCGCGGCCTCGACGCCCTGCCCGAGACCGCCCTGCTGCCCGGCGGCAAGCCGTATTTCCCCGGCCGGCCGGACATATGCTTTTCACTGAGCCACACGGCGGGCGCGGCGCTCTGCGCCCTGGGCGGCTCGCCGCTGGGCGCGGACGTGCAGCGCGTCCGGGAGAAGGACCTGGCCTTCGCCGCCCGGCTCATGTCGCCGCGGGAGAGGGGGGACTTCGCCTTCCACGAGCTGTGGTGCCTGCGCGAGAGCGTATACAAGCTCTGCGGCGAGGGCAGCCTGCGCTCCATGCCCTTCCGCCGCGAGGGCGGGAGGATAATCGCGCCCGCGCCGGGCGCGCAGGCGCGGCTGTACGCGGACATACCCGGCTGCGCCTGCGCGGCCGCGGCCTATGCCGGCGAGGCCTTCCCGCCGCGCTGCGAGGCCGTCCCTGCGGCGGAGCTGCAAAAATGTGTTGTGGTATAGCCGCGCGCTTGGTATAATGGCGCTGATAGAGGGCCGGCCGCGCCGGCAGAAAGGCTGTGTGGATAATGTGGTTTAACCGCGCCGCGCTCAAGGCGGAGGCAAAGGCCTGCATGAAGGTCTCAAAAACAAGCCCGTACATCACGGCGCTCATATACGTGCTGGCCACCTTCCTGATAAGCTGGCTGGCGAACCGTGCCCTGCCCGCCGCCCCGTTGGAGGTGTACGTCACCGACGAGTACACCATCGGCGTCAGGTACACGGCCGACATCTTCTACTACGTCGGCTCCAGGCCGCTGGGCTATCTCGTAAACCTGCTGCTCCAGGTCGCCGCCCTGATGCTTGACACGGGCATGGTCCTCTTCACGCTCAAGGTCGCGAGGCGGGAGGAAAACAGCGTCTGGAACCTGGTAGACGGCTTCGCCCAGTTCTGGCGCGTCATACTGCTGTATCTGGCCGAGGGGCTTTTCATCTTCCTGTGGAGCCTGCTTTTCGTCATACCGGGCATCGTCGCGGCCTACCGCTACCGCCTGGCCGTCTACCTGCTGCTGGACCACCCGGGGATGGGCGTCATGGACTGCATACGCGAGAGCAAGCGGCTGATGTCCGGGCGGAAGGGCGAGCTGTTCGTGCTGGATCTGAGCTTCTTCCTCTGGCTATTGCTGACGTGGCTGCCCTATATAGGCATCGCGGCCGAGGTGTTCGTCGCGCCGTATATCATGACCACGCGCGCGGGCTTCTACCTCGCCGCCCTCAGCCTGGACGCAGGCGGCGGACGGGACGGGGACCCCGGCGCCGGCCGGGAGCGGGGGGACGGCGGAGACTGCCGCGAGCCGTGGGAGTAAGCTCCGCCGCGCCCGGGAAGCGAAAAATCCACCGGCGAGGGCCGGTGGATTTTCTGCCCCCGCCATGGCGGCGGGGCGGGTCTCTTACCGGTCGCTCTCCTGAGCGCCGGCGCTGCCAAATATGAGATCGTCGATGTCCCGATCCATTCAAGTCACCTCCGTGGAAACGGCATATAAGCAGTATATGCGCCGGAGGCCGGGGATATGACGGGAAATTTCCGCCCGCGGGCGGAGAAGAAGCGGGCCGGCTTTTTGCCGGCCCGCTTCGCTTTTTCGCAGCGCCTCAGTACGCGACGCCCCAGACTATCATCTTCTTCGCGCTCCTGCCGCAGACGGGGCAGACGTCGCCGATATGTTCCTGCTCGAAGGGGATGCAGCGGCTGGTGACGCCGGCCAGCTCCTTCATCTTCAGCTCGCAGGCCTCGTCGCCGCACCACATGGTCTTGACGAAGCCGCCGCCGCGGTTCTCGAAAACGTCCTTCACCTCGTCCACAGTCGCGGCGGTGTAGGTGTGCTCGTCGAGGTTGCGCCTGGCCTTGTCGAAGAGGCCGCGCTGGACGTCCTCCAGGAGGGCGGGGACGCTCCCCTCTATGCCGTCGAGCGGCAGCGCGACCTTCTCGCCGTTGTCGCGGCGGGCGCAGAGGCACTGGCCGTTCTCTATGTCGCGCGGACCCAGCTCGAGGCGGACGGGGACGCCCTTCATCTCCCACTCGGCGAACTTCCAGCCGGGGGAGTTGTCGGAGAAGTCGCCCTTTACGCGCACGCCCGCGGCCTTGAGCCGCGCCACGACGGCCTCGGCGGCCTCGGTGACGCCGGGCTTGTGCGCGGCTATCGGAAGTACTATGACCTGTATGGGCGCGACGCGCGGCGGCAGGACCAGGCCGTTGTTGTCGCCGTGGGTCATGATGAGGCCGCCGATGACGCGCGTGGACATGCCCCAGCTGGTCTCAAAGGGGGCCTGCAGCTTGTTCTCCCTGTCCGAGAAGGCGATCCCGAAGGCCCTGGCGAAGCTGTCGCCGAAGTAGTGGCTGGTGCCGGACTGCAGCGCCTTGCGGTCGTGCATCATGCACTCGACGGTGTAGGTGTCCTCCGCCCCGGCGAACTTCTCCTTGTCGGTCTTGACGCCGCGCAGCACGGGCATGGCCAGCAGGTTCTCGCAGACGTCGGCGTAGATCTCCAGCATCTGCTTAGTCTCGGCCACGGCCTCCTCGGCGGTGGCGTGTATCGTGTGGCCCTCCTGCCAGAGGAACTCGCGCCCGCGCAGGAAGGGGCGGGTGGTCTTTTCCCAGCGCAGCACGCTGCACCACTGGTTGTAGAGGCAGGGCAGGTCGCGCCAGGAGTGGACGACATGGCTCCAGTGCTCGCAGAAGAGCGTCTCGCTGGTCGGGCGGATGCACAGCCGCTCAGGCAGCTCCTCGCTGCCGCCCATGGTCACCCAGGCGCACTCGGGCGCGAAGCCCTCGACGTGATCCTTCTCCTTCTGCAGCAGGCTTTCGGGAATCAGCATGGGCATGGAGACGTTGCTGTGTCCGGTGGCCTTGAACTGCCTGTCCAGCTCGGCCTGGATGTTCTCCCATATCGCGTAGCCGTAGGGCCGCAGGATGAAGAGGCCCTTGACGCCGGAATAGTCCACCAGCTCCGCCTTGGTACACACGTCGGTGAACCACTGGGCGAAGTCCTTGTCCATGTCGGTTATGCTCTCGACTTTCTTGTCCTTAGCCATGTTGTAAGCTCCTTTGTTTCTCCGTTTCGCTGGGAACACATTGTATAAAATAATCCACGCCTTGTCAAGCGCGCTCCTCCCGCGCCGCGGCCAGGACGGCCTCGCGGCCCGGCACGCTGCTTATGCCGCCGCGGCGCTCGGTGGAGAGGCTGGCCGCGGCGCAGGCCGCGCGGGCGATCCGGCCCAGGGTCCCGGCCGGGACGTCCTCCGGCGCGAGGCCGCTCTCGAGCAGCAGCGCCGCCGCGGTGCCGCCGAAGATGTCCCCGGCGCCCGTGGTGTCCACGGGCCGCACCCGGGGCGCGGCGGCAAAGCCCCAGCCGAGGCGGTTGGCGTAATACGCCCCGCGCGCGCCGCAGGTGACAAAGACCAGCTTCGCGCCGCACTCGACGAGGACGCGCCGCGCGCCCTCCTCCGGGCCGCAGCCCCAGAGGAAGGCGGCCTCCTCGGCGCTGAGCTTCACCACGTCGGCCCGGGCGAGGCCCCAGAGCATACGCTCCCTCGCCTCGCCCTCGCCGCGCCAGAGCGGGGGCCTGTAGTTGGGGTCGAAGCTGACGGCGGCGCCGCCCTCGCGCGCAAGGGCCAGCGCCCGCTCCGTCGCGCTGCGCGCTGGCTCGTCCGTCAGGCTGAGCGAGCCGAAGTGGAAGAGCCGCGAGCCTTTGATGAGCGCCTCGTCCAGCTCCTCCGGGCGCAGGAGCGTGTCCGCGCCCGGCTTGCGGGCGAAGGAGAACTCCCGCTCGCCGCGGGAATCCAGCGTGACGAAGGCGAGCGTCGTGAAGGCGTCCCCGGCGCAGACGGCGCCGTCCGTGCAGACGCCCGCCCGCTCAAGCGTGTCCAGCAGCAGCCGGCCGAAGCTATCCGCGCCGACCTTGGCGATCATCGCGCAGCGCCGGCCCATGGCCGCGGCCGCGGCCAGGAAGTTCGCGGGAGCGCCGCCCGGCCTGGCCTGGAGCAGGGGATAGCCGGCGGCGTCCGAACCCTCGTATCCGAAGTCGATAAGCGCCTCGCCCAGCGCGGTGATGTCCATGCCTGCGTGCGTTGCCATAAGTTCTCCGCCCTTTCAATTAGTGTTAAGCAAAAAAGAGCCGCGTGGGCGGCTCTTTTTGTTCAAGCGCTGATTAAAGCTGCTTGTTGGCGTTGATTTTCACGCCGGGACCCATGGTGGAGGCGGTGACGCAGCTCCTGATGTACTGGCCCTTGGCGGCGGCGGGCTTGGCCTTGATGATGGCGCCGATGAGGGTGTTGTAGTTCTCCACGAGCTTGTCGGAGCCGAAGCTCACCTTGCCGATGGGGCAGTGGATGATATTGGTCTTGTCGAGGCGGTACTCGACCTTGCCGGCCTTGGCCTCGCTGACGGCCTGGGCGATGTTGGGGGTGACGGTGCCGGCCTTGGGGCTGGGCATCAGGCCCTTGGGGCCGAGCAGCTTGCCGAGGCGGCCGACGACGCCCATCATGTCGGGGCTGGCGATAACGGTGTCGAACTCGAACCAGTTCTCCTGCTGGATCTTCTGGACCAGATCCTGGCCGCCGGCGTAGTCGGCTCCGGCCGCCTTGGCCTCCTCCTCGCGCTCGGGCTTGCAGAACACCAGGACGCGGACATTCTTGCCGGTGCCGTTGGGCAGCACGACGGCGCCGCGGACCTGCTGGTCAGCGTGACGGGAGTCAACGCCCAGCTTGACGTGCAGCTCGACGGTCTCGTCGAACTTGGCGCGGCTGGCCTTGCAGACGAGCTCAAAGGCCTCCTGGGGCTCGTAAAGGTTCTGTTTATCTATGAGCTTGGCGCTCTCTTTGTAATTCTTACCTCTGAACAATTTGATTTCCTCCTAAAAATGTGGTTCGTCGGAGTTATGCGCCCTTACGAAAGGCGCCGCTGTCCTCCCACGTATAGGGGTTGAGCTCAGTCGCCCACCAGGACGCC
>CALWYT010000132.1 GCA_944385835.1 uncultured Oscillospiraceae bacterium | reverse complement strand
CATCAAGGGCGTCCTCTCCGGCGCCGTAAAGGGGTAATCGTATGCGCAAGAGCGGTATCCTAATGCCCATCTCGTCCCTGCCGTCCAAGTACGGCATAGGCACGCTGGGCGCGGAGGCATATAAGTTCGCGGACTTCCTCTCCGCCGCCGGGCAGGGCGCGTGGCAGATACTGCCGCTGGGGCCGACCAGCTACGGCGATTCGCCCTACTCGTCCTTCTCCGCCAACGCGGGCAACCCCTATCTCATCGACCTGGACATGCTTGTCGAGGATGGCCTGCTGGAGCGGCGCGAGGTCGAGGGCATAGACTGGGGCGGCGACCCGATGTACGTGGACTACGGCAAGATCTACGCGCACCGCTACGACGTGCTGCGCCTGGCCTGCGAACGCGGCTGGGAGAGGGAGAGCGAGGGCATAAGCGCCTTCCGCGAGGCCAACCGCGCCTGGCTGGAGGACTACGCGCTGTTCATGGCGCTCAAGCGCCGCTTCGGGATGAAGAGCTGGCAGGAGTGGCCGGACGAGGACGCGCGTATGCGCGACGCCGCCGCGCTGGAGCGGTACCGGCGCGAGCTGGCGGGCGACGTCCGCCTCTTCGTCTGGACGCAGTACAAGTTCTTCCGCCAGTGGGACGCCCTGCGCGAGTACGTCCACAGGCTGGGCATAGAGATAATAGGCGACATCCCCATCTACGTCGCGCTCGACAGCGCTGACGTCTGGGCCGACCCGAAGAGCTTCCTTCTGGACGAGCGCAACGTCCCCAAGTGCGTCGCGGGCGTGCCGCCGGACTACTTCTCCGCGGACGGCCAGCTCTGGGGCAACCCCATCTACAACTGGGAGCGCATGAAGGCCGACGGCTACGGCTGGTGGATACGCCGCATCGAGGGCGCAAAGCGCCTCTACGACGTCATACGCATCGACCACTTCCGCGGCTTCGACAGCTACTGGGCCATACCCAACGGCGAAAAGACCGCGAAGAACGGCGAGTGGCGGCCCGGCCCGGGCATGGGCCTGGTGGGCGTGCTGCGCGACTGGTTCCACGACACGCGCTTCATCGCCGAGGACCTGGGCTTCCTGACGCCCGGCGTCGCCAAGCTGGTGGCCGACTCCGGCTTCCCGGGGATGAAGGTGCTGGAGTTCGCCTTTGACTCGCGCGAGCCGAGCGACTACCTGCCGCACACCTACACGCCGAACTGCGTCTGCTACATCGGCACGCACGACAACGAGACGGCCATGCAGTGGTGGAAGAAGATAAACCGCGCCGACGCGCGCTTCGCCCGGCGCTACCTGGGCCTGAACGCCAGGGAGGGCGTCAACTGGGGCCTCATCCGCGGCGGCATGGGCAGCGTGGCCGAGCTGTTCGTCGCCCAGCTGCAGGACTACCTGGGCCTGGGCGCGGAGGCGCGTATAAACGAGCCTGGCACCCTCGGGTCCAACTGGCGCTGGAGGCTTCAGGACGGGCAGATAACGGGCGAGCTGACGGCCAAGATCTACGAGTACACGCGGATGTACGGCCGGCTCAACCCGCTCAGCCCCGGGCCGGGCGCAGCGGAACCCGCGCGGCCCGCCGGGGTATGACTGAGATATGCAGCAAACGCCCAACCGTGCGTACGGTTGGGCGTTTTTGCGTCAGGCGCGGCGCTTAGGTATGGAGATGGTGACGACCAGGGCCTCCGGCGTCTCCTCGCGGCGCATGTCCGCCGCGATGCCGCCGCGCTTCATGACGTCGAGGGAGCGCGTGAGCGAGTTCAAAAACACGCGCACGTCCTGGAGTATCAGCGCGCGCCGGCCCTGGCGCGCGGCCGGCTCCGGAGGGGCGGCCAGGAGCGCGGAGACGTACTCGTCCGTCTGCGCCACGTTCAGCCCGGCGGAGGCGACGTGCTCCAGCGCGGCGCGCTGGGCCTCCGGCGTGGGCAGGCGCAGCAGCGCGCGGGCGTGGCGCTCAGTGAGGCCCCGCTCCAGCAGCGAGGCGAGCACGTCCTCCGGCAGCTTCAGCACCCGCAGCTTGTTGGCCACCGCGCTCTGGCTTTTGCCCAGGCGGCGGGCGCACTCCTCCTGGCTGAGGCCGTAGAGGCGCATGAGGTTGGCCATGCCCCGGGCCTCCTCGACGAAGTCCAGGTCCTGGCGCTGCAGGTTCTCCACCATCGCCAGCAGGCCGGATTCCTCCATACTGACGTCCAGCACGATGCAGGGGACCTTCTTCAGCCCCGCCATGCGCGCCGCGCGCAGCCGCCTCTCCCCGGCCACCAGCTCGTAGCGGCCAAAGTGCAGCCGCACGGTGAGCGGCGAGAGCACGCCGTACTCCGCGATGCTCGCGGCCAGCTCCGCGAGCGCGCCGTCGTCAAAGACGCGCCGCGGCTGGTTGGGGTTGGGGTCGATCTCGTTTACGCCGAGCTGGGCCAGCCCCGACCTGCCCAGCCTCGGCCTTGCAAGTAAGGACTGCACAAGACCCTCTCCTTTTGCTTTGGTACAGGGCTATGATACACCTCTCACGCTCCGAAAGCGCTCGAAGGCCGCCGCGCGGGCAGGGCCGCCCCGGCCTTTTCGAGCCGCACACGGCCGTCCCGCACGCAGGCGAGGACGCTGTCCCCGGGCTTCAGCGCGCCGGAGAGCAGCGCGTCGGCGGCGGGATCGGCCAGCTCGGCGGCCACGGTCCGGCGCAGCGGCCTGGCCCCGCCGCGCCCGTCCCCGCCGTGCTCCGCCAGAAGGGCGAGGGCCTCGTCCGTGACCGTCAGCGTCACGCCCTGCCCGGCCAGCCGCCCGGCCACCTCCGCCGTGAAGGCCGCCGCTATGCGCCGTATCTCCTCCGGGCCGAGCCGGGAGAAGAGGATGACGCCGTCCAGCCGGCCCAGGAACTCCGGCCGGAAGGTCTCGCGCAGCTCGCGCATGACCGCCTCGCGCGCCGCCCCCGAGCCGGCCGCGCCCGCGAAGCCGAGGCCGGGCCGCGCGTCCGTTATCGCCCGCGCGCCGACGTTGCCCGTCATGACCACGACGGCGTTGCGGAAGTCGGCCTGGCGCCCCGCGGAGTCGGTCAGGCGGCCCTCGTCCATGATCTGCAGCAGGAGATTGTACACGTCCGGGTGCGCCTTTTCCACCTCGTCGAAGAGCACCACCGACCAGGGCGCGCGGCGCACCCGCTCCGTGAGCTGACCGCCCTCGCCGTAGCCGACGTAGCCGGGCGGGGAACCCAGGAGCTTGCTGGCGGCGTGCTTTTCCATGTACTCGGACATATCGAAGCGTATGAGCGCCCTCTCGTCGCCGTAGACGGCCTCGGCCAGGGCGCGGCACAGCTCGGTCTTGCCGACGCCCGTCGGGCCGAGGAAGAGGAAGCTCGCCACGGGCCGGGCCGGGTCGCCCAGGCCGGAGCGGGAGCGGCGTATGGCCCGCGCCACCTCGGCCACGGCCTCCTCCTGGCCGATTACGCGGCGGCGCAGCACGGCCTCCAGGCGCAGCAGGCGCTCCGCCTCCGTGCGCGTCACGGCCTCCGCGGGGATGCCCGTCCACTCCGAGACCGCGGCGGCAACGGAGCGGGCCGTCACGGCGCGCTCGCCTGCGATGCGCGCGGCGGCCGCGGCCTCGTCCAGGAGGTCAACCGCCTTGTCCGGCAGCCGGCGCCCGCCGACGTAGCGCTGCGAAAGCCGCACGGCCGCGCCGACGGCGGCGTCGGCAATCGCGACGCCGTGGTGGGCCTCCAGGCGCGGCAGCAGCGCGCGCAGCATACGCTCGCAGGCGCGCGCGTCCGGCTCCTGGACGCGGACGGGCTGAAACCGCCGCTCCAGCGCCGCGTCCTTCTCTATGTGCCGGCTGTACTCCTCCGGCGTGGTGGCGCCTATGATGCGCACCTCGCCGCGGCCCAGGGCCGGCTTGAGGATGTTCGCCGCGTCCAGCGCGCCCTCGGCGCTGCCGGCGCCGACGATGTTGTGCAGCTCGTCTATGAACAGTATGACGTCCCCCGCCCGCTCCGCCTCGCGCAGCACGCTCTTGACCCGGTCCTCGAAGTCGCCGCGGTACTTCGTCCCGGCCAGCATGGAGACGATGTCGAGGGAGACGATGCGCGCCCCCTGCAGGGAGGGCGGCACCTCGCCGCGCGACACGCGCCGGGCCAGGCCTTCGGCCACGGCGGTCTTGCCCACGCCCGGCTCTCCCACGAGCACGGGGCAGTTCTTGGCGCGGCGCGAAAGTATGCGTATGCAGCGGTCTATCTCCGCGTCGCGGCCCACCACGGCGTCCAGCCGCCCGGCGGCGGCCATCTGCGTCAGGTCGCGGCTGTACTGGTCCAGCACGCGCGTCTCCGCGCGCCTGGCGCAGCCCGGGCGCTGCCGCGCCTGCTGCTGCCATTGCGCCGGACGCTCCTGGCGCTCGCCCGCGCCGAAGAGGGCGAGCACGTCGCCGCGCATATCCCCCGGCTCGGCCCCGGCCAGCTCCAGTGCCAGCGCGGCGGCGCTGCCGGGACACTCCAGCGCGCCCAGCAGCAGGTGCTCCGTCCCGACGCGGCCGTGGCCCAGCCGCCGCGCGTACTCCGCCGCCCGCTCCAGCGCGTCGCGCGCGTCGCCGCTCAGCCCCTGCTCGGGGCCGCCCGGCTCCCCGGACCCGCTCGCCGCCTCCACGGCGCGCGTCAGCCGGGCGAGGTCCAGCCCGCGCGCGGCGAGCACGCGCGCGCCCAGCCCCTCCGTCTCCGCCGCCACGCCCAGCAGCAGGTGCTCGGAGCCGACGTAGCTGTGGCCCAGCGAAGCCGCCGCGTCCCTCGCGGCCTTCACGGCTGCGGCGGCCCTGTCGGTAAATCTCACGCTGTTCTTCATCGCTCTGCCTCCCTCGCAAGTATACTGCCCGCGCCGCGCGAGACACGCCGTATCCTGCGCGGCCACGCCTAAGTATAGCCGCCGGGAGGGAAATCAAAACGCGCCCGCGGCGCATATAAATCCGCCGCGCGTGAAATAGTTGTTGATTTTCGCGCCCGGTGTGGTAGAATACAGGCGTACATCGGGCGCTCTGCGCCGGTATAGTATTCGAGAGAACGGAGGTTGCATCATGTACGTCATTACCGACAACTGCGTGTCCTGCGGCACCTGCGCGGCCAACTGTCCCGTCGAGGCCATCGACATGGGCGACGACAAGTACGTCATCGACCAGGACAAGTGCATCCAGTGCGGCACCTGCAAGGAGAACTGCCCCGCCGACGCCATCGAGGAGAACTGAGGGCGCAAGCGGCATAACCGGGGGGCCTGGCTCCCCGGTTATGCCCCGGCACACGGTTTTGGATTTCAACCCGCCAGCGCGGGCCGCGACGGCGGCCGGCTGCGGGTTTGTTTTTATATGGAGGGCTGAGATGGAGCTTTGGCCGGGAGGGCCGGAATACAGCGGGGAGGGGGCCTTCCCCGTGACTACGGACAGCGTGCTGCTGGCCGCTTTCGCGCGCGTGAAGCCGGGCGAGGCGGTGCTGGAGCTGGGCTGCGGCGCGGGGCTTATCTCCCTGCTGCTCAAGCTGCGCGAGCCGGGCATACGCCTTTGCGCCGTGGAGCTGTCCGCGGCCGCCGCGGCTGCGGCGCGGGCGAACTTCGCAGCCAACGGCCTCGAGGCCTCGGTGACCTGCGGCGACCTGCGCGACGCCGCCTCCCTCCCCGCGGCGAACAGCTGCGCGCTGTGCGTCTGCAACCCGCCGTATTTCGCCCTGGGCAGCGGGCGCGCCGCCGGGGACGCGCAGCGCGCGGCCGCGCGCAGCGAGGCCGGGTGCAGCTTTGACGACGTCTGCCGCGCCGCGGCCCGCAGCCTGCGCCAGGGCGGGCGCTTCGCCTTCGTCCACCGCTCGGAGAGGCTCGCCGCCGTGTTCGCCGCCCTGGCCGCGCGGCGGCTGGAGCCGAAGCGCCTGCGCTTTGTCCAGCACAGCGCCGCGAGCGCGCCGGGGCTGTTCCTCTGCGAGGCCACGCTCATGGGCGGGCCGGGCCTGAGGGTGGAGCCGCCGCTGGCGCTGTACGGCGAGGACGGCGCCCCAGGCGCGGAGATGCGCGCCATCTATCACATGGAGGGCTGAATATGCCGGGAAAGCTGTATCTGGTGGGGACGCCCATAGGCAACCTGGGCGACATCTCGCCGCGCGCCCTGCGCACGCTGGAGGAGGCGGACTTCATCGCCGCGGAGGACACCCGCGTGACGCTGAGGCTGCTGAACCATTTCAACATAAAAAAGCCGCTTGTGAGCTACTACGAGCACAACTCCAAGCGCTCCGGCGCGAGGATACTCGAGCGCATACTCGCCGGGGAGAGCTGCGCCCTTGTCACGGACGCGGGTATGCCCAGCGTCTCCGACCCTGGCGAGGACCTGGCCGCGCGCTGCGCCGAGGCGGGCGTGGAGATAAGCGCCGTACCCGGGCCGAGCGCCGCCGTCACCGCCCTTGCGCTCAGCGCGCTGCCCAGCGGGCGCTTCACCTTCGAGGGCTTCCTCTCCACCAGTGGGAAAAGCCGCCGCGAGCACCTGGACTCCCTGCGCGGCGAAAAGCGCACGATGCTCTTCTACGAGGCGCCGCACAAGCTGGCGAGGACGCTCTGCGACCTCCGGGACGCCTTCGGCGGCGAGAGGCGCGTGGCCCTCTGCCGCGAGATGACCAAGCTGCACGAGGAGGTGCTGCGCACCACGCTGGGCGAGGCCGCGGCCCTGTACGGCGAGGACAACCCGCCCAGGGGCGAGTTCGTGCTGGTCGTGGCCGGCGCGCCGGAGGAGGCCGCGCCGGAGCAGAGCGCCGCCGGGGCCGTGGCCCGGGTGAACGAGCTGCGCGCCGGGGGCAAGAGCCTGAAGGAGGCCTGCCGCATAGCCGCCGAGGAGACCGGCTTTTCAAAAAACGAGCTGTACGGCATGGCCCTGAACGCAAAATAGGAGAGGGTCCGGCGAAAGGCCGGACCCTCTGTGCTTCTCAAAATGGCCGCCGCGGCAGCGCAGGTAAGCCGCGGACGGCGCGCCCTTCACAGCCACCAGTCCGGGGCAAGCTCCCGGAGGCGGACGGAGGAGAGCGGCTCGCGCGAGCGGAGAATCTCTATCTCCGGCGCGCCCTCGCCCAGCTGCATCAGCAATTCGCGGCAGGCCCCGCAGGGCATACCCGGCTCGCCGCCGGGCATCAGGGCAAGGAGCCTGACTATGCGGCTCTCGCCGCCGGTTATCATGGCCGCGACCGCGCTGCGCTCGGCGCACATGCCGAGCGAACAGGCCGTATCCACGCACACGCCGGCGTAGACGTTCCCGGCCTCCGTCAGCAGCGCGGCGGAGACGCCGCCGGCCTCTATGCGGGCGGAGATGCGGCGCGGCCCCTGCACGGCCCGCGCGGCGAGATACAGCCGCTCCCACGAGCCGTCGTATGCGGCGAGCGCGGCGGCCTCAGCCTCGCGCACAAAGGCGTCCTTCCCGTCGCAGTAGCCTTCGATGTCATAGGGGAAGGCCTCCGCGAGCCGCCTTTTGAGCGCGGCGTAGCGCGCCGCGGCCGCGCTGTGGCCGCGCAGGAAGTCGCGGAAGGCCAGGTGGCGGGAGATCTCGCCCCAGTTGTCCCAGCGGAACGCATGGATGTGGTGCGTCCGCTTGTCCCCGCCCCTGCGCAGGAAGCGGCGGCCCGGTATGCCGTATTCGCCGAGACATTCATAGCCCAGCGCGGCAAACTCCGGCGCGGCGGCGTCCACGGCCTCTAGGCTCCTGACCGCGGCCAGCATGTCTATCACGGGCTTGGCGGCCAGCCCGGGTACGGAGGTGCTGCCGATGTGGTAAAGCTCCAGCAGCGCGCCGCCAAGCACGGCGGAGATCTTCTCCCGCTCGGCCGCGAATTCCAGCGGCCAGGCGGCGTTGTAGTCCACGACGGTTATGTGCTGAGGCATATCAAACTCCTTTGGAAGAAAACCGGCCCACCAGGCGGGCCGGCTGCGTTATGCGCGGCTGAATATCTCCTGCACGCGGCGGACGTAGTCCGGCAGCGCGCCCTCGAAGTCCACGCCGTACGGCCGCGGCGTGCCTCGGACAAAGCAGCGCTCTATGGCCTCGCGCACCAGGGCGCTCGCGGCTGCGAGCGCGTCGCCGACCCCGGCCCCGCGCACCAGCAGCGCGGCGAAGGCGGAGGCGAAGATGTCGCCCGTGCCGTAGAACATACCGGGATAGGCCGCGCTCATCTCGCTGCGCTCGTCGCCGGTTTCGCGGTCGCGCACGACCGTGCCTATGACGCCCTCGGCCGGGTGGACGCCGGTTATGGCGATATAGCGCCCGGCGTGGCGCTCCAGGCCGTCGAAGAGCCGCTCGATATACTCGCGCGGGTGCGGCGCGGCGCGGTACTCCGCGCCGGAGAGCAGCGCGGCCTCCGTGACGTTGGGCGTTATCACGTCCGCCCTGGCGCAGAGCCGGCGGAAGGCCTGCGTCATCGCGCCGTCGAAGCCGGAGTAGTAGACGCCGTTGTCCGCCATGGCGGGGTCGCAGACCACCAGCGTGTCCGGGCCGGCCAGGGTGCCTATGACCTCCTCCAGCAGCAGGGCCTGCTCAGGCGAGGCCAGATAGCCGGAGTAGATCCCGTCGAACTCTATGCCGCAGCCGGCCCAGTGCCGCGCTATGGGCAGCATCTGGTCGCTGAGGTCTCGCCTAGTCCAGCCGGTGAACTCGCCCGTGTGCGTGCTCAGCAGGGCCGTGGGGATGCAGGCGCACTCCACGCCCGTGGCCGAGACCACGGGCAGCGCCACGGTCAGCGAGCACTTGCCGAAGCCGGAGACGTCGTTCACGGCGCAGAGCCTTTTAAGTTTTGGCAGCTTGGTTTCCATAGGCGCTATTTTAGCACGCTTTGCCCTCCGGCGCAAGCGCGCAAAAAGCAGCCCGGGGCGGACGGCCCCGGGCCTTGCGTTTATGCGTCGGTACGTCTGAGCAGCTCCATGAACTCCTCTCCGGTGACGGTCTCCTTGTCCATCAGGTACCTGGCTATGCGGTGCAGGGCCGGCTCGTTGGCCTTGAGCAGTTCCACGGCCTTGCTGTGCTGGCGCTTCACCAGGTCTATGACGGCCTCGTCTATCTCGCCGGAGGTGCGCTCGCTGCAGGCGAGGGAGGCGTCGCCGCCGAGGTACTTGTTCGACTGCGTCTCGAGCGCGACCATGTCGAAGCGCTCGCTCATGCCATAGCGGGTGAAGTACGCGCGGGCGAGCTT
>CALWYT010000131.1 GCA_944385835.1 uncultured Oscillospiraceae bacterium | reverse complement strand
ACGGCGACCGCGCCGCAGCTCGAGGGCGAGCTCAAGCGCTCCGTGGCCGGGGTGACGGAGCTTTGCTTCGACTTCGCCGGGCTCGAGTACATATCCTCCGCCGGCCTGCGCGTGCTGCTGAGCGCGCAGAAGGTCATGAACCGCCAGGGCAACATGGTGATACGCAACGTGAACGAGGTGGTCTCGGAGGTCTTCGAGGTCACCGGCTTTGCGGACATCCTGACCATTGAGTGAGCGCCGCGCCGGTGAGCTGAGGCGGAACGACTTCTTCCTCAGCCGCGTCTACGGCAAATACCTCGCCGCGAGCGTGCTGAGCATGCTGGCGACGAGCGTCTCCGGCATGATAGACACCGTGCTCTCCGGGCAGTTCCTCGGCGAGGACGGCCTCGCGGCCATGTCGCTCGCGGGCAGCGTGGGCCTCGTCTACTTCACCGTGGGCGCGGTCATAGGCATGGGCGGCTCCATTGCCGGGAACCTCGCCATAGGCCGCGCGGACTATAAGCGCTATCGCGAGCTCTTTACGCTCACCGTGCTGGCCATGGCCGCGGCGTCGCTCGTCATGACGGCGCTCGGCCTCGCCTTCCTCGACGAGCTCGTCGCCGCGCTCGGCGGCGAGGGCAGGGTCGGGGAATACACGCGCGACTATCTCTACTGGTACATCCTCGGCGGGGCCTGCACGCTCTTTATCTACGTGCCGATAAACTTCTGCAAGATGGACGGCCTGCCGCGCGCGGCGAGCTTCCTCTTCATCCTCTCCAGCGGCCTCAACGTGGCCTTCACCTGGCTGTTCATGAGCCCGGTCTGCGGCCTCGGCATTGCCGGCGCGGCCGTCGGCACGCAGCTGAGCATGGGCATCTCCGTACTTATAGGCGCGCTCATACTTGCAAAACGCGCCAAAAACACCCGCTTTATCTCCCTGCGCGGGGTGAAAATATGGCGCTCGCTCGGCGAAATCCTGCTCAGCGGCAGCCCCAACGGCTGCAATAACCTCTTCAACGCGCTCAAGCTGATGCTCATAAACAGCCTCATACTCGGCCTCGGGCAGCAGGCCTGCCTCGCGAGCTTCTCGCTCATAAAAAGCGTGAGCGACCTCGTCACCGGCGTCGTCAACGGCGTCGCCGGCGCGCTCATGCCCATCGTCGGCGTCTACTTCGGCGAGCGCGACTGGGGCAGCATACACGGCGTCTGCCGCCGGGCGGCGCGGACGGGCGGAATCATAACCGCGGCCTTCGCCCTCGGCGCGGCGCTCCTGTCCGGCGCGCTCTGCTCCCTCTTCAATATCACGGAGCCCGCGGCGGCCGAGGCGGCGCGGCGCGGCCTCGCCTGCCTCGCGGCGAGCTTCGTCTTCGGCTTCGCGAACCTCATGTGCGTCGGCTATTTCAACACCGTGCACCGGCCCATGCTCTCGAACCTCATCCTCGGCCTCCGGACGCTCGTCTGCCTGGCGCCCTGCGCCCTGATTTTGAGCCGCGCGCTCGGGATTGACGGGGTGTGGCTCGCCCTCATCGCGGCGGACGCGCTGACTTCGCTCGTCCTGCTCGCGGCGGTGTGCGCGATAAGGCGCGGAAACCGCGGGCTCGACGCTTTGCTGCTCGACCGCGCGCTCCTGCCGGAGCGGGAGATAAGCTTCTCCGTGGAGAACACGGTGGACGCCGTCGTCTTCGCCTCGGAGAAGATATCCGGCTTCTGCGAGGACGCCGGGCTCGACGCGCGGCGCGCCATGCGCGTCTCCCTCGCGCTGGAGGAGATGCTGAGCGTTATCCTGCAATACTGCCTGCACGGCGGCAGGCGCAGCTATGTGGACATACGCATCTTTGCCGCCGAGGGCGACGTGTACCTGCGCTTCCGCTGGGCCGGACGCATCTTCGATCCCCTGCGCTGGTACGAGGACAACAGGTCCGACCCCGAAATGGCCGAGAGCACCCTCGGCGTCAAGCTCATCGCCGGGCAGGCGAAGGACATAAGCTTCCGCGAGACCTTCGGCACCAACAACCTGCTCGTGCGCTTTTGAAGAGGCGAAGACATGGTATTTACCAACCCCAAAACGGGAGAGCGCGTCCCCGTTGAATTCCGGCCCTTCGCGCCGGGCGACGAGGAGGGCTTCCGCGCCTGCATAGAGGACTACTACGGCGGAGGCTATCCCTACCCCGAATATTTCGCGCCCGGCTTCCTCGCCGGGAAGTGCGCCGCGGGCGATATGCTGGTGCTCTGCGGCGTGCGGAGCGACACGGGCGAGATTGTCAACACCTGCGCCATACGCCTCGACGGGGAATTCCCCGGCACGGGCCTCATGCTGCTGCGCGTGGTGAAGCCGGCCTGCCAGGGCCTCGGCATAGGCCGCGAGCAGGAGAGGATACAGCTCGAGTATGCGAAGCCGCTTCCCGCCGCCTCGCTCTACGCCGACGTCATGACACAGGACTGCGTCAGCCAGCACGGACTGGAGACGAGCGGCTTCGTCCTCACCGGCCTGCGCCCCGGGCTCTACGACGCGGCGGCGATGCTGCCCGGCTTTTAGTGGCGGCCCGGCGCGAGGCTCAGCCAGGCGGTCATGTGCCGCCGCTGGGCCCTCGCCGACGCCGGCGAGCTCTTCTGCCCCGCCGAGCACAGGGCCGCGGCGGAGCGCGTCTACGCCGCGCTGGGCGCCGCCGCGCGCTTCACGGACGCCGTGCCCGGCGCCGTCCGGGCCGAGAGCGAGCTCGAGGAGGAGTATGACGCGCGCCACCGGGGCCGCGTCCTCATCGTCCGCGCCGCGGGCGAGGACCTCCCCAAGCGGCTCGCCGCCCTGCCCGCGGACGACGCGGCGGCGGTCTGCTATTTGAACCTCAAAAGTCCCGGCGCGGAGCGCTCATACGCCGCGCTTTGCGAGGCGGGCTTCTCCTTCGCGGGCTTCAAGCCGCTCGGCCCGGGCGAGGAGTTTATGCTGCTCGCCCGCGTCGCGGGCGAGTGGCGCGGCACGCTGCATCTGACGCCCGGCGGGCGGTGGCTTGCCGACTACATGGAACTGTGAGGCGAAGGCATGAAGATACGCACAAAGCGCACAATACGCAAGAAGGTCGCCCTCCTGGTGCTGGCGGTGTCGCTCTCCACGGTGCTGCTCATGGGCCTCGCGGCGGCGCTGGGCCTCGTCAGCATACGCGGCGACACGATGGCGAGCCTCGATGAGATTAACGGCCGCACCGCCGAGGACGCCACGGCCGCGCTGCGCTCGCAGGCGCAGTCCGAGCTCGTGACCCTGGTGGAAAACAAGAGCTCGCTGGCCTACACCAGCCTCAGCCTCATATTGAACCAGACCCGCCTCGTGGCCATGGCCGCGGAGGAGATATACTCGAACCCCGAGGTCTATCTCGCGGGCGTGGACCCGGACAACCCGCTGCTCGACGCCTACGACTTCTCCTGCAACTATGGCGAGGGCGTCTTCGGCAGCTTCTCCTACCACCCGCGCGCGCCGCGCGGCGTGCTCACAAACATCGTCGAGGACGGACACGGCACCGTCCTCTCCGCCGACCTCGACGCCGGCGCGCTGACTCCGGAGCAGAGGCGCGAGCTCTACCTCGCGAGCTTCCTTAAGACCGCGCTCGGCGGCATCCGCAACTTCGATAACGGCGACGGCACCTACACCGGCATCGGCGCCACCTACTTCTGCCTGGCCTCGAGCGGCATAGACATCCTCGCCGACACGCTGACCATGGACATGGTGGAGTATGACGCGCGGGGCAGCGAGTGGTATATCGAGGCGGCGAACCTCGGGCCCGGCGAGGTCTACTGGACCGACCCGCTGCAGGACGCCTCCGGCCGCGGCGCCTCGCTTATCTGCGCCATGCCGGTCTATGTGGACGGCGAGCTCATCGGCGTCGCCGGCTCCGGCGGCGACATCGACAATATCCGCGAGATAGTCCAGAGCACCACGATAGGCGAGAGCGGCTACGCCATGCTCGTGAGCCGCCGCCGCCCCGGCGAGGTCAACGTCATTGCGAGCGCGAACCCGGAGCCCGAAAGCGAGCTCGGCGGAAGCAGCAACCTCATGCTGACGCCGAACGCGGCGCTCGCGCGCACGCTCACGGCCATTAACCGCGGCGAAAGCGGCGTCACGGAGCTGCCCATAGACGGCGAGAGCGTCTATCTCGCCTACCACCCGCTGGAGACGACGGACTGGTCCATGGTCACGGTCATCTCCCTGGACGACGCCACGATAACCGAGCCCATAGAGCAGCTCCGCGGCAATATCGACGCCGTCACCGCCGACACCGGCGAGGACATGGGCGCGCGGCTCACGCTCCTCATGCTGCTCTTCGCGGCCATAGCCCTCGCCGCGGCGATTGTCGTCGTGGCGGCGAGCTGGAAGTTCTCCGCGCGGCTCACGAGGCCGCTCACCGAGCTCACGGAGGGCGTGCGGCGCATAAGCGGCGGCGACCTCGACTTCAAGCTCGAGGTGTCGAGCGGAGACGAGACCGCCGTCCTCGGCGACGCCTTCAACCACATGACCTCCTCGCTCAGGGCCTATATAGACAACCTCGCGCGCGTCACGGCGGAGAAGGAGAGGATAGGCGCGGAGCTGCACGTGGCGACGCAGATTCAGTCGAGCATGCTGCCCTGCATCTTCCCGGCCTTCCCGGAGCGAGGCGAGTTCGACGTCTACGCCTCCATGACCCCTGCCAAGGAGGTCGGCGGCGACTTCTACGACTTCTTCCTCGTGGACGAGGACCATCTCGCGCTGGTGATTGCCGACGTCTCAGGCAAGGGCGTGCCCGCCGCGCTCTTCATGGTCATAGCCAAGACCCTGCTCAAGAACCGCGCGCAGATGGGCGCGTCTCCAAAGGAGATACTGGAGACCGTCAACAACCAGCTCTGCGAGAACAACGACGCGGAGATGTTCGTGACCGTCTGGCTCGGCGTCTACGAGATATCCACCGGCCGCGTCACGGCCGCGAACGCCGGGCACGAGTATCCCGCCATACGCCGGAAGGGCGGAAAATTCGAGCTCTTCAGGGATAAGCACGGCTTCGTCCTCGCCGGGATGGAGAACATGCGCTACCGCGAGTATGAGTTCACGCTCGAGCCCGGCGACGAGCTCTTCGTATACACCGACGGCGTCACCGAGGCCACGGACGCCTCGAGCGCGCTCTACGGCACGGAGCGCATGCTCGCGGCCCTGGACGGCTGCGCGTCGGATTCGCCCGAGGCGCTGCTGCACGGCGTGAAGGCGGATATCGACGCCTTTGTCGGCGGCGCGCCGCAGTTTGACGACATCACCATGCTCTGCCTCAAGCGCTCGGAAGGAGGAGACGGCGTGAAGGAAATAACTCTCGAGGCCAGTGTCGAAAACATCGCCGCCGTCACCGAGTTCGCCGACGGCGTGCTGGAGGGGCTGGGCTGCCCCGCGAAGGCCAGGGCGCAGCTGGACGTGGCCATAGACGAGCTCTTCAGCAACATCGCGCGCTATGCCTACGCGCCCGGCACGGGCAGCGTCACCGTGCGCGTGGAGGCGCCGGAGGGCCCGCGCGCCGTCGAGCTCACCTTTATCGACAGCGGCGTGCCCTACGACCCGCTCGCGCGCGAGGACCCGAACACCGGGCTGCCCCTGGAGGAGCGCGAGGCAGGCGGGCTCGGCATCTTCATCGTCAAGAAGACGATGGACGCCATGAGCTACGAGTACGCGAACGGGCAGAACATCCTGCGCATCAAAAAGCTTATCTGAGGAGGCAAGGCAACGGCTGAGGGAAACGGGCTTTTCCGTGAAAAGAGCATAGGGCGCGTCAGCTCGCCCGAGCAGCTTGACGACTATATGCGCGTCGCGAACCCCGGCGTGTGGACGCTGCTGGCGGCGGTGATTGCGCTGCTGATAGGCGTCTGCGTCTGGGGCGTGTTCGGCCGGCTGGATACGTTTGCGGACACCGCCGTCGTCTCCGACGGCGAGCGGGCCTGGTGCGTCGTGCGCTCCGAGTATATGGACGACGTGGGCGAGGGCTCGGCCGTGGAGGCGGAGGGCGAGCGCTTCACCGTCGCATACATGGAAAACGGCGGCGGCATCAACGCCCGCGCCGCGTCCCTCGCGGGCGTGGGCGAGGGCGAGAGCTTCGCCCTGGCCGTGCTGGACGGCGCGCTCCCCGCCGGGATATACGAGGCGAGGCTCGTCGTCGAGAGCGTCGCGCCCATGAGCTTCGTGCTCAACTAGGCCATGGCAGAGCGCGTTTCAAGCCCCGTCCGGCACGGGAGGGTAAGAGTGCCGGTGGTGATGTAGATGGAGGCCCCGGAGTGCGGCGCCGCCTGCCTTGCCATGATACTCGCATACTACGGCAGATGGGTGCCGCTCGAGCAGGTGCGCGCCGACTGCGGCGTCTCCCGCGACGGCTCCAACGCAAAGAACATCCTGCGCGCCGCGCGCAGCTACGGCCTCGAGGCCTCCGGCTGGCGCTACGAGCCCGAGTCGCTGCGCGAGGAGGGGAGCTTCCCCTGCATCGTACACTGGAACTTCAACCACTTCATCGTCCTCGACGGCTTCAAGGGCGATAAGGTCTACGTGAACGACCCCGCCCGCGGCAGCTTCGTCATGAGCTTTGAGGAGTTCGACCGCGGCTTCACGGGCATATGCCTCGCCTTCGAGCCGGGCGAGGGCTTCACGCCCGGCGGCAAGCCCAAGAGCGTCTTCGCCTACGCCGCCGCGAGGCTGCGCGGCGCGGGTGCGGCGGTGGCCTTCGTCACGCTGACGACGGTTATCTCTGCCCTCATCGGCATAATAAACCCCGCGTTCTCGCGCGTTTTCCTCGACCGGCTGCTGACAGGGCTGAACCCGGACTGGTTCATGCCCTTCATCCTCGGCCTCACGGCGCTCGGCGTCGTGCAGATAGCCGTCGCCTGGGTGCAGGCCGTCTACTCGCTCAAGATAAACGGCAAGCTCGCCGCCCTGGGCAGCACGGAGTTCATGTGGAAGGTGCTGCGCCTTCCCATGGAGTTCTTCGCCCAGCGCGTCGCCGGCGACATACAGAGCCGGAAGGACACCAACGCAGGCATTGCGAACACCATCGTCAACACCCTCGCGCCCCTCGCGCTCAACATGGCGATGATGGTCTTCTACCTAGCCGTCATGCTGAGGTACAGCCCCATGCTCACGCTCGTGGGCATAACGGGCATCGTCGTCAACCTCCTCGTCTCGCGCCTCATCTCCAAAAAGCGCATAGACATCGCGCGTCTCCAGACGCGCGACGCCGGAAGGCTCGCCGGGGCCACGGTCTCCGGCATAGAGATGATAGAGACGATAAAGTCCGCCGGCGCGGAGAACGGCTGGTTTGAGCGCTGGGCCGGCTATCAGGCGAGCGTCAACACCCAGGAGGCGCGCTTTTCAAGGCTCAACAACTACCTCGGCCTCGTCCCCAAGATAGCCGCCTCCGCGGCCAACACCGTCGTGCTCATGCTCGGCGTCTGGCTCACGGTGCGAGGCGAGTTCACCGCGGGCATGATTATGGCCTTCCAGGGCTTTCTCGCCTCCTTCACGGCCCCGGCCGCGCAGCTCATCACCTCCGGCCAGACCATACAGGAGATGCGCACGCAGATGGAGCAGGTGGAGGACGTGCTGAGCTACCGCACGGACCCCAACTGGCGCGACGACCCGGTCGCGGAGGGGGCCGAGTATGACAAGCTCTCCGGCGCGGTGGAGCTCCGGCACGTCACCTTCGGCTATTCCCGCCTCGCCGAGCCGCTCATAGAGGACTTCAGCCTCAGCCTCAGGCCCGGCAGCCGCGTGGCCCTCGTCGGCGCGAGCGGCTGCGGCAAGAGCACCATAGCCAAGCTCGTGAGCGGGCTGTACGAGCCCTGGAGCGGCGAAATACTCTTCGACGGCAGGCCGATAAAGGAGATTGACCGCAGCGTCTTCACCGGCTCCCTCGCCGTGGTCGACCAGGACATCATCCTCTTCGAGGACACGGTCTCCGCCAACGTGAAGATGTGGGATTCCTCCATAGAGGACTTCGAGGTCATTCTCGCGGCGCGCGACGCCGAGATACACGAGACCGTCATGCAGCGCGACGGCGGCTACAACGCCCACGTTTCGGAGGGCGGCCGCGACTTCTCCGGCGGCGAGCGGCAGCGCCTCGAGATAGCGCGCGTGCTGGCGCAGGACCCCACGATAGTCATACTCGACGAGGCCACGAGCGCCCTTGACGCGCACACCGAATACAACGTCGTGCAGCATATACGCGAGCGCGGCGTGACCTGCATCGTCGTCGCCCACCGCCTCTCCACCATACGCGACTGCGACGAGATAATCGTCCTCGACCGCGGCCGCGTCGTCGAGCGCGGCACGCACGACGAGCTCTTCGCCAAAGGCGGGCTCTACGCCGAGCTCGTCACCAATGAATAGGGGGTGAGCGCATGGGCTGGTTTGACGAACAGATACGAAGCCGCAAGCTGAGCGACGACGAGGCCTTTGCCGAGTCCTTTGCCGACATCGCCGGCGCCGTCCTCGGCCCAAAGGCCGCCGCGGCCTTCCGCGACGAGCGACGCGCCGCGCGCGACGCGATAGAGGAGATACTGCGCTTTTACCGCGTGGACTCCCGCCCGCTCCCGTCCGAGCTCAAGACCACGGACGAGCAGCTTGAATACCTCCTGCGCCCGCACGGGATAATGCGCCGCACGGTGAAGCTCAGCCCCGGCTGGCACAAGGACGCCGTGGGCGCCATGCTCGGCGTGCGCCGCTCCGACGGCGGCATAGTCGCCCTCGTGCCCGGCCCATTCGGCGGGTACAGCTTCCTCGACCGCGAAAGCGGCCGGCGAGTGCGGGTGACAAGCGCCAACGAAAAGCTCTTTGAGGAGGACGCCGTCGCCTTCTGCGTGCCCTTCCCGCTCAAGAAGCTCGGCCTCGGCGAGCTTGTCCGCTACATACTGCGCAGCCTGACCGCGGGCGATTTCGTCCTCTTCGCGGCCGTGACGCTTGCCATAACCCTCGTGGGCCTGCTCCCGGCCAGGCTCAACAACATAATCTTCTCCGAGATTGTGGTGAGCGGCAGCGCGCGCGTCATCATCGCCATGGGTGTGTTCCTCCTCTGCGTGAACGTGAGCACTCTCATATTCGGCGTCATAAAGAGCATGCTGCTCACGCGGGTGAACGCTAAGATGGACGCCTCCGTCAGCGCGGCGGCCATGATGCGCATAATCTCGCTGCCCGCGGACTTCTTCCGCGGCTTCGCCTCCGGCGAGCTCGCCGAGCGGGCGCAGAACATAAGCGCGCTCTGCGACCAGATGGTGAACGTCCTGCTCTCCGCGGGGCTCACGGGCGTCTTCTCCCTCGTGTACATCGCGCAGATTTTCGCCTACGCGCCCGCGCTGACCGGCCCGGCGCTCGGAATAATACTGGCGACGGTGCTCTTTTCCGCCGCCTCCGCCTTCGTCCAGATGCGCCTGAGCCGCCGCAGCATGGAGCTGACCGCCAAGGAGCGCGGCATGAGCTACGCGCTGATAGCCGGCGTGCAGAAGATAAAGCTCGCCGGGGCCGAGAAGCGCGCCTTCTCCCGCTGGGCGAGGCTCTTCGCCCAGGGCGCGGCCGTCACCTATAACCCGCCGCTCTTCATCAAGCTCAACGGCGTCATCATGACCGCGATAACCCTCGCGGGCACCATCATAATGTACTACGGCGCGGTCAAAAGCGGCGTCACCGTCGCGGACTACTACGCCTTCACCGGCGCCTACGGCATGGTCTCCGGCGCCTTCTCCTCCCTCGCGGGCATCGCGCTCACCGCGGCGCAGTTCAAGCCCATATACGAGCTCGCGCGGCCCATACTCGAGACCGTCCCCGAGACGGGCGAGGACCGCGAGATTGTGACGCGCCTCTCCGGCGGCATTGAGCTCAGCCACGTCACCTTCCGCTATACGGAGACGATGCCGCCCGTGCTCAACAACCTCTCGCTCAAGATACGCCCCGGCCAGTACGTGGCCATCGTCGGGCCCACCGGCTGCGGGAAATCGACGCTCCTGCGCCTCCTCCTGGGCTTTGAGACGCGCAGAAGGGCGCGGTCTACTACGACGGGCGCGACATCTCGCGCCTCGACCTCAAGAGCCTGCGCCGGAAGATGGGCGTGGTCATGCAGGACGGGAAGCTCTTCCGCGGCGACATATACTCCAACATCGCCGTCGCCGCTCCCGGCCTCAGCATGGACGAGGCCTGGGAGGCCGCGGAAATCGCCGGGCTCGCGGAGGATATACGACAAATGCCCATGGGCATGTTCACCATGCTCTCCGAGGGCGGGGCGGGCATCTCCGGCGGGCAGCGCCAGCGGCTTATGATAGCCCGCGCCGTGGCCGGCAAGCCGCGCATACTCATGTTCGACGAGGCCACGAGCGCCCTCGACAACATAACGCAAAAGCACGTCAGCGAGGCGCTGGACGCCCTCAAGTGCACGCGCATAGTAATCGCCCACCGTCTCTCCACCATACGCCGCTGCGACCGCATCCTCTACCTGGAGGGCGGACGTATAGCCGAGGACGGCAGCTACGATGAGCTCATGGCCCTGAAGGGCAAATTCGCCTCCCTTGTGGAGCGGCAGCAGCTCGACCCGGGCGCGAAATAAGGAGGTAGTTCCATGGACGACAGGAAAAAGCCGGCTTTGGAGGACGACGAGGCCCTCGCCTCCGTCACCGGCGGAGCGGGCAAGCGCGGCGGCGGGCACGTGCTCTGCCCCTACTGCATGAGCGAGCTCGTGAGCCTCCGGGGCATACACGCGCGCTACGGCGTGGAGTATTTCTGCCCCGGCTGCGGCGAGCGCTTCGCGGGCTACAACGACCAGATGGTGCGCCGGCAGATAGAGTATGCCCGCCGGCTGACGCACACGCTCGGCGCAAGCGCCGCGAAGGAGCAGCTCAAGGAGAGCAAAAACGGAGTAAAGGACCTGCTTTGAGCAGCAAAAGGAGGTAAAAACAATGTCTGAAGAAAAGAAAAGCGCCCCGCTGAGCGACGAAGAGCTCGACAAGGTCGCCGGCGGCTACAGCTACTGGCCCGACGCGAAGCGCGGCATCGGCCAGATGATTTGCCCCAACTGCCTGTGTATTTTCGACAGCCCGGACGGCGACGTCACCTGCCCCGCCTGCGGCTATCCGGAAAAGCGGTAAAAAAGTACAAAAATTTGAAAGGAGCTTGAACCATGTCCGAGGAAAAAAGAACGTCCCTATGAGCGAGGAGGAGCTTGAGAGTGTCGACGGCGGCACCGGCCTCATAATCGACAGGCCGACGTATAGCTATGCGCCCAGCGTGTGCAGCAAGTGCGGCGCGCCCATGATGGAGACAATCTCCGCCGCAATGTGCACCAAGTGCGGCTGGACCGTCAAAATCGTGCACAACGGCCCCGCTTTTATCTGACAAGGAGGAACAGACATGTCCGAAGAGAAGAAGATTGCCCCTCTGAGCGAGGATGAGCTCGGCAAGGTCGCCGGCGGCGGCGTCATAGCGTACTCCAACGGGGCCAATCCGCAAACCATGGAGGTCATAATAAACTCCGTCGGCGCCAACTCGAATTTCATGGAGGTCATAATGAACTCCACCGGCGCCAAGCCCACCTGCCCCGTCTGCGGCGCCGAGACAACTCTCGACCCCGCCACCGGCAAACTGACCTGCCCCACCTGCGGCTGGAAAAACGGCTGAAGCAAGGGAGAGCGGACGATAAAAGACGCCGCCGCGCTGAAATTACAGCGCGGCGGCGTTTTTGTATTCAGCCCTGCGGCTATTTCACCATATACGGCGCAAGGGAGCGCAGGTAAATGCCCTTTATGTCCGCGGCGCTCAGGGGTTCGGGGCTGCTGGCCAGGCGGAAGTCGAGCTTCATGAAGTCCTCGGTCCACTTGTCCAGTTCCGCCTCGGTTACCTGCAGGCGCAGGTCTTGAGCCATGATAGCGGCGATATACTGCGCGAAGCTGTCCACGTCGCTGAAGCCGCAGGCGCTCACTATGGGCTCCACAAGTGTCCGGTCTTTGAAGCTGCGCAGATATTCCCCAAGAAAGACTGCGCAGGCCAGCCCGTGATTGACGCGCTTGTAGTGCGAGAGAGGATAGCCCATGCCGTGAGGGATCGTCGTGCTCGACTGCATGAAGGCCATGCCCATGATGAAGGCCGCGATCTGCATATTCAAAAAGTCGTCATCCTTCAGCGTATTCTCAAGCAGGGCGTCCTTGTACCCGGCAAAGAGCTTGAACCCCACCTCGGCCAGGGAGCGGTTTATGATATTGCTGCCCGTGTGCAGATATGTCTCAACGCCGTGCGCCAGCGCGTCCATTGCGCCGGAATGCAGCAGGAAGGCCGGCGAGTGCCGTATATACTCCGGGTCGAGGAAGGCCGCCTCGCAGAAGACGAGCGGATACATGGAAAGCTTGGTGTCCGTGTCGGAACGGGTGAGGCAGGCGAAGCCGGTAACCTCGGCGCCGGTGCCGGCGGTGGTGGGCACTGCGAAGACCGGCAGGTCGGCCTCGGTCTTCAGGCTGTCGGACGGGTGTCCGAGGCCGTAGAAGGTCTCATAGGGCTCGACGCCGGGGTGCTTCATAAGCAGCGAGACCGCCTTCGCGCTGTCTATCGAGGAGCCGCCGCCTATCGCGACGAAAAACTGCGCGCCGAACTCGACGCACTCGCGGCTGAGCTCCGCGACGCTCTCCACCGGCGGGTTTTCAATCACGCGGTTGATAACTATATACTCTATGCCGCGCCTATCCAGCGCGGCGCGGACGTCCTCGAGCGCGTAGTTTCTGCAGCCCTCGGCGAATTTCGAGGTGAGGATCGCGGCACGTTTTCCATACTTTAGAAAGATGTCTCCGTATGCCTCTATGCAGCCCCTTCCGCAGAGGCATGAGGTCTGGGTGTTGTATTTAAAAACGTTCATATCTTTTCCTCCGAGGCGCCGTCAGGACGGGCGCCTTATTTGTTAATAATTATACGGCAGGGAGTGCCATCTGTAAAATAGAGAAATACGAACCCCGCAATCGAATTTCAATATTGCCGGGAGGCGCGAAAAACTGTGCAAACTGCACAGTCCGCGCGCATAGCCTGCGCCGATAGTGGTCATCGAATCCATGTGTTTTACAAAATTCGCGTTCTCAGCTATATTTACGGCAGAGATAGCCAAGCATTTGACAAACGTCAGGGCAAGGCGTCAAGACCGAAGCGGATGAGAAAGGGGATTATCAATTATGAAAAATTTCCGCTATAACACCCAGACCGCGATGTTTTTCGGACGCGGCTGCGTGAAGGAAAACGCCGCCTTCTTTAAGGGCTATGGCGACCGCGCCGTTATATTTACCAGCAAGTTCTACGAGGGATACCCCAACAAGGGCCTTGCCGACGTCGAAGAGGCCTTCAAAAGCCAGGGCATAGACTACCTGGTGCTTGACGGCGTGGAGCCCGATCCTCCGGTTGAAACCGTGGCCAGGCTCTCCAAGGAGGCCGCCGCATATAACGCCGACTTTTTCATTGCCATCGGCGGCGGCAGCTCGATAGACACCATGAAGGGCGCCGCGCTGCTCATAAAGCACTCCGATATATCCGACCCCTACGAGGTCTTCTACGGCATGGGAGCGCCGTCCCACAGCATTAAGACCGAAGTCGATATGCCCATCTTCGCCGTGCCGACCACCGCCGGCACCGGCGCAGAGGTCACCGGCTTCGCCTGCCTCACCCGCAACGATACGCACACCAAGCTATCCATGTATCCCGTCGCCTTCTGCGACGCCGCCTTCCTCGACTCGAACTACATCAAGGGCTCGCCCGATTTTCTCATCCACACCGGCGTCATGGACGCGCTGGCCCACGGCGTCGAGACCTATCTGCACAACGACAGCAATCCGCTCAACAGGGCGCTTGCCGAGTATGGCTTCAGGCTCTTCGCCTCCTTCAAGGACAGGATGCGCGACGGCTGCCTGACCGACGAAGACTATGAGACCATGATTCTTACCTCCTACGTCCAGGGCATGGCCTTTATGCAGTCCAGCACCACCATTCCTCACGGCATGGGTTATCCGCTGAGCCACATCAAGCACGTCAACCACGGCCTCTCCTGCGCCATCTTCCTCGGCGAGTATGTCATGGGCTTCAAGGACCAGAGCCTGGTGCAGCCGATTGTCGAGATGTGCGGCTTCAAGGACTCCGCCGACTTCGCCGCCTTCTGCCGCCAGTTCACCGAGGACGACGTCAGCATCGAGGTCAGCGAGGAGGAAATCCAGCAGTGGACCGACGACTTCATGAAGCTCGACTTCCGTCTGGCCAGCAATCCCGAACCGCTCGAGCGCGAGGACATTGAAAGGCTGTACCGCAATTCCCTGCGCCGGTACATCAAGTGATGGGAGCGTGGTGAGATGAACGCGAGACAAAGACAGATACTTATAGCTATCGACCTCTTCGCGGCGACCTTCCTGCTCTGGTTCATAACGCAGGTCACAAAGGCCTATATAGGCATGGCCTACCCCGAAATCCCGGAGCCGCAGGTGGCGAGCCTCATAACACTGCCGAATCTCTTCGGCTTGGTAGTTTCCTTCCTGATTGGGCCTCTGGCCATGAAGATAAACAAGGTCAAGCTCTCCTACCTCGCGATAGGCAGCATAGTAGTATACTGCGCGGTGTTCTACGTCACCGGCCGCTTCCATCTGCCGTTCTGGCTGCTCTCCGCGGGCTGCTTCTTCGCGGGCTTCTCCCAGGGCGCGTATGTTCCGCTGCTCAACGGCATAATCGCCGACCACTTTCCCGCCCAGGACAGGGACAGGCGCATCGCGAACTACAACGTCTGGATAAGCGTGGGCACGCTTATAATCCTCCAGATTGCCGGTTTCATTGCCGCGGGGCACGACGGCGCAGACTGGTACAACGCCTACCTTCTCGGCATCATACCCGTGGCCAGCATGATAGTCTACATCGTCATGATGAAGAAGGCAAAGGCCGCCGAGCCCTCCATGCAGGCCGACGAGGCCTCCAACGCGCCCAAGCCGCGCTTCCGCGACATCCCGCGCAAGGCCCTCGGCTGGATAATCCTCATGGGCGTCGTACACTGCGTGTTCTACCTCGCGCAGTACGCCTTCAACACGAACGTCTCCTCTTACATCATAACCGAATATGAGCTCGGCACCTCGGTGCAGGCGGGCACCGCCACGAGCATGTATCGCGTCGGCCTCATAATCTTCACCGCGATGTATCCCGTTTTCAAAAAGCTGCTCAAAAACTGGATGATCCCCGTGGGCTACATCACCATGGGCGTCGGGCTGGTGATAATGATGCTGGCTAAGAGCCTCTTGGGGGCCTACGCCTGCGGCATCATCGCCGGGCTGGCCACCGCTCTGTGCCACTCCACCCTCTATGCCCGCGCCTCCGACTTCGTTCCGCTGCCGCTGGTACCCGTCGCCATGTCTCTGGTCTGGGGAATAGCGAACATAGGCACCTCGGTTGCCGTCCAGGTTCTGAACTTCGTCGCCGGCTTCTTCGGCGGCGGCATGTCCAACAGCTTCCTCGCCGGCATAATCATGTCCGTCACCGCCTGCGCGGCCGCAGTGTTCATGTATGTCATAAAGAAGCCGAGCGTCAAAGACCTCAGCTGAAAAAGCGCAGCAAAACGGAACCCGCCGCCGCGGCGGCGGGTTCCGCCGAAAAAAATCAGTTCTCTATGAGCTCCGCGGCGCCGGTCGTCGAAATGATATAGTCCTTCACGAATTCCGCCGCCCGCGAGAGCCTGCGGTTTTTCGGCCAGGAGAGGTACAGGTCGCGCCAGTTCATGGCGTTGTCCAGCTCCAGCTCGTCGATATAGTCCCTGTACATGGGCATACTGGGCGAGATTGCAATGCCGTAATCCATAGCGACGTACCCGAACTGGGTTATCCAGTTGGAGCAGTAGCTTATGTCCGGCTTCATGTTCTCACGGCGGTACATCTCGCGTATCCAGGCGTCCACGCTGGAATTTGGATTAATGCCTATGAGGCTGAGGCCGTCCAGGTCGCTCAGCCGGACGCTTCCGCGCCCGGCCAGGAAGTGCCGGTTGCTTACGAGGACCTTAAGCTTCTGCCTGCCCACGCGGACGCAGTTGAAATTCTTCGCGTCACGGCTGGCGGATATAACGAGGTCAAACTTCCCCATCATGAGCTGCTCGTCCATATCTCCCGAGCCGTGGTTGACGTCGAAATCCAAAAATATGTCGCAGTTGGGGTTGTTCTCGTAGAACTGCCGGAAAATCCGCGGCATATCCGAGTTGGCCACGCAGTAGAAAAAGCCCATGCGCACGGTGCCGGAGAGAGGGTTGCTCATGCTCTTGAGCTCGCTCTCGCCCTCGTCTAGCAGCTTGAAAATGCGCTCGGCATAGGGCAGATACTTCTCGCCGTACTCGGTCAGCGTCACCCTTCGGTTCATATCGCGTATGAAAAGCGGGACCTTGAGCTCCTGCTCGAGCTCGTGTATGGCGTAGCTCACGCTGCTCTGGGCGCAGAACATGTTCTTTGCCGCCGTGGAAAAGCTGCCGGTTCGCGCAATCTCAAGGAAATATTTGAGCTGCTGCAAAGTCATACCAGACGTCACCTCGCGCGAATAGTTCTGTTATGACATTTTAGCACAGGCCCAAGCCTTTGTCAAAATGCACAAAATATTTTTCACCATATAAAGGAGGCGAGGACATTTGGAGTGGCTGTACTTTGTAATCCTGATTGTATTCGTCGTGGTGATGTTCACAATAGTGCGCAGGCCGATGTATGAGGTGATTTTCCTGGCCTTCGTCTTTTTGACCGTCATTTCCGGCAACCTTGGCAAGATAGGCGTATATCTTTATAACACCGCGAGCAACTATATGCTCTTCTCCATCGCCGTCTTCATAATATTCGGCACGATTTTTGAAAAGACCGGAATTATAAGCGACATGATTAATATAATAACCGCCCTGGTGGGCCGCTTTTCCGGCGGCGCGGGCTATGTCGCGCTCTTCGGCAGCGCTGCCATGGGCGCTCTCTCCGGCACAGCTCCCGGAAATGCCGCGGCCGTCGGCGTCATCGCCATACCCGCCATGAAGCGCGCAGGCTTCTCCGCAGAGCTGGCCGCGACGATAGAGATGGCCGCCAGCGCCCTGGGCCCGATAATCCCGCCGGCCGGCGCCATCGTGCTCTGTCACAGCATACTCATAACGCTCTACCCGCAGTATACCTTCTCGCAGTTCTGGCTCCTGGCCTGGGCCATGTCCTTCTGGCTGCTCTTGCAGCGCTTCATAACGCTCTATTTCCTCATAAAGCGCAACCACGTTGCGCCCATACCCAAGGAGGAGCGCATGACGGTAAGAGACGCTCTCAGGGAGGGCTGGCGCAGTCTGCTGCTGCCCGTAATAATCTTTATACCCTTCATGTTCGACGCGCTGTGCAACGACAGCGTGATTGCCGCCCGCCTGGGCGAGGAGGCGGCGTCCGTTTTCACGAACATACTCCTGACCGTCCTGCCCAGCGTCGCCAGCCTGGCGGTCATACTGCTCTACATCCGGAAGGGCAACCGCTTCAGCTTCAAGGCGCTCGTAAATTCCCTCGTCGGCGGGGAGGGCGGAAGCGCTCCCATAATAGTCATGGCCTTCGCCGGCTTTGCCATAACGGAGCTTTTCACCGATATCGGCGTCGACGCCAGCCTCTCTGCCTCGCTGGCCGGGCTGGTCATACCCCGCTGGTTCGTGGCGATAGTTATCCCGCTTATATTCACCTTTCTCGGCATGTTCATGGAGCCGATGAGCATAGTCAGCATGTTCCTCGGCGCGTTTATACCCATAGCCACGGCCGCCGGCATCCATCCGATGCTGGCCGCGATGACGATGAACGTCATGTGCCTCGCTATGGGCCCGATGACGCCGCCCTTCGCGCTGAGCCTCTTCGTCTGCATGAGCATAGCGGAGTCAGATTATCAGAAGACGGTGAAAATAACCGTGGTCTGGTGTGTGGCGCAGTACATCCTGACGGTGCTGATACTCATGGGCTGGATACCCATGTTCGGCACGCTTGTGTGAGGTGAGGGCATGAGAAAGAAAATCCTGAAAGTAACCCGCCCGCTGTTCGCCTGGGCGCTCATGATAATGATGACGGCCGCGCTCATCGCCGCGCTCTTTTACGTCGCGGCCTTTTTCACCGGGCCGGAAATCGCCGGGAAGATACATCACCTGTTCTACAACGTGATTCTTCACTATATGTACGTGGCCGGCATAGCCGTCGCCTTCCTCGGCGTCTTCAACATGTACCTCGCGGGAGAGAAGATGTATGTGTTTGAGGTCGGCTCCAAGAAAAAGGGCGGGGAAACGGCCGGAAGCGCGAAATGAACAGGAAACGAGAAATAAGACAAAACCGGAGGACAAAAAAATGAAAACCTATCCCAACCTGATGTCGTCCCTGAAGGTCGGCAGGCTAACCCTCAAAAACAGGCTGTCCGTGGCCCCGGCGGGCATGCGCTTTGTCATGTACCTCGACAAGGGCGAATACAGCTTCAATATGACGGACTATCTCTGCGAGAGGGCTCGCGGCGGCTTCGGCCTCATAACCCTCGGCGCCATTCCAAGCGATATGACCGTGGACGTGAAGAATCCGCACGAGGACGCGGTGTCTCCGCTCTATGCGCCCAAGCACTTCAAGCAGGCCGCGGCCACGATGCTTGACCGCGTCCACGCCTACGGCACGAAGGTCTTTATCCAGCTCTCCACCGGTCACGGGCGTATGCGTACCGAGAAGGTTCCGAGCCCGCTGCCCTACCTGTACGATCCCTCGATAACGCTTCCCTCTCTCAGCCGCGAGGAGATTAAGGAGAAAATCGCACAGGAGATTGAGTGCGCCAAGTTCGTCAAGGGCTGCGGCTTCGACGGCGTGGAGGTTCACGCCATGCACTGGGGCTACCTGCTCGACCAATTCGCGCAGCCCTTCACCAACCACCGCACCGACGAGTACGGCGGCGACCTCGACGGCAGGCTGCTTGTGTGCAAAAAGATAGTCGAGGGGATAAAGCGCGAGTGCGGCGCGGATTTCCCGGTCAGCATCCGCATGGGCCTCAAGTGGTGGATGGAGGCCTTCAAC
The DNA here is from genome assembly GCA_944385835.1 of uncultured Oscillospiraceae bacterium. Classification (GTDB taxonomy): domain Bacteria; phylum Bacillota; class Clostridia; order Oscillospirales; family Oscillospiraceae; genus Scatomorpha. The sequence continues at coordinate 1,463 of CALWYT010000131.1, read as the reverse complement.
AAGCCGAGCCTCTTCGGAGAGAAGGAGGTCGGACGCACCGTCGAGGACGCGGTTGAGATGGCCAAAAAGCTCGAGAGCTACGGCTACGACATGCTCAACTGCAACTCCGGCACCTATGACAGCTTCTACTACGCCTGCCCGCCCTACTATCAGCCCTACGGCTACAACGTCGAGCTCGCGCGTCAGGTCAAGGCAGCGATACATATACCCATTTTCCTCGCCGGCAAGATGGACGACCCCGACGTGGCCGAGGAGGCCGTCGCCTCTGGCGCTGTCGACGGCGTGGCCCTCGCGCGCGGCTCCATAGCCGACCCGGCCTTCGCCAAGAAGCTCGAGATGGGCTGCCCCGAGAAGATACACCCCTGCATCTCCTGCCAGAACTGCATAGCCAGCCTCTTCGCCATTGGCTCAGTGCAGTGCTCGGTAAATCCTAATACCATGCAGGAGTTCAGCTATCAGCTTACGCCCGCCGGCGAGAAGAAGAAAATCATGGTCGTCGGCGCGGGCGTCGCGGGCATGGAGGCCGCGCGCGCAGCAAAGCTCCGCGGTCACGACGTGGAGATATACGAGGCCACCGGCACGATAGGCGGCCACCTCAACGAGGCCGGCAGCCACCCCTTCAAGACCGGCATCCACAAGCTCAACCTCTGGTACCGGCAGGAGCTGAAGCGTCTCGGCGTGCCTATACATCTCAACAGCCCCGTCACCGCCGACTTCGTGAAGAACTCCGGCGTGGACAGCGTCATACTGGCGGTCGGCTCCTACCACTTCATCCCCAAGTTCGTCAAGGGCTATGACCACAAGAAAGCCGCTCTCTGCTACGACGTGCTCATGGGCGAGCGCTCCGTCGGCGGGAACGTCGTCGTGGTCGGCGGCGGCCTCACCGGCAGTGAGCTGGCCTACGACCTCGCCCGCTACCAGGGCAAGAAGGTCACGCTGGTCGAGGCTCTGCCCGACATACTGTCCTCCGGCCCGGCAGTCCCGCAGCCCGTGGACATGATGCTCCGCGATCTGCTCGCCTACTACAAGGTCGAGATAAAGACCGGCAACAAGATAGTCGCCGTAAACGACACTGGCGCGATCATTGAGGACAACGACGGCGTTCAGACCACCGTCCCGGCGGACGACGTCGTGTTCTGCATCGGCCTAAAGCCCAATCACAGCATGCGCGAGGAACTGATGTACTCCGGCATAGAGGTGTTCGAGGTCGGCGACGGCAAGCAGGTTGGCAACATCCGCACCGCGGTGGCGGACGCCTATGAGATAGCCCGCAGGATTTAATAACGCAGCCCCAAAAACCCGCCCGGGCGCTTTTGCGTCCGGGCGGGTTTGTCAGTCTTCTCCGGTGAGTTCCACGACGGTCATCTCGTGGGCGGTGGAGGGTATGTATTTGTCGACCACGTCGCTTGTGCGCAGCTTCATGCTCGAGGTGTTGACGCAGGGGTGGCAGCCGAAGTATTCCT
>CALWYT010000130.1 GCA_944385835.1 uncultured Oscillospiraceae bacterium | reverse complement strand
GCTTGTCCTCGGCGGGCTTGTCCTCGGCGGTGGCCCAGGAGGCGGGGACCTCGAACTTGTGGAAGGCGGTGGCGCCGATGTCAATGGCCTTGTGGTTCATATCCACCACATCCTGGCCCTTCTTCAGATAGGAGTGGGTGGCGGCGTCCTTCATATACTGGATGGCCTCGGCCTCGGGCATCACCTTGGCCAGGGAGAAGAAGGCGGACTGGAGGATGGTGTTGGTGCGCTTGCCCATGCCGATCTCAATGGCCAGGTCAATGGCGTTGATGGTGTAGACCTGGATGTTGTGCTGGGCAATGTAGCGCTTGGCCTCCGCGGGCATGTGGTGGTCCAGCTCCTCGTCGCTCCACTGGCAGTTGACCAGGAAGATGCCGCCGTCCTTCACATCGCGGACCATGGGGAAGCCCTTGACAATATAGGAGGGCACATGGCAGGCCACGAAGTCGGCCTTATTGATATAGTAAGGCGCACGGATGGGGTGGTCGCCAAAGCGCAGGTGGCTGATGGTCACGCCGCCGGTCTTCTTGGAGTCGTACTGGAAGTAGGCCTGGACGTACTTGTCGGTGTGGTCGCCGATGATCTTGATGGAGTTCTTGTTGGCGCCGACGGTGCCGTCGCCGCCGAGGCCCCAGAACATGCAGGACACGGTACCCTTCGGGGAGGTGTCGGGCGCGGAGGTCTCGCGCAGGGAGAGCTTCGTCACGTCGTCCACGATGCCGATGGTGAACTGCTTCTTCGGGTTGGCCTTGGCCAGCTCCTTGTAGACGGCAAAGACGCTCGCGGGCGGGGTGTCCTTGCTGGCGAGGCCGTAGCGGCCGCCGATGACCCTGATGTCGTTGCGGCCGGCGTTGGCCAGGCTGGTGACGACGTCCATATAGAGCGGCTCGCCCTGGGCGCCCGGCTCCTTGGTGCGGTCGAGGACCGCGATGCTCTTACATGTCTCGGGGATGCAGGCGATCATCTTGTCCGCGCGCCACGGGCGGTACAGGCGGACCTTGATCAGGCCGACCTTCTGGCCGTGGGCGTTCAGGTAGTCGATGACCTCCTCGGTGACGTCGCAGATGGAACCCATGGCGACGATCACGCGGTCGGCGTCGGGGGCGCCGTAGTAGTTGAACAGGCCGTAGTCGGTGCCGAGCTTGCGGTTGATCTTCTTCATGTAGTCCTCGACGATGCCGGGGACGGCCTCGTAGTACTTGTTGGAGGCCTCGCGGTTCTGGAAGAAGATGTCGCCGTTCTCGTGGCTGCCGCGCATCTGCGGGTGGTTGGGGTTGAGGGCGCGCGCCCTGAACTCCTCGACGGCCTTCATGTCGACCATGGAGGCGAGGTCCTTGTAATCCCAAACCGCTATCTTCTGGATCTCGTGGCTGGTGCGGAAACCATCGAAGAAGTTCAGGAAGGGGACGCGGCCCTTGATGGCCGCGAGGTGGGCGACGGCGGAGAGATCCATGACCTCCTGCACATTGCCCTCGCAGAGCATGGCGAAGCCGGTCTGGCGGCAGGCCATGACGTCCTGATGGTCGCCGAAGATGCTCAGCGTGTGGCTGGCCAGGGTGCGCGCGGTGACGTGGAACACGCCCGGGAGCAGCTCGCCGGCGATCTTGTACATGTTGGGGATCATGAGCAGCAGGCCCTGGCTGGCGGTGTAGGTCGTGGTCAGGGCGCCCGCGTTCAGGGAGCCGTGGACCGCGCCGGCAGCGCCGGACTCAGCCTGCATCTCCTGCACCTTGACGGTGGTGCCGAAGATGTTCTTCTGCCCCGCGGCGGCCCACTGATCGACAAAGTCGGCCATCGGGCTGGACGGGGTGATGGGGTAGATTGCAGCAACCTCGGTGAACGCGTAACTAACGTGCGCGGCCGCCTGGTTGCCATCCATGGATTTGAGTTTTCTCGCCATACTTTCATCTCCACGTTCGATTAAATTGGATATAAGCAGGGTGCTCTAAAAGCGTCAATATTTTATCACTGCGCGCCCGTTCTGTAAACAGCTAATTGCACGTAAAACACACAAATTTTGCGTTCAGGCGCAAAAATTTTTTGCCGCTGCGGCGCAGCGGCGGCGAAAACGGGCCGAAAGCTGTTCCTAATCCGGTCGCGGCCCCGCCCCGGCGGAAATTATGTAAAGCTCCCGCCCGCGGCGGCTTGAATTATCACCAAAAAGAGATATTGATTGAGCAAAAAGTTTATCTTGTGTTCCTGCGCGCGGTGTATTATAATAGTTAATTGCCATTCGGGCTGCGGCCCGCTGGACGACGAGAAAGGAGTGGCACCATGGTGAAGATCGACAATCCCGAGGGCGCCGTCACCATAGCGAACGAGGTCTTTGAGAACCTCGCCGGCGACGCGGCGACAAGCTGCTTCGGCGTCAAGGCCATGGCCGCGCGCGGGCGCGACGGCGTTTTCCAGCTCCGGCGCGAGACCATGAGCAAGGGCGTCAAGGCCGAGCTGGGCGAGGACGGCAGCGTCTCTCTGGAGCTGCACATCGCCGTTGACCACGGCGTCAACCTGAACACCCTATGCAACAGCATCATGAGCGAGGTCAGCTACAAGGTCTCCAAGGCCACGGGCGTCCCCGTAAAGCGTGTGGACGTGTACGTTGACACGATGATAATCGGCTGACCGGCCCCCTGCGGGCCGCGTCATTCAGGACAAGGCGCCCCGGCGAGAGCTTCCGGGGACAGGGTTTTGCCTCCCGCTCCCGGCGGGCCGGCGAAGCGAAGTAGAAGTAGATTTTTGCTTGGAGGTAGTCCCTCTTGAAAGAACACATCGATGCAGCGCTGTTCCGCGATATAATATTGTACGCGAGCGCCGCGCTGGAACAAAACCGCCAGCTCATCAACGAGCTGAACGTCTTCCCCGTGCCGGACGGCGATACGGGTACGAATATGTCCCTGACCATGGGCGCCGCGGCGTCCGAGCTTATGAAGCGCGATTTCCCCACGCTCACGGCGGCGGCCGACTGCGCGGCCGGGGCCATGCTGCGCGGCGCGCGCGGCAACTCCGGCGTCATACTCAGCCTGCTCTTCCGCGGCCTGGCCAAGCGGCTCAAGGGCTGTGAGACGGCGGACGCGCGGCTCTACGCCGAGGCGATGACCGCCGGCGTGGACGCGGCCTACAAGGCCGTCATGAAGCCGGCTGAAGGCACCATCCTCACCGTCTCGCGCGTCTCCACCAGCTCCGCCGTGGAGTTTGCCGAGCACGGCGGCGACCTGGAGCTTATGTTCTCCTGCGCCATCGAGGCGGCCCAGGAGGCTCTGGCCGACACGGTCAACCTCAACCCCGTCCTGAAGCGCGCCGGCGTGGTGGACGCCGGCGGCAAGGGCTACGTCTTTATCCTGGAGTCCACGCTGGCCGTGCTGCGCGGCGAGGCCCTGCCCGCCCCCGCGCCCCAGCCGGAGGGCGAGCGCGCCGAGCTGCGCGACAGGGCCGACTTCGCGGATTTCTCCACCGGTGAGATAACCTACGCCTACTGCACGGAGTTCATCTGCACGCGCGACAACGACCGCGACCCTGAGCGTATGCGCCAGTGGCTCATGACCATAGGCGACTGCGTGGTGCTGGTGGACGACGACGAGATAATCAAGGTCCACGTCCACACCAACAGCCCCGGCGACGTGCTCAGCGTGGCGCTGACCTACGGCTCGCTGCTGAAGGTAAAGATAGAGAATATGCGTGAGCAGCACAGCGAGATGGCCGGCGGTGAGTCGCCCGAGGCGGCCCCCGCCCCGGAGGCGGAGCCTGAGTTCGCCGCCGCGGAGAAGCCCTACGGCGCCGTCGCGGTCTGCGCAGGCAAGGGCATGGCGGAGCTGTTCCGCGAGCTGGGCGCCGACCGCATCGTGACCGGCGGCCAGACGATGAACCCCTCCACCGAGGACATACTCCGCGAGGTCAACCGCACCCCGGCGGAGACGGTGTTCGTCTTCCCCAACAACAAGAACATCCAGATGGCCGCCGAGCAGTGCGTCGGCCTGACGGAAAAGGCCGTCGTGGTGATACCGACCCGCACCGTCCCGCAGGGCATCTCCGCCATGCTGATGATGGACGAGGGCGCGACGGTCGAGGAGCTGCGCGAGAGTATGCTCGAGGCCGCCTCCGGCGTCCACACCGCGCTTGTCACCTACGCCGCGCGCGACAGCGAGTACGACGGCCACGACATTCACGCCGGCGAATATCTCGCGCTGCTCGACGGCGCGCTGCTGGGCAGCTTTAAGGAGCTTGACAGCCTCTTCGGCATCCTGTGCGACAGCGCAGAGCAGTTCTCCCCCGCCGTACTCAGCGTCTATTACGGCGAGGACGTGGACGGCGAGCAGGCCGAGGTCCTGGGCGAGCGGCTCTCCGAGCGCTTCCCCGAGGCTGAGCTGAGCGTGGTGGACGGCGGCCAGCCCGTGTACTACTACATGGTCTCCATAGAATAAAGCCGCGGAAAAAGCGGGGCCGCTCTCACGAGAGCGGCCCCGCTTTTTGCCGCCGGTCTATTTCCCGACGCACAACCTTGAAAATATCCTGTCCGTCACGTCGTCCGTAACGCTGCGGCCGTTCAGCTCGCCCAGCGCGCTGCGGGCAGCCTCCGTCTCAGTGAGCACGGCGTCGGGCGTCACGCCCTCGAGCATCGCGCCGCGCGCAGCGCGCAGCGAGGCGAGCGCGCGGCCCACGGCCTCCGCCTGGCGGGCGTTCGTGAGTATCTCACCCGCGGGCGCGCCCGGCAGCGGGAAGAGCGCGCCGACCTCGGCCGCGAGCGCCTCCAGGCCCTCGCCGGTCCTGGCGCTGACGCGCAGCACGGCCGCGAAGCCCTCTCCGAGGCGCGCGGTGTCCAGCCGCTGCGGGAGGTCGGACTTGTTCACCAGGGCGATCGCCGCCTTCGCGGCGCGCGCGGCCGCGAGCGCCGCCTCGTCCCGGGCGGAGAACGGCTCCGAGCCGTCGAACACCGCCAGCGCCAGGTCCGCGCCGCGCGCCGCGGCAAGCGCGCGCTCCACGCCCAGCCTCTCGGCCTCGTCCGCGCCGTCGCGCAGCCCCGCCGTGTCCGTCAGCCGCAGCAGCACGCCGCCCAGCGTCAGCTTCTCCTCGAGGGTGTCGCGCGTGGTGCCGGGCGCGGCGGTGACAATCGCCCGCTCCCAGCCCAGCAGCGCGTTCATGAGCGAGCTTTTGCCCGCGTTCGGCCTGCCCACCAGCGCGCAGCGCAGCCCCTCGCGCAGCACGCGCCCGCCCTCGAAGCTGCGCTCCAGCCGCTCCAGCCGCGAGATGGCGCCGTCCAGGGCGGCGGCGTAGTCCGCCAGCTCAAACGGCTCTATGTCCTCGTCGGGATAGTCCAGTACCGCGGCAAAATGCGCCGCGATGTCGCAGAGCAGGGCGTAGACCTCGTCCGTCCTGCGCGTCACGGCCCCGGCCAGCTGGCCGGCGGCGTTTTCGGCGGCGAGCGGCGTCTCCGCGTCTATTACGTCCACGACCGCCTCGGCCTGGCTCAGGTCCATGCGCCCGTTCAGGAAGGCGCGCTTGGTGAATTCGCCTGGCAGGGCCTGGCGAGCGCCCAGGCTGAAGAGCGCGCGCAGCGCCTCCGCCAGCACGACGGGCGAGCCGTGGCACTGCAGCTCGGCCGTGTCCTCGCCGGTGTAGGAGCGCGGCGCGCGGCTCAGCGTGCAGAGGCAGTAGTCCAGCACGGCCCCGTCCGCCGCGCGCAGCGCGCCGTAGACCAGCTTCCTGTCGCCGTGCGCGCTCATGGGCTTCCCGTCCGCCGGCGAGAATACGCGGTCCATCAGCGCGGCGGCCTCCGGCCCGGAGACGCGCACTATGCCTATCGCCGAGACCTGGCTCCCGGTGGCTATCGCAGCTATGGTGTCCATATAAGCACCTCGCAAAAATTAAAGGGGACGCCGAAAGCGTCCCCGGTTACTTTGCGTATAAGCTCCTCATACGGGGCAAGGATGGCGTCCAACTCTGGGTCCGCGGGGTACGCTTCCATGCGCATCCCATCCTGCTCAAGCGTCAGCGCCGAAGCGGAAAGGCAAAGCCGAAGGGCCGCCCTTGTGTGGCGGCGGCACTGTCCGCTTACAGCTTTACCCTCAGGCTCTCGTCCAGCATACGCGCGACTATCGCGGCGGCCTCGTTGCGGCGGATGCCGCTGTCGGGCCAGAAGTCGCCCTCGGCGTTGATGCCGGTGAGCACGCCCGCGCGGTAGAGCGCGAGTATCTCCTCCGCGCCGTAGCTGCCCGCCGCGACGTCGGCGACGCCCGCCACGTCGTTTATGGGCGCGTATTCGTACGCCGGCATGGCGTTGTAGAATAGCACGGCGAAGTTACGCCGGTCTATGGGCGAGTTCAGCTCGTCCACGCCCATCTCCGCGTAGCGGCTCTCCGCCACGCCGTTGGCCACGGCGTATTCGATGTAGCTGCGGTACCACAGCTCCGGGTCGTTCTCAAGCGAGACGGACCCCTCGTGATAGAGCTGGTGGAGGCAGGCGGCTATCTTCACCGCCTGCGCGGCGGTAAAGCCGCTCTCCGGCGCGAACTCGTAGCTGTTCATGCCGTCTATCACGCCCGCGGCCACGGCCGCGTAGACGTAGTCGTAATACCAGGTCCCCACGGGGACGTCGGCGAACACCACCTCGCCGCGCTGCAGCTCGGCGCCGCCCCAGACGGCCGCCCTGGCGGAATCCTGCGCCGTCACACGCGCCGAGGAATCCCCGCCGACGACGTAAAGCTGCGCCGGGTTCAGCCCGCCGCTTCCTGCCGGGAGGCCCAACGTGACGTTCACCAGCGTGCCTGCGGCCGAGACGCGCGCCCCGCCGGAGAGCAGCAGCACGCTGGCCCCCTCGCGCAGGACGACGGCGTCGCCGCCGTCCAGGTCGTATATGCGCGCGCCGGGACCCGTGAGCGCCTCGCCGAGCGCGGCGCCCAGGCCGCCCGCCGCCTCGTCGAGCAGCGCGCCGCCCCAGTCCTCCGCCGCCGAGCGGGTGACAAGGGAATCGGACGCCGTCCCCGCCGCGGAAGCCGGCGAAGCCAAGCAGAGCAGCGCCGCGGCCAAAGCGGCGCTGACGGCCCGCCGCGCCCTCATTGCCTGGCCTGCTTGGCCGCCGCCGCGGCCTCGGCGTCGAGCTTTTCGCCCAGGTAGTAGCCGAGGGCGAGCAGGCTGTCGGAGAAGTGGATGTTCTCGACTATGGCCTCGCTCTCGCTGACGTCAAGCTCGATATTGGTGAAGTTCCAGATGGCCTTGACGCCGTGCTCGACCAGCTCGCGCGCGACCTTGTTCGCGATGAGCTTCGGCACGGAGAGCACCGCTATGTCCACACGGTGCGTCTCAAGGAGGTTTTTCAGTTCGCTTATATCGTGGACGCGGACGCCCGATATGTCGCTGCCGACAACCTCGGGGCGCACGTCAAAAGCCGCGAGCAGGTGGAAGCCGTACTGCTCGAAGCAGAAGTTCTCTATCATGGCGCGGCCTATGTTGCCGACGCCGACGAGGATGACGGAAAAGTCGCGGTTCATGCCGAGTATGCCGGCGATCTCGCCGCGCAGGCCCGTGACGTTATAGCCGTAGCCCTGCTGGCCGAACTCGCCGAAGCAGCTGAAGTCCTGCCGTATCTGGCTGCTGGTCAGGCCCATCTGCCGCCCCAGCTCGAAGGAGGATATGCGGTCGACGCCGGCGGCCTTTAGCTCGTCGAGCTTGCGGAGGTAGCGCGGCATACGACGGATGACGTTGTTGGAGACCTTTGCTTGTTTCACTTTGTATCCCACCACTAAAACAGTCTGACGCAGAAAAAGCGCGATTTCAATTCAGCTTAAGATTATACCACAGCGCCTTGTATAATTCAAGGCCAAAAATACGCGTTTTTTCTGAAAAACGCATGGAAAAAGCTCCCGGAGGGGGCTGTAATCCCCGCTCCGGGAGCCGCTTTCCGAACCCGTCAGGTAAGCGCCTCGCGCAGCTCGTCGGCGTCGCCCAGCGCGTACCAGGCCTCGCCGGAGCCGTCCTCGCAGAGCAGCTCGCCCTGCTCGTCCCAGACGTTCAGCACCAGCTCGCCCGCGTCGACCTCGGCGGTTATCACCCAGTCCGGCTCTCCCTGCGGCGCCGACTCGGCCGCGCGAGACCAGCTGAGTATCTCCGCCAGCTCGGCGATATACCCGCCGTCCCTGCTGTGGCTGACGACCTCGCCCTCCTGCACGGTGACGGCGTCGACTTTCGCGGCGCAGCTGGACGCGGAAACCGCCGGCTCGGCGTCGTCGCCGGTAATATCTCGGTCCACCACGTCGCCGGCGTTGGCCGGGGCGATGTCGCGCTCGACGCTGACCGCGCCGAACGAGGCAGGCTCGCTCTCATTCGCGGCGGGGCCGGACTCCGACGCCAGCTTCAGCCCCGCGGCGGCGATCAGCGCGCAGCAGGCTGCCAGCGCGGCGATGCGCGCGGCGCGTCCGCGGCCCGCGGCCAGCCTCCTCGGCCTCCTGCCGGGCGCGGCGGCGCGAACCGCCCCCATCACCCCGGCGGCGAAGCCCTCCGGGGCGTCGGTCACGTCAAGCTCCAGCGAGACGGCGCGCATGGCCTCATAGGCCCTGCGGCAGTCCGGGCATTCCGCGAGGTGCGAAAGCAGCGATTGCTCTTCGTCTGGGTTCAAGTCGCCGTCCAGATACCGGCTGGACATTTCCAGAAAATTTTCACAGCGGCTCATACACCCGTTCCTCCCTTCGGTGCGTTTGACGCGCCCGGCCCCGGAATGTTCCCCTCGCTGAGCAGAAAATCGCAAAGTTTTTTTCGCGCCCTGAATATCCTGGATTTCACCGTCCCCGGCTCTATGCCCAGGGCCTCGCTTATCTCGTCGTAGCTGAGGCCGTTTATCTCGCGCAGCAGCAGTATCTCGCGGTACTGCGGGCTGAGCGAATCCAGGCCGCGGCGCACGCTCTCGCGCGTCTCGCTGCGCTCCAGCCTCTCGGCCGGCGACCAGGTCTCGTCCGGGATCTCCAGCTCCCCGGCCTCGCCGCCCTCATCGTCGGCCCAAGTCATGGAAACGGTGCGCTTTTTGGCGCGCGAGCGCAGGAAGTCGATGCATATGTTGCTCGTCAGCCGGTAAATCCAGACGGAGAACTTGCTGTCGCCCCGGAAGCCCGCCAGGGAATTGAAGGCCCTGATGAAGGCCTCCTGCGCCATGTCGCGCGCGTCCTCCTCGTTGCCGACCATGCGCAGCGCGAGGCTGTAAACCTTATTCTGATGTTCCAGCACCAGCGCCTCGAAGGCCTCGGTGTCGCCGGCGACCACCTTCTCGATGATCTCCCGCTCCTGCTCACGGGTCAAACGCTTTCACCTCTCGCTTACGCCTGTAACCGCCCTGCGCGCCTAGCGCAGGTTCATCTCCGCGCGGCGGAGTATCCGCCGCAGCTCCTCAAGCGTGGAAATATGCACCAGTTCGTTTTTGTATTCCGCCGAATGCGGCACGCCGCGCAGGTAGTTGGGTATCCTTGCGCGGGCCTCTATGCAGGCCAGGCGCTCGCCCTTCTCCACGGCCGCCAGCTCCACCTGCCGGTAGGCCGCCGCGAGCTTCACATCCAGCGGCGGCCCGGCCGGGATGCCGCGCCCCTCTATCGCCGCGTTGGCCGCGGCGAAGATCCACGGGTCGCCAAAGCTGCCCCGGCCTATCATGCAGGCGGCCGCGCCCGTATATTTGATGATGCGCGCCGCGTCCTCGCCGGAGAATACGTCGCCGTTGGCTATGACGGGTACGCTCACGGCCCTGACGACCTCGCGTATCGCGTCCCAGTCGGCGCGGCCGGAGTACATCTGCACCCGCGTGCGCCCGTGTACCGCGATGGCCGCGGCCCCGGCCTGCTCGCATATCCTGGCAAGCTCCACGCAGTTGACGCTGCCGGAATCCCAGCCCTTGCGCATCTTCACCGTCACGGGGACGTCCACTGCGCGCGCTACGGCGGCGACTATCTCGCCGGCCAGCTCCGGCGAGCGCATCAGCGCCGAGCCGTCGCCGCCCTTGACTATCTTGCCGACAGGGCAGCCCATATTGATGTCGATTATGTCCGCGCCGCTCAGCTCCAGCGCCTTCCTGGCCCCCTCCGCCATGCTCTCCGGCTCGTGGCCGAATATCTGCGCGGCGACGGGGCGGCCCATCTTGTCGGGTATGTACAAAAGCGCGCCGGTCTTTTTGTCATTATAGCACAGCGCCTTGGCGCTGACCATCTCCGTATACGCCAGCGCCGCGCCCTGCTCCAGGCACAGCGTGCGGAAGGCGGCGTCGCTCACGCCGGCCATCGGCGCGAGCACGGCGCGCCCGGAGAGAGGCACGCCTCCGATGGAAAAGCCGCTCACTTCAGCTCCAGCCCCACGGGGCAGTGGTCGCTGCCCATGATCTCGGGGTAGATTTTCGCGTCGGCGATGCGCCCGCGCAGCCGGTCGGAGCAGATGAAGTAGTCGATGCGCCAGCCGACGTTCCTCTCCCTCGCCGCGGCGCGGAAGCTCCACCAGGAATAGGCGTCGCGCCTGTCCGGGTAGAGGTAGCGGAAGCTGTCAGTAAAGCCCGCGGCGAGCAGCTCGGTCATCTTGCCGCGCTCCTGGTCGGTGAAGCCGGCGTTCATGCGGTTCGTCGAGGGGTTCTTGAGATCTGCCTCTTCGTGCGCGACGTTGAGGTCGCCGCACATTATGACCGGCTTGGCCCTGTCCAGCCCCGCCAGGTAGCCGCGGAAGGCGTCCTCCCAGCTCATGCGGTAGTCCAGGCGCTTCAGCCCGTCCTGGGAATTGGGCGTATAGCAGCAGACAAGGTAGAAGTCCGCGAACTCGCAGGTTATCACGCGGCCCTCGTGGTCGTACTCGTCCACGCCGAGGTTGTAGCTGACCGAAAGCGGCTCCACGCGGGTGAACACCGCCGTGCCGGAGTAGCCCTTCTTGTCGGCGTAGCACCAGTACTGATGATAGCCGGGCAGGTCCAGCTCTATCTGCCCGGCCTGGAGCTTCGTCTCCTGAAGGCAGAAAATGTCCGCGTCCAGCGCCGCGAAGCTCTCCATAAAACCCTTTTTCACCGCGGCGCGCAGGCCGTTGACGTTCCAGGATATGAGCCTCATGCCTCGTCCTCCGCCCTTCTCACGGCAAACTCGCCGGATTTCACCGCGACCAGCCGGTTTATCTTCACGCCCTGCTCGCGGAACTTGGCCTCGTAGTCGGTCATGACCTCGTCGCGCCAGTCGCGCGAGACCTCGCGCACGTCCCAGCCGCAGAGCCGGTACTGCTCAAGGCTCCACTCGAACAGGCCGGCGTTGTCGGTCTTGAACCATAGCTCGCCGCCGGGGCAGAGCGCGTCCCAGCACAGCTTCTGGAAGCTCGGCGCAGTCAGGCGGCGCTTGAACTGCCGCTTCTTCGGCCAGGGGTCGGGAAAGTTTATGTAGATGCGGCCCACCTCGCCGGGGGCGAAGTATTCCCCCAGGTTGGCCGCGTCCTGCGCCAGGAAGCGGACATTGCCCAGCCCCAGGGAACAGGCCCTCTCCATCGCCACGACCAGGGCGTCGGGTACCTTTTCGATCGCAACGAAGAGAGTCCGGGGGCTGCGCCCGGCCATATCGCAGGTAAAGCGGCCCTTGCCGCAGCCCAGCTCGACCTGCAGCGCGGCGAAGGCCGGGTACGCGTCCAGCCAGCTGCCGCGCAGGGACTCCGGCGAGTTCTCCAGCACATGGGCGCAGCGCTCCAGCCGGGGTATAAGGTTAGGTTTTTTTCTCATTCTCACGGTTTTCACACTCCGGACCAGATTGCGTCATCTTTTTCGGTTGCCCCGAAGGAGCGAGAAAAAGGACATTAACCCACGGTACAATAGCCGCTCTGCGGCTATAGTACCATGACGGCTGCGCCGTCGTGGTACAACGTCATCTTTTTCGGTTGCCCCGCAAGGGGCGAGAAAAAGGACATTAACCCACGGTACTATAGCCGCTCTGCGGCTATAGTACCACACTCCGACGGAAACTTCAACGAAGAAAAGGTTGCAGTTTTTGAACGGGCAGTGTATAATTTAGCAGTTCGGTCAACCGGCCCGCCGGGCCGGCATCCATATCCGGGTGTTGCGCAGCCGGTAGCGCGCCAGCTTTGGGAGCTGGAGGCCGCGAGTTCGAATCTCGCCACTCGGACCAGCGTCGGAACGGATTTCACTCCGTTCCGACGTCTTTTTATGCCTGCGGCAAAAAAGACATCATCCACTCCGTTACATCCGTTCCTCCTTCCAAAATTGAACCCACTTCGTTGGGCTTCAATTTTGTTTGAAGCTGAGTTGAAGGCGAAAACAGCGATCCCTTGCTCCTACTTTCAAAACCGCAGCCGCTTCGCCGGGCTGCGGTTTTGTTTTGCGGCGGCATAGGCGCCCGGCGGCGAAAAGGGGCCGCCCTCCCCGGTATGGAGGGCGGCCCGGCAAAGGGGGGAACGGCGGCGTCAGGCTGTGCGTCTGGCGCCGGCGCGTATTTCGGCGAGGTTCGCCGCGCGCGTGTGCTCTATCGGCTTCCAGCTGACGTCGCGCGCGAGGATGCCGGCGACGGTGCAGGGTATGTACGTGAGCATGAAAAGCGGGAAGGTCAAGGTGAAAACTATCTTCTTCCAGGCCGGCGCGTAGATGCGCTTCCACTCCGAGAGCGTGGTCAGCGCGCCGATGGCAAAGACGGCGAGGTACATGCTGTTGAGCAGGCCCAGCACGCTTGCGAGGACGACGGACGCGCCCTGATGGGTGAGTATGGCGTAGGCGAAGCCGCCGATGTTGGCGAACACGGCGAGGGTCGTGACCACGGCCGCGGGCAGGATGTTCATGAACATATCGTAGCAGGCGAAGGAGCCGCGCAGGACGCCGCGCAGCATCGCGCCGCCGTACTTCATAAAGACCTGGA
>CALWYT010000129.1 GCA_944385835.1 uncultured Oscillospiraceae bacterium | reverse complement strand
CCTCCGTCAGCCCGTACCGCCCCGCGCTTTCGACAAACGGCTCGACGCCGGTGGAGAAGAACGACTCGGCGCCGCTGTAGCGGACGGCGTAGCCGCCGCCGTACTCAAGCGTTTCCAGGCTGCCCTGGGCCGGGGCCATGTCGAATATGTCGTTTTCCTGCGCATATTCGCCACATATTTCGATATACGGCTGGTCGAAGAGCGAGCGCTGTACGACGGCGTTCATGCGCCCGGTGCTTATGCGCAGCGCCTTGTCGCCGTTGGACAGCGTGCCGTAGGCGTAGGGCGCGCCCAGGCTGTCAAGCCGGGCCTTGATAACGGTGTCCAGCTCGGCCTCGAAGGAGGCGTCAAGGTTTTCAGCCTCCACCTCGCTGACGCTGAAGACCACCATGACGGTCTCGCCGCTCAGCTCCCCGGGCGGGCATTGGTTCCCGCCGTAGCGCGCGGCGGGGTCCCAGCTGACCTCGGGCAGGTAGCGCGCGCCGAAGTCCTGCTGGAGCTGCGCGCCCGCCAGCAGCGCGTCGAGCATGGCGAAGCCGTCGCCCTCCGGCACGGCGGAGTCGGGGACGCGGAAGTACAGCCCGCCGTCCAGCTCGCGCAGCTCGTACGCTCCGCCGGTCAGCTCCTCCAGCTGCGCGGCGAGGGCTTCGCGGGCCTCGTACAGCTCGCCGTCCGACAGCTCCGCCCAGGGGAAGAGGTAGAACTCGCCGGCCTCGACGCCGCTGAGCGGGTCGGCGGCCCGCCGGGCGAAATAGACGCCGAGCGCGGCGCCCAGCGCCAGCAGGACGGCGGCTAGGGCCGCGGCGGCGCGTCGGCGGGCGCGGCGGCGCCGGGAGGAGGGGTCCGCGGACTTCTCCAGGGCGGCCGCCAGCTCGTCCACGCTCCTGAAGCGTCGCTCAGGCTCCAGGGCCAGGCCGCGCAGCAGCGCGTGCTCCAGGGCCGGCGTTACGGCGCTGTTGAGGGACGAGGGCGCGGGCAGGTCGTCCTTATACCTGCGCGCGAGCGAATCGGGCGGGCGCACGCCGGTGACGCAGCGGTATATGGTGGCGCAGATGGCGTACACGTCCGTCCAGGGGCCGAGCCGGCCCTCCGCGGAGTACTGCTCGGGCGGGGAGTAGCTGCTCTTCTGGTAGTAGGAATTCCGGCGCAGCTGCTCGCCATAGCGGCGCACCGCGCCGAAGTCCAGCAGCTTTATGCGCCCGTCGGGCAGGAGCATGAGGTTCTCCGGGCTGATGTCCCGGTGGACCCAGCCCGCGGCGTGCATACGGGAAAGCGACGAGAGCGCGCCGCGCAGCATACGGCACAGCTCCGCCGGGTCCATAGGCCCGGCGCGCCGGACGCGCTGCTCCAGCGTCTCGCCGCTCAGGTACTCCATCACTATGTAGGCCGTGCCGTTTTCGCGGAAGTAGTCCTCTATGCGCACCACGCCCGGCTCGTCGCGGAACTCATACAGCGTCCTCGCCTCGCGCAGGAAGCGCTCGCACAGCCCGTCGGCGTCGGCCTGCTCGGCCGGGTCCGCCGCCTCCAGCGCCGCGCCGTCCGCCGCCCGGCGCATATGCCCGGCCCAGAACAGCTCCTTGACCGCCACGCGCTCGCGCGACCAGGAGCACTCGGCAAGGTAGGTTATGCCGAAGCCGCCCCGGCCTATCACGTCGAGGATCTTGTATTTGTCCGCCAAAACGGCGCCTTGTGCTAGCGACTGGCCGTCCATGGTCCGCCTCCAAAAATATTTCCGCCGGCGGCGCTCAAACGACAGTTTTGCACGCGCGCCGTGCTAGAGTTTAGTCACAAGACAGGCAGGGCCTGAAATAAACCTGAAAGGACGCGATGAAATGAGCAGCATATACAGAGGTACCGGTTGGGGCAAGACCCGCGTCGGCGAGTGCGACAACGGCAGGATCTATTCGGGGACCGGCTGGGGCCGTACCTGCGTGGGAGAGTACGAGCGCGGCAGCATCTACTCCGGCACGGGCTGGGGCCGCACCTGCATAGGGGAGTACGAGAACGGGTGCATCTACCGCGGCACGGGCTGGGGCCGTACCTGCATAGGGGAGTACGTCGGAGGCACGGTGTACGAGGGTACCGGCTGGGGCCGCAGAAGCATCGGGGAATACGACTACGAGGGCGCGGGGGCCGCGGCCTTCCTCCTGCTCTTCTGAGCGGGGAACTGCTTAGATTTTACTGTTAAGCACGGCCCCTTGTCAATAAGCCGGCGCAAAAATTGAAGAAAAGCGGCGGGGCCGGACGGCCCCGCCGCTTTTATGCCTCCGCATTGGGAGGGGAAGGCGGCAGGGAAAGGCCGGCGGCCTTCCCCTGCCGATGGTTTTACATACGCCGCACGGCGTGATAGCCTTCGCTGACGGCGTTTATTATCTTGCGCGGGGCCAGCGCGTTGCCGATGAGGTCGCAGTCCACGCCCAGCTCGTCCAGCTCGTCGGCCAGGGCCTTGAGCGGGTGATAGCCGCAGGCGAGGACGGTGGTGCCGGCCTTGACGCTCAGCTCCTCGCCGTCCTTCTCGAAGCGCACGGCGCCGGGGCCTATCTCCAGCGGCTTCGCGCCCTCGAGGATGGTGATATTGGAGGCCTTGAGCATATCGCTGAGGCATTGGACGTTGTTCTTGGACTCGTCGACGTACTTGAGGCTGCTGCGCACGGTGAGCGTGACCTTGCGGCCTATGCTGTCGAGGTACAGCGCCGTCTCCACGCCGACGATGCCGCCGCCTATCACGACGCACTCGTCCGCAGGTTCCACCTGGCCGCGCAGCACGGGTATGGCCTGCACGGCGTTCTCCACGCCGGGTATGCCGGGGACGTTGGCCTCCGCGCCGGTGGCGATGACGACGTGGTCAAAGCCGGCGGCGGCGATCTCGCCGGCCGTGGCGGTCTTGTTCATGCGCACGGTGACGGCGGACTTGCCGATCTGGCGGATGAGGTAGGCGGTGTACTTGCGCACGTCCTTCTTGAACTCGGGCGCGCCGGCGGCGAGCAGCATACCGCCCAGCTCGCCGGTCTTTTCCCACAGCTCCACGCGCATACCGCGCTCGGCCGCGGTCAGCGCGGCCTCCATGCCGCCGCAGCCGCCGCCGACGACCAGCACGGAGCTGTGCGTCGGGTCCGGCTCAAGCTTGTAGTCTATCTCGTGATGGGCGGTGGGGTTGACAGAGCAGGAGATGTAGCGGCCGAAGTGGCCCACGCGCAGGCACTCGTTGCAGCCTATGCAGGGGCGGATGTCCTCCTCGCGGTGCTCCTTGACCTTGCGGGCGAACATGGGGTCGGCGATGTGCTGGTGGCCCAGCGCGATGAAGTCCGCGGTGCCGTCGCGCAGCACCTTTTCCGCGTACTCGGGGCGGTTGAGCTTGCCCTGGGTTATCACGGGGATGCCCACGGCCTTCTTGACGGCCTCGGCGGCGAAGAGCTGGCAGCCCTCGTCCTGGTAGACCGTGGGGATCTGGCGGTACCAGACCTCGTAGCAGCCGGTGTCCACGTGCAGGGCGTGCGCGCCCCACTGCTCGAGCAGCTTGGCTATCTCCACGCCCTCCTCCAGCTTGCGGTAGCCGGGCTTGTCCAGGCAGTGGACGGGCGTGAACTTGACTATCTGCACGAAGTCTTTGCCGCAGTAGCGCTGCACGGCCTCTATGCACTCGCCGAGGAAGCGCACGCGGTTCTCAAGGCTGCCGCCGTACTGGTCAGTGCGGTGGTTGAAGGCCTCGGTCATGAACTGGTCGGCGAGGTAGCTGCCGTAGGCGTGCATCTCGACCGCGTCCGCGCCGGCGTCCATGGCCAGCTTGGCGGAGTAGCCGACCTTGTCGGTTATGAAGCGTATGTCGTCCACGCTCAGCTCCTTGCACATGAGGTTGGGGAACCAGAACGAGGGGATGGGGCTGCAGGAGTAGGGGGGCTTGGTGGCCGAGGTGTACATTATGCGGCCCAGGCCCGGCCCTATCTGGACGCAGAGCTTGGCGCCGTAGGCGTGCAGCCTGTCGGCCAGGATGCCCAGGCGGTTGACGTGGTGGTAATCGGAGAGGGCGGAGCAGGAGTAGCCCTCGTACTCGAGCACGGAGGCGTTGCGGCCGGTGATTATGAGGCCGGTCCCGCCCTTGGCGCGCTCCTCGAAGTACTCTATGCTGCGCGCGGAGTAACCGCCGTCGGCGTCGCCCGTGGTACCCATGGGGGCCATGACGATGCGGTTTTTAAGCTCCATTTTGCCTATGCGGCCCCTGGTAAGCAGCAGCGGCTTGTCAGACATTGTATCTCCTCCTTAAGGCTCAGAGCTTGGCGGCGAGACGGTAGCCGGCGCCGACGGCGTCGGGGATCTTGCCGACCTCGGTGGCGTCGCCTATGGTGTCGGCGGTCACGCCGGCGGCGCGCAGGGCCTCGAGCATGGCGTTGTTCGGGCGCGCGCCCATGGCGAGCACCATCGTGTCGGCGGGGATGAAGCTCTCGCCCTTCTCGTTTTCGATGACCACGCCGTCGCGTTTGATGGCGGTGACCTTGCTGCTCTTGTAGATGTCGATGCCCAGCTGGCGCACGCGCATCATGATGGACCAGCGGCAGCCCGGGTTGATGTCGGTGGCGAGCTTCGGCTGCATCTCCACGACGGAGACCTTCTTGCTGCCGTGATTGAGCAGGTACTTTATCTTGTCGTGCGGCTCGGCGTCGAAGATCATCATGAAGCGCAGCTCGTCGGCGGTGAGCGTGCCGATCTCGCCGATGTACTCGGCGGTCTCCACGCCGACGGCGCCGCCGCCTATCACGACGACCTGCTTGCCGACCTCGGCGTTGCCCTCGAGGACGTCCCAGGCCTGGACGACGTTCGCGCCCTCCTCGACCGGGAACATGGGCGTCAGGGCCTCGGAGCCGCAGGCGAGCACCACGCGGTCATAGCCCTCCTCCTTGACGGCGGCGAGGATGTTCTCCACGGTGGCGGTCTTGTTCAGCACGAACTCGACGCCCTGCTCGCGGCAGACGCGCTCCTGCCACTGGCCTATGTAGCGGATGTCGTAGCGGCGCGGGGGAGTGGCGGCCAGGAGCGTGAGGCCGAGAGTGCGGCCGCGCTTCTCCCAGACGGTGACCTTGTGGCCGCGCAGGCTGGCCACGCGGGCAAACTCCATGCCGGACGGGCCGGCGCCTATCACGAGTATCTTCATCGGGTTTTCGCTCTTGACCTCGGTGGGCAGGCGGCCCTCGGCGTCCATGTACTGCGTCTCGCGGTTGGCCTCCGGGTTGGAGATGCAGCCGGCGGGTATGCCCTTGAGGCCGGCGTCGAGGCAGCCGGCGTTGCAGCCGATGCAGGGGCGGATGAGGTCGGGACGGCCGGCCATGGCCTTGTTGGGCAGCTCGGGGTCGGCGAAGAGCGGACGGCCCATGACGGCCATGTCTATGTCGCCGCGCTCGACAAGCTCCTCGGCCTTGGGGATGTTCATGCGGTTGCCCATCATAACGGGGACGTGGACGCGGGCCTTTATGCCCTTGCCGAGGTAGGCGTAGGTGCCGTGGGGCAGCTCCATGGTCACCAGGGGGACGGAGGCCTCGTGCCAGCCGCCGGTGACGGAGAAGCCGTCGATAAGCCCGGTCTTGTCCACCAGCTCGCAGATGTCCGCGATGTCGTCGGAGTTGCAGCTGCCGGGGACGAAGTCGTTGCCGCCTATGCGTATGGTCAGCGGGACGTCAGGGCCGATGACCTTGCGGACGGCCGTCAGCGTCTCTATGAGGAAGCGGGTGCGGCCGTGGATGTCACCGCCGTACTCGTCGGTGCGCAGGTTGGTCAGCGGGGAGAAGAACTGCCCGTAGAGGTAGCCGGAGTTCGTCTCTATCTCTATGCCGTCGAAGCCGGCCTCGAGGGCGTTGGCGGCGGCCTCGGCCTGCCACTCTACGAACTGATGTATCTCCTCGACCGTCAGCTCGCGCGGCATCTCCATGTGCGTGTAGCGGGAGGGGACGGCGGAGGGGGCCACGGCCTGCTCGCCCTGGTACTTGGCGCGGACGGCGTAGCGGCCCTGGTGCAGCAGCTGGGCAAAGACCTTGCCGCCCTCCTCGTGTATGGCGTCGGTGACGCGCTTGAGCGAGGGGAGGGTGCGCTTCTCGATGATGTGCGCGCCGCTGCCGGGGTTGTAGCGGACCTTGTCCCACTGCAGGTTGGCCACGACGATGAGGCCGACGCCGCCGCGGGCGCGCCTGCGGTAAAAGGCGACGTCCTGGTCGGTCATGCAGCCGTCCACCGTGTTGTTTATGCCGCAGGGCGACATCACGATGCGGTTCTTAAGCTCCAGCTTGTTGATCATAATGGGTTGATACAGCTTCTTCATTTTCTAGCCTCCTGTGTGTATTGCGGTGAAACTCCAGAGTGTTGTATTGCAAAAGCCGTGCCAGCTCGCCGCAGCGGCCGGGGGCCGCGTACCGGCGCTCCGGCGGGAAATACTGAGCAGTTTTGCGCGCATCGCCCTGCCGGGCTGCGCAGAACTGCCCGCTATTTTCCGCGGCGCCTCCCCTTGAGCAGGGCGGCCGCCGAGACGCCGCCGACGGCTAGGCCGATTGCCAGCGCCGCGCCCATCTGCCACAGTTCGCCCTTGTTCAGCGCGCTGTAGACGGCGAAGCCTATGCACAGCACGCCGAAGAGGATGCCGTCCCTGGGCGTAAATCTCACTTTACAGCTCCCCCTTTTCCGCCAGCTCCTCCAGGGCGGCCTTGCGCACCTTGCCGGAGGCGGTGCGGGGCAGGCTTTCCACAAAGAAGTAGCGTATAGGTTTCTTATAGCTGGCCATGTTGGCCTTGCAGAAGTCGAATAGGTTGCGCGCCGTACAGCTCCAGCCCTCGCGCAGCACTACGGCCGCGGACACGGCCTCGCCCAGCGTCTCGTGCCGGGTCTTGAATACGGCGCACTCCGCCACGGCGGGGTGACGGGCGAGCACGGCCTCCACCTCGCCGGCGAACACGTTCTCGCCGCCGGACTTGATGATGTCCTTCTTCCGGCTGGCGAAGTAGTAGTTGCCCTCGGCGTCGGCACGCAGCAGGTCGCCGGTGTCGAACCACTCGCCGGGGAACTCGCTGCCGGTGAGCTTCTGATAGCGCTTGAAGCCGTAGGGACAGCGCCCGTAGGCCTCCCCGGCCACGCACGGCTCGCCTATGTCCCGGCCGTCCTCGCCCAGCAGGCGTATCTCGCAGCCGGGCAGCGGCCTGCCGACGGACTTTATCAGCGTGGGGTTTTTGAGATAGGCCTCGCGGCTTATCTCGTTGAAGGTAGAGACGGCGCTCTCCGAGGAGCCGTAGCCGTTTATCAGCGTCACGCCGCCGAAGCGCTCGAACAGCTCCTCCGCCGCCTCGCGGGTGCAAAGCCCGCCGCTGACGCGGATGCGCCGCAGGCTGCCCAACGCGCCGCGGGCGGAGGCGTTCTTCAGCCGCATGACCATAGAGGGCGGGATGATGAACATTTGCGTCACGCGCTCGCGCTCTATGAGCGAGAGCACCTCGTCCGGCTCGAAGGAGGAGGCGAGCACCAGCGTCGCGCCGCACATGAGGTTGCCCAGCAGTATGCGTATGCCGCCTATGTGGCAGAGGGGCGAGTAGTTGAGGAACACGTCCTCAGGGTCGTACAGCCCGCCGAACTCGTAGCAGCGCAGCGAAAACTCGGCCAGCGCCTCGCCGGTGTGTACGGCGGCCTTGGGCGTGCCGGTGGTGCCGCTGGTGAAGATGTACAGCAGCTCCTCCCCGCCGGGGACCGCCTCCGCGTCCCAGACGCGGCCCGAGCGGCGCAGCTTCTCCAGCGTGAGGCCGCTGTGCTCGCCGTCGGAGGCGATGTAGGTCAGGCCCTCGCGGCCGCGCAGCAGGGCGCCGGCGAGGGTAGAGGGGCAGACGAGCGCGCCCGCGCGCGAGATGTCCAGCATGAGGCCGAGATTCTCCGCGCTCTCGCGGAAATTCAGCGGCGCGGCCTTCGCGCCCAGCTTCCAGAGCGCGAAGAGGCACTCGACCATGTCCACGCTGTTGCGCATGACTATGGCGGCGACCGTGCCGCGGCCTATGCCGGCTTCGCGCAGGCCCCAGGCCAGGCGGTCGGTCTCGTCGTTCAGCTCCCCATAGCTCAGGCGGCGGCCGCCGCAGACGAGGGCGGTCTTATCCGGGCTGAGGCGGCCCTGGCGGCGGAAATAATCGTAGCAGTTCATACTTCCCCTCCAAGCGCCTCCGGCGGCCAGGGGCGGCCGAACTGCTCGCGCTCGCGCCCGCCGGCTATGCCGTGCCGCTCTATCTTCGCATTCAGGGTCAGGCAGAGCGAGGAGAGCAGCCAACGCCCGTCCTCCTTCACCGCGGCGAACTCATACTTCCCGCTGCACACCGTCCAGGGTTTTGAGTCGTCCTTCCAGATCTGCCAGGACAGCATATTGCAGACGCCCACGGCGCTGCCGCGAGAGGTAAAGCGCAGCTGGAAATCCGTGCAGAAGTGCTCCTGCGTTCGCGAGCGGCCGACGGCGTGGCGGAAGTATCCGCGCAGCGTCTCGCGCCCCACGGCGTCCGGCGGGCCGGACGGCGTCCAGCGCAGGACGCCGTTTTCCGCAAAGCAGGCGACCATGCCCTCCGGGTCGGCGAGGTCGGCGAAGCGCGTGTAGCTGGTCACCAGCTCCTCTATGGAGCGCAGGTCCTCCAGCCGCTGGACGCGGGCCTCCAGGCTGTCGAAGCCCTCTTCGCTGAAAGTGTCTAGTTTACCATCCCGAACGTATCTCATTTTCTGTTCTCCGTTTTTCTCCTGAATACCGGCAGCTTGCGCACATACCACAGCGCTATCGGCACGGCCAGCAGGCCGACGTGGAGGTAGGCGCTGAAGGAGTAGCCCTTGGAGACTATCGTCATCAGCCCGAGCATGGAAAGCGCGATGCAGACGACAAAGTAGACCCCGCCGATTACGCCTATGCGCAGGCGCCCGGCTTTCTCGGCGCCGCCGCGCCGCGCGGACATATGGCCGATGCGGCTTACGACGGCGTGAGCCTGAGGCACGGCGCTGGTTATCAGGGCCATGAACATCAGGACGTAGTAAAAGATGGTGATGTAGGGGTGCAGAGGCTCGATATAGGTCTCCATCACCGTGACGGTGGGGGTGGACTGGCCCAGCACCTCGGGTACGTATATCATGAGCATGAACGCGCCGACGGCCATCAGGATGCTGTTGAGGATGTAGCTCAGATAGCCTATCTGACGGCATTCCCTGGCCGTGGTGACGTTCTGCTCCACGGCGCAGAGCGAGCCGCCGACCATACCGAAATTCGACAGGCCCAGCAGCAGCGCGCCCTTTATGCCCTGGCCGAGGCTGGCCTCGCCGGAGAGGTCCCAGCTGCTGAGCGCGGCGGGGATGCCTTCCGGCTTGGCCAGCACGAAGAGCGCGGCGAAAAACACGAACGCGGCCATCATGACAAAGGTCATGACGCTGGAGAAACGGCGCACGGCGCCCTCGCCGTATACCGTGATGAGCAGCGAGAGGGCGGAGAAGGCCACGGCCGAGGCCAGCGGCGGTATGCCGAAGCGCGCAAGCAGCTCGGACACGGTGGCGATGCAGCTCGCCCCGCCGAGGCACATGGCCATGAGTATGTCGTAGTCCAGCAGCGGCATGAGGACGCGGTAGGCGCGGCCGTAGATCGCCCGTGCAAAGCTGGAGTAGTCGTAGGCCTTGTGGATGCGGACTATGTTCGCGGCCAGGGCCGCGAAGAGGCATATCAGCGTGAAGGCGACAAAGGGCAGCACTATGGCCCAGGAGCCATAGGGGAGGAAGTATGCGGCCGCGTAGGCGCCGCTCATCAGCGACGGCCCGAACAGGGCGCCGAACCAGGTGGCGGCGACAGGGAAGGAAACTCTCAATCCGCTTGTGTTTTTCATATCCGCAGCTCCTTTGCAATCAGTATGCCGGCAGTATCAGACCTCCGTCGCAGGTTATGACCTCGCCCTGGGTGTAGCTGCAGGCGTCGGAGACGAGGAACATCAGCACGCCGCTCATGTCGCCGTAGCGGCCCATGCGGCGCTGGCAGACCTTGGCGGAAATCTTGGCCTTGGTCTCTGCGGACTGGGTCTTGTTCATGCCGCCGTTGAGCATGGAGCCTGGGGCTATGCAGTTGGCAAAGACGCCGTACTGCGCCCAGGCCTCGGCTATCGACTGCGTGAAGTTATGCACCGCGGCCTTGGCTGCGGCGTATACGCAGGAGCCGGCGGCGGCGCGCAGCCCGCTCATGGAGGTGATGTTCACGATGCGCCCGCCGTGGGCTATCATCCAGGCGTTGCCCACGGCCTTGGTCATGAGGAAGGTACCCGTGAGGTCCACGCTGAGGGCCTTGTTCCACTCCGCGAGCGGCATTTTCTCCGGCCGCGCGTAGGGGATGTAGCCGGCGTTGTTGACAAGGATGTCTATCTTGCCGTAGTTGTCCACGACGTACTTGACGCAGGCCTCCACCTGGGCCTCGTCGCTGACGTCGCAGGCGACGGCCTCGGCGCGGCGGCCGGTCTTTTCGCGTATCTCCGCGGCCACGGCCTCCATAAGCTCCCGCTGCTGTTCGAGGTCGAAGATCACGACGTCCGCGCCGTGCTCGGCCATGGTCATGGCCATCTCCTCGCCCAGCCCCTGGGCCGCGCCGGTGATAATGGCGACCCTGCCTGTTATATCCAAGCTGACCATTTGAATTCTCCTAAAAACCTTGTGCTGAAATCGGGGTCAATCCTTGATTACGCCCTCGCCGAGCAGGCGGTCTATCTCCTCCTGGGAGTAGCCCAGCTCGTGCATGACGTCGAGCGTATCCTCGCCGTAGGCCGCGCCGCCGCGGAAGATGCGGCTGGGATGGACCTTGAAGCAGGGGAAGGCGTTGGTGCCTTTGACCTGGCGGCCCAGGCGCTGGTCCTCCCACTCCGTGATGGAGTCGCGCGCGGCGTAATGGGAGTTTTCCAGCATATCCTTATAGGTCATGATGCGGCTGCAGGCGACGCCCAGCTTGCCCAGGGTGCTCTCCACCTCGTCCACGGTGTGCTCGGCGCACCACTCGGAGAGCTTCTCCGTCAGGCGGACGGCGGCGGGGTTCTTGCGGGAGAGGATCTGCAGCGGCTCGCGGAATTCCGGCTCGTTCTCCATGCCGAAGAGCTTGATAAGCCCGGCAATGGTGCCGGCGCCGCCGGCGGAGACATAGCACCAGCCGTCCTTGCAGCGCTCGGAACCCTTGCGCGGGTTGTTGGGGTCCTCGTTGCCCATGCGCGGGGGCTGTATGCCCTTGTTGACGCCGTTGGAGAGGTAGTTGCCCTGGATCCTGAGCAGGGACTCGTACTGCGAGACGTCGATGCTCTCGCCCACGCCGGTCTCCTTTGCCTTGATATAGGCGGCGAGGGCGGCCCAGGCGCCCATGAGGCCGGTGACGTAGTCTCCGGTGAAGGGCTTGAGGAAATAGGGCGGGTTAGGCTCCGGCATACCGTTGATGCTGGCGATGCCGCTGAAGGACTGGGCCACGGGGTCGAAGGCCGGGCGGTTCACATAGGCCGGGTCGCCGCTCTGGCCGAAGCCGGAGACGTGGACGATGACCAGCGCGGGGTTGTGCTCCCAGAGCACCTCGTCGGTTATGCCCCACTTCTTCCAGGTGCCGCCCTTGGAGGACTCCACCAGGATGTGCGCGTCCTTGACCATGCGGAAGAGCACCTGGCGGCCCTCCTGCGAGGGGATGTCCAGCGTCATCATGCGCTGGTTGCGGCGCTCGGCGGACCAGAACTCGTCGCCCAGCTTGCGCAGCATATCGCTTATCTTCGGGCTTTCAATCTGCACCACGTCGGCGCCCTGCTCGGCGAAAAGCCCGCAGATGAAGGGGCCGGCGATGACGGACGAAGAGGATATGACCTTCAGCCCGCTCAGGTTGCCGAATACGGGCATTTCAGTGCTTTTCATGAGTTTACCTCCTTGTGCTTGTTGGCGGCGTCAGCGGATGTGCTTGGCCTCGGGGGCGGGGTCGGCCTTGCCGGCGTAGGTCTGCACGATGCCGGCGTAGCGGCGGGCCTCGTCGCCCACGACCTCCAGGCCGGTGTCCATCCAGTTGCGGCGGCGTATGGCGACCAGCGCCCAGTCCTTGGCGCTGCCCTTGATGTAATTTTCGCTGTTCGGCTCGCCCTTTGTCCACAGCTTGCCGGAGGGCAGCGTAAGCTCCAGGTACATGGGCGTGTCGGGCAGGGTGAGGCCGTTTATCTTGTAGGCGAAAAGCCTGGACTGCCAGGAGAGGAAGAGCGTTCCGGTTATACGCTCGTGGACGGGGATCTCCTTGCCCAGCGTGTCGTATATATCCACGGAATGCGCCCAAAGCTCCATCGTCCGCGCCGTGCAGAGGCTCTTCGCGGACATGGGGAAGCCGGGCGCCCAGGGGATGCGGGCCTTGGGGTCCATCTTGAGGAAGGCCGCGGCCAGCTCCGTGCGCTCGCAGCGCCACCACTTGAGCACCTCGGCCCCGCTCATGCCGCGGAAGGCCGTGGCGCGGATGTACTCGTCGTTCTTCGCCTCGGCGTCGGCGAGCTGCTTGAGGTCCTCGGCCTCGCCGCGCATCAGCTTGTTGGCGGCGTAGTCGAAGAAGGCGAGGTGGATGATGGCGTCTTTAATATTCCACATCTCGCAGCCGGGCATGTCCAGCATCCACTGCTCCTCCGTGAGGTCGGCGACGAGAGTGTCGGTCAGCGCCTGTTCGGCGACAAAATCATTGACAAGATCCTTCATAGTATCTCCTTTTCATCCGGACTGGCCGGGACGCATCTGCGCTATGCAGAGGCCCCGGAAGGGCCTCTGCATTGCATGGTTTGTGTATTGACTCAGATGATGCCGATGGTGCAGAGCAGGATCTCGAGCACCGTTGCGCCAAGCGGGGGCAGGATGGTGGCGACGAAGATGGTCGGATAGACCTCCTTCATCGTGCAGTCGCACAGCGAGCAGAACATGTTCAGCGTGCCGGAGTAGGGGACGGTGTCGAAGGTGGAGCCGGCGACGGCGGAAATACGGCCGACAGCGGCCAGGCTGGCGCCGGTGGACTCGGCGATGGGCTTGACGATGGGCAGCGCGATGTTCATGGAGGTGGCGTTGCCGGCGACGACGAAGCACATGACGATGGTGATGATGGCGGTGAGCCAGTAGGCGTTGAGGTTCCAGCCCTGGACCGCGGTGATCAGGCCGTTGTAGGCGGCGGTCATCTTCATGACGGCGGCCATGCCGCTGGTGGCGGCCATGCCGTTGAGCGGGGAGAGGGTGGAGACAACGGAGGCGGAGAGGCCGCTCTTGAGGTTGGCCACCTTGCCGAGGAAGGAGTTCTTCGCGCCGGCCTTCTCGGGGAGCCAGGGGTAGAACATGAGGATGGCGAGGGGGATGCCCACGCAGAGGGAGACGTTGATGTTCCAGTTCAGCACGCCGAAGAGGACGAACACGACGACCATCGGCAGCAGGGAGTAGATGGCGTTGGGGCGCTTCTGGTCAGCCAGGGGCTTGAAGCTCGGGCCGTACTCAAAGGTCTCGCCCTTGTCCATGGACTTGAGCGCGAGCTTGGTGAGGATGAAGAGGACGACGAGAAGCTCGATGGCCAGGACAATGTAGCTGGAGAGCGCGCCGTCGGCGGCGGTGCCGCCCAGGTGGTTGACTATCATGACGTTGCCGTTGGTCGGAGCGCCGGCGGCGACGTTGCCGAAGGACAGGGCGCCGGCGACCAGGGCGGGGACGGAGTACTTGCGGGGGATGCCGGCCTGCTTCATCAGCGGGAAGAAGATGGGCATGGTCATGAAGATGCCCAGCACGGGGCCGACGCCGCCGATGACCAGGACGAACTGGCAGATGATGCCGACGGCGAAGCAGAGCGCCACGCGCAGGCCGCGGGAGACGTGCTCGCGGAAGAGCAGCTTCGAGATGCCGATGGCGATGGCGGTGCCGGCGCCGGAGACCTCATAGAGCTTGGCGAACATGGCCGAGAACACCATCTTGCCGAAGAAGCTGGTGGCGAAGCTGCCCCAGGCGGCGAAGAAGGAATTTATCGACTCGCCCACGTCGAGGCTGCCGGTGACGATAAAGACTATGCAGCCGAAGAAGGCCGCGATTGTGATGTTCCAGCCGCGGTAGACGGCGACCGCGACCAGGACGAGGCCTAAAAACAAACCTACGTAACCCATTCTTTTTTCTCTCCTTTTGTTTTGAATGTTGACTGCTGATTATGTGTAAGCTATAGCTTGCGGCAATCGCCTCCCTTCGGGGCCGCGCCGGGGGTCAGCGGCCGCCGGCGAGCACCCCTTCCGCATACAGCTCCGCTATGTCCTCCCCGCTGAAACCGAGGGCGGAGAGTATGCCGGCGTTGTCCTCGCCCCAGCCCGGGGCCTTCTTCCACACGCGGCCGGGGCTGTTCTTCATCTTGGGGACGACGCCGCTGCACAGCACGTCCTCGCCCTTGGCGTTCTGGCTGACGCAGAGGGTTTCGCGCGCTATGTAGTGCGGGTTTGCGGGCATGTCGGCGAACTTGAGCATACGCATCGCGGGCGCTCCGACGGCGACCAGCGCGCGCTCGACCTCTTCGGCCGTGTGCTCGAGGCAGTAGTCCACCACCGCGCGCTCAAGTATTTTGCCCTCCTGGTCGTAAATCCTGTACACGGCCTTGGCGGGCAGCTGCTCGCTGCCGTATTCGAGGCCGAAGACGGGGAAGGCGCGCTGCATCACGCTGCGGCTGATTATCAGCATATAGACGTACTCGCCGTCCTTGCAGCGGTAGGCGTTGTAGCCCGCGGCGCTGGCGTTCAGGTTGCCGGGGGCGAAGCGGCGCGGGTGGCCCTCCGGGAGGTTCCAGTCCAGCATCCCCGACAGCGGGTTGCAGCGGATGATGGACTCGAACTGCGAGACGTCCGCGCTCTCGCCGCGGCCGGTGCGCTGGGCGTTGATGTAGCCCGCGAGCGCGGCGAAGAGGCCGACGAAGCCGAGATAGTAGTCGCCGACGACGGGATATGTGGGCGCGGGCGCCTCTCCGGGGCGGGAGTTCACGTACATCATGCCGGCGAAGGCCTGGCCTATGGGGTCGAAGGAGGGGCGGCGGATGTAGTCGGGGTCGCCCGTCTGGCCGAAGCCGGACATATGCACGATGGTCAGCTTGGGGTTCACCTCCCACAGCGCCTCGTCGGTCAGGCCCCACCTGGCCCACTGGCCGCCCTTGGAGGCCTCCACGAGTATATCCGTATCGCGCAGCAGGCGGAAGAGTATCTCGCGGCCCTTGGGGCTGGGTATGTTCAGCGCTATGGAGCGCATGTTGCGCCTGTCCTGGGCTATCTGGTAGCCCTCGGGGTTGTTGCGCTCCATGGACGGGCCGGCGCTGCTCTCAATCCAGATGACGTCCGCGCCGTGGTCCGCCATCATGGAGCCGACCAGCGGCCCGGCCACGGAGGTGGCCGAGCAGAGCACCCGGATGCCGCTCAGCGTGCCGAACTTGGGCATACTATAGTCGTCCATTCTGCCTCCTTTCCGCAGTGGCTGCCGGGGATCACATATACTGCTTGAGTATCTCCCGGCTGGTGGTGTGTATCATGATCTGGTCGGTGCCGCCGCCGATGCGGTAGAGGCGGATGTCCTTCCAGATGCGGGAGACGCGGTGGTCCTCAGAGTAGCCGAGGCCGCCGAGTATCTGCATCGCGCTGTCCACGACCTCGAAGCCGGCCCTGGCGCAGTAGTACTTGGCGAGGCCGGAGGTGGCGCGCACGGAGATGCCGTTGTCCTTCTGCCAGGAGCACATATAGCAGTAGTTGCGCATGTTGGTCAGCTTTATCTGGCACTCGGTTATCATCTCCTGAATCAGCTGGAACTTGCCTATCGGCTTGCCGAAGGCGATGCGCTGGTTGGCGTAGGCGGCCGCGTCGTTGAACGCGCACTGGGCCATGCCCAGGCAGCCGGCGGCGATGATAAGACGCTCCAGCTCAAAGTTCTTCATCAGCTGGTAGAAGCCGTTGCCGCGCACGCCGACGAGGGCGCTCTCGGGCAGCTCCACATTCTCCAGGTAGACCTCCTCCATGGTGTCGAACTTGCAGCCCAGCTTGTGCATACCGGCTATCTTGACGCCCGGCGTGTCCATGGGGACGAAGTACATGCTGGCCCACTTCTTGGGGTCCTCCGGCTCGGCCTCGCGCGCCACGCAGAGCATATAGGGCGTGGTGCTGGCGTTGGAGATAAAGCTCTTGTGGCCGTTGAGGATGACCTTGCCGCCGCGGTGCTCGGCGGTGGTGGCGAGCATATTGTTGTCGGAGCCGGCCTGCGGCTCGGTGATGCCGAGGCTGAAGGCGCGGCGGCCCTCCATGAAGAGGCGGCTGACTATCTCCAGCTGCTCCTCGCTGCCGAAGCTGAGCATGTCGTCTATCTGCAGCGCGGCGCCCAGCAGGTGCGGGAAGTCGTTGGAGGCGAAGCGCTCGGCCACGAGCACCATGGTGAGAAGGTCGACCTCCGTGCCGCCGAAGCGCTCGGGTATGCCCAGGGTGCCGAGGCCGCTCTCCACGAGGGCCTTGTTGTACTCGTGAGGGGGCTGGTTGGCGTTATAGCGGTCCCGGAAGTACTCGGCGTCGAAGCCCATGTCCGGACACTGCTTTATGAAGTCGTCTACGCTCTCAAGCAGCAGCTCCTGCTCTTCCGATAGTTTGAAATCCATAGCTTGTCTCCTTCTCTTTGATTTCGCAGAACTTGCCTGCACAAATCCGCGTCAGTTATATAACAAGCAAATGCTTTGCCGAATCCGGCGACTTGGTCAGAAAAAGCGCGAAAAAATTTTTTATTGTTAAAACTAACACAATTTGCGGGGCCGAAAATGTAGATTGTGCATAGTTTCACAGGCCCCTTGGGGGACCCGCGAAAGCGGCCCGGTGCGAAATTGTGTGCATCTGTGTAAAGGTGTGGGGCAATTTGTGCTCATAGCTTCATACTTTTTCACGTTATCCTTGACGAGGGCGGGTATTATACTTATAATGCAATTGCACGGCGAGTCAAGCCGCGCGCCGCCGCGGGCCTTTGGAAGGAGGAAGAGCGATGGGCGAAGATTACGCCAACCCTTATATTGCAGTGTACCACCCCTCGGCCTTCGAGCTGGAGGCCGCGTACGGCCGCAGCCGCGGCCTGGGGATAAGGGAGGACATGGCCGTCCTGCCGGAGACGGAGAGGCGGCTGCACGCGGACAGCAGCATACGCCGCCACGCGGTCTATATGTATACGCGCAAGCTGCGCGGGTTTTACGAGGACTTCTTCAAGATGGCCGGCTGCTTCCACATGGCGGACTATCTCATCGACAACGACCTGCGCGTGTACAACTGCGGCGGCGACCCCGGGCTGCTCTCCGAGCTGGACAGGATAAACTTCCATGTCGGCACGGACCTCTCCGAGCAGAAGATAGGCTGCAGCGCCGTGAGCATCTGCCATGCGCTCTTCGGCGACACATACATTAAAAATACTGTGGTCATCCTCGACGAGGGCGAGAGCTACGCCGACGCGCTGAAGCCCTATGTGTTCCTGGCGGTGCAGACGCGCTCCTACGTGGATTCATATGGTATGCAGTACCACCTGCTGGCCGCGCGCAAGGCGATGTTCTCTGAGACGTGTTATCTCTTCGCCAAGTTCATTTCCGACTTCAACGACTGCCTGATAGCCAAGGCCTACAATATCCCGCCGCTGGAGTTCACCGCGGCCGTCAGCAACCTGGACTCTACCATGCACATCTTCACCGACGGCGACGGCTATATCACCCTTGTGAACCAGGCCTTTGAGAGCAAGATGAACACCACCACCCCGCAGATAGGCGGCCACCTCATAAGCGACATCGTCCCGGCCGCGCGCTCGGCCATATATTCGGTCAACGCGGGGAAAAACGTGTATATGAAGAGCGTCAGGCTGCAAAACGCGCTCGGCGAGTACGAAAACTACTATATGGACGCCGTGGGCATCTGCAAGCTGGACAAGCTGACGGACATCCTCTTCTCGTTCAAGGAGGTCAACGCGGAAAAGCGCAAGGCCGGCCGCCTGGCCAGCAGCGGGGCCTTCTTCACCTTCGACGACATTATAGGCGACAAGAACGCGGAGTTCCGCAAGACCAAGGAGCTGGCCATGCGCATCGCGCGCGGCAACAGCAACGTGCTGATTGCCGGCGAGAGCGGCACGGGCAAGGAGATGTTCGCCCAGTCCATCCACCAGGAATCCCCGCGCCGCAACCAGCCCTTTGTCAGCATCAACTGCGCCGCAATACCCAAGGAGCTTATCAGCAGCGAGCTGTTCGGCTACGAGGAGGGCGCCTTCACCGGCGCGAAGAAGACCGGCGCGCCCGGCAAGTTTGAAATCGCCGACGGCGGCACCCTTTTCCTCGACGAGATAGGCGAGATGCCGCTGGATATGCAGAGCGTGCTGCTGCGCGTCATAGAGGAGCAGAGGATAACCCGCCTCGGCTCGGCCAAGTCCAAGAAGGTGGACGTGCGCATAATCGCGGCCAGCAACCGCAACCTTATCGAATGCGTCCACAACCAGACCTTCCGCGCCGACCTCTACTACCGGCTGAACGTCATGCAGCTCAACCTGCCCCCGCTGCGCAGCCGCCGGGAGGACATCCCGCTCCTGGTGGAGCACTTCCTCAAGGCGCTGACCGACACGCCGAACACCTCCATCACGCGCATCTCCAAGGAGGCCATGAGTATGCTGGTGGCCTACGACTGGCCGGGCAATATCCGCGAGCTGCGAAATATCATAGAGCGCGCCGCGAACGTCTGCTCCGGCAGCGAGATACGCCCCTCGGACATCATGCTCCAGCCCGGCTCCCCCGCCGCGCCGCGCGCCGGGTCGGGGACGGAGGTTTCGGTCAAATCCCTCAACCGCGAGTACGAGAACTACGAGCTGGAGCGCATAAAAAGCCTGATAATCAAGCACAACAACAATAAGACGCTTGTGGCCAGGGAGCTGGGCATCTCGCGCCGCACGCTGTACAACAAGCTCAAACGCGCCCAGGAGCTGAGCGGCGGGGAGAGCGGCGAGAGGCAGGAGTGAGCAGCGCGCTTCACAGCTTTTCACACAACGGCGCTGAAAAACTCTGCGCACAATTTCACAGACAGGCCGCGAGGGGCCGCCCGGGCCGCTTTTGCGGCGGATTCCGGCCCCTTGAGCGCGAAAAAATGAGAAAACCCCCGTCCAGATGCAGGACGGGGGTTTCGACGTTTTGGCACAGTATTTGCTAGATAATTGACGAATACATTTTTGCGAGGTGCTTTATGAAGATCCTTGTTTGCTGCAAGTATGTCAGGGACGAGGCAGCCATAGCCGTCAACCCCGACAGAACGCTTGATATGAGCGCCGCGTCCTGGGAGCTGAGCCAGTACGACAGCGTCGCGCTGGAGGCGGGTATGCGGCTTGCCGCGGCCGCCGGGGACTCCCTGGTTGAGGCGCTCAGCGCCGGCGGAGAGGCCGTCGAGAACTCCAAGATGCGCAAGGCCGTCCTCTCCCGCGGCCCCGCGAAGCTCTACACAGTCAGGACGGAGGCGGACGGGGACATCCTGTCCGCGGCGAAGCTCCTGGCCCAGGCCTATGAGCGTATCGGCGGCGCTGACCTGGTGATATGCGGCGACGGCTCCGGCGATATGTACTCGCAGGTGCTGGGTACGGTGCTGGCGGCGGAGCTTGGCGTCAGCGCGCTCAACTGCGTCAGCGCGCTTGAGCTGGACGGCGGGCGCGTCGTCGCGACGCGCATGGCCTCCGGCCGGGCCGAGCGCTATGAGCTGGAGACGCCCGCGGTGGTCTCCGTGACCAGCGACATCTGCCGTGCGCGCATCCCCTCGATGAAGGACATCCTCGGCGCGGGCAAGAAGCCCGTCGAGGCTTGGAGCGGCACGGACTTCGAGACGGTGGCCCCGGCGGTCGAGACCGTCTCCACCCTCGCGCCGGAGAAGGCCGAGCGGCTCAAAAAGGTATATGCGTCGGACGAGGACGGCCTCGAGCAGTTCGTCAGGGCGCTCAGCGACAGTATTAAGGGGGTAATGTGACATGGCGAATAAGGCGCTTGTATTCGTAAACGACGCGGACGCGGCGGCGCCGCTGCTTGCCGCCGCCTGCGCGAACTTTGACCGCGTGCTGCTGGCGACGAATAACCCCTCGCTCTCCGGCGCGGACGAGACCTATCTCTACGACGCCGGCGCCACGGCGGTGCAGGCCGTCCCGGCCGTAACCTCGCTCATCGCCGCGCAGAGGCCGGACGCCGTGCTCTGCGAGGCCGGCGCCGACGGCAAGCTGGTCGCGGGCTATGCCGCGGCGGCCCTGGGGACCTCGCCCATCTGCGACGCGACGAGCGTCAGCTTCAGCGCGGAGGGGCTGGAGGCCGCGCGCATGGTCTACGGCGGCGGGGCCGTGGCGCTGGAGCGCAGCGCCTGGCCGGCCGTGGTTGTCGCGGCTCCCGGGGCCTTCGAGGCCGGCGGGGCCGTCAGGACCGGGGAGGTGCATACGCTTGAGCTGAGCGCGCCCGCCGGGGTGAGGCTGCTCGGCGTGGAGGAGGCCGCGCCCGAGAAGAAGGTCAACCTGAACGCCGCCAAATGCGTGGTCGGCGTCGGGCGGGGACTTGGCTCCGAGGAGAACCTGCCCCTGGTCGAGGAGCTGGCCGGGCTGATGGGCGCGGAGATAGGCTGCACGCGTCCCGCCGCCGAGGAGGAGCACTGGTACGGCAAGGAGCGCTATATCGGCGTATCCGGCTGCATGATAAAGCCCGCAGTCTACCTCGCGCTCGGCATCTCCGGGCAGGTGCAGCACATGGTCGGCGTAAACCAGGCAAAGACGATTTTTGCCGTGGACAAAAGCGATAAGGCTCCCATCGTGGAGCAGGCGGACCACGTCCTGATAGGGGACATCAAGGCCGTACTGCCCAGGATAATAGAGCTGCTTAAATGACAGGCGGTGTAAATATGGGAATGGAATTTCTTGAAGGCCTGGATCTGAGGCTGCTCACCGGCGACGGCATATCGGCCGACTACGGGCGGGATGAGAGCGGCGTGGCGAGGATGCCGGAGGCAGTGGTGGAGGCGACGAGCGCGGCGGAGGTATCGAAGCTGCTGGTCGCCTGCGCCGCGGCCGGAGTGGCGGTGACGCCGCGCGGGGCCGGCACCGGGCAGGCGGGCGGCTGCGTGCCTGTGAACGGCGGCGTGGTGCTGTCGCTGGCGAAGCTGAACGGCATCCTGGAGGTGGACGAGGGCGCGCGCACGATGCGCGTGCAGCCGGGCGCGCTGCTGCAGGACGTGAAGGCTGAGGCGGAGCGGCACGGGCTGCGCTACCCGCCGGACCCGGGCGAAAAGACGGCGACGATGGGCGGCAACGCGGCTACGGACGCGGGCGGCCCGGGCGCGCTGAAGTACGGGACGACGTCGGACTACGTGCTGGACGCGGAGATAGTGCTGGCAAACGGCGAGATAGTGCGGCTGAAGGAGAGGCCGGAGTACGCGGGGGTCATCGGCGGCGAGGGAACGCTGGGCGTGGTGACCGAGCTGACGCT
>CALWYT010000128.1 GCA_944385835.1 uncultured Oscillospiraceae bacterium | reverse complement strand
CTGCCAGCGCGCGGTCTCATTGCCGCAATTGGTGCAGTAAAAGACAGTTTTTTGCTTCATACGCTTATACCATCCCGCTCGGACGCATACCGCAGGTCGGAAGCCAGCAGCAGCGCCGCGATTTTTGACTGATAGTCCCCGCTTTTGAGCAAGTCCCGCTCCTCGGGGTTGGAAATAAAGCCGCACTCAACCAGTATGGCGGGCAGCTTTGCGCCGCGCATGAGATAGATGTCCCGCTCCGCCGGCGCGGCTACGCGGCGGCTGTCCGGGCTGAGCGCGGCGCTGAGCAGCGCGTGCGCGGTTTCGCCCAGGGCTTGGCTGCCCTCCGAAGCGGCATACAGCACCTGCACGCCGCGGGGCCTGGCGTCGGGATAAAAGTTCTGGTGTATGCTTATCAGCGCGCCGCGAGGCACGGAGTTTATTAGCTTCAGCCGCGCGTATTGATCGGCCTTCTTCATCCCGGAAAGCGTGTCCGCGTCCTCGGGATAGCCAATCTCCTCGCTCTCGCGGGTCATGACCGTACCCACGCCGAAAAGCGCGGCGAGCGACTCCAGCCGCTTGGCTATGGCGAGGTTTATCCCGCTCTCGACCGTGCCGTCGGACGCCACCGCTCCGCCGTCCGCCCCGCCGTGGCCGGCGTCGATGACCAGGACGTCCGCCGAGTCGTCAAAGTCGGCGGCCTCCGCCGCTTCCCCGACGGGGTACGCCGGGGGCAGGACAAACGCCGTAACCAGCAGCAGGGCCGTGCAGAGAGCCAGCACACTGCGCAGCCTGAAAGTTAAATACATGCCCGTCCCTCCCTCTCGGGAGATGATATGCGCGGAGGTGGGCGGAAATTATACCGATAGGCTCAGGCGAGGAATTTTTCCAGCCTGTCCAGCCCTTCCTTTATGTTCTCCAGGCTCGTGGCGTAGGTCCAGCGGATGAAATTCTTCATGCCAAAGCCGGAGCAGGGTACTACGGCCACCAGGCCCTGCTTCAGGAAGGCCTCGGCAAAGACGTCGTCGTCCGTTATCTTCACGCCGCCTATCGTGCGGCCAATCAGCTTTTCGATGTTCATCATGATGTAGAACGCGCCCTCGGGCGTGATGCAGCTGACGCCGGGGATGGAGTTGAGCCGCTTGACAAAGTAATTCCGGCGTTCCTCAAAGACCTTGCGCATCTCCTCGACCGTATCCTGCTGGCCGGAGAGCGCCTCCACCGCGGCCCACTGGCTTATGGTGCTGGGTCCGCCGGTGGAATGGCTGAGATAGTTTGCCATGAGCTTGGCTATCTGCTTGTTTGCGGCGGCGTAGCCTATGCGCCAGCCGGTCATCGCGTAGCTCTTGGAGACGCCGTTGACGATGATGGTCCGCTCCTTGATCTCCTCGCCGAGGCTGGCGAAGCTGGTGAAGGGCCGCCCGTCGTACAGCAGCTTGTAGTAAATCTCGTCGGCTATCACGTACAGGTCGTGCTTCATGCAGACCCCGGCCAGGGCGCGCAGCTCGCTTGCCGTGTACACCATGCCCGTGGGGTTGGAGGGGTTGTTGAGTATGAGCGCCTTTGTCCTGGGCGTGACGGCGGCATCCAGCTGAGCGGGCGTCATCTTGAAGCCGGCGGCCTCGCTTGTCTCTATGACAACGGGTACGCCGCCGCACATGCTGACCATTTCGCAATAGCTCACCCAGTACGGAGCGGGTACAATGACCTCGTCGCCGGGGTTGAGCAGCACCTCGAGCGCCGCGTAGACGTTGTGCTTAGCGCCGGAGGCGACGACAATCTGTGTGTAGTCGTAGTCCAGGCCGAAGTCCGCCTTCAGCCTTGCCGCGGCGGCCTTGCGCAGCGGGATTATGCCGGCGGCGGGAGTATACTTGGTTTTGCCCTCGCGTATGGCCGCGATCCCCGCCTCGGAGATGTTGTCCGGGGTCATGAAATCCGGCTCGCCTGTGCCGAAGCCTATGACGTCCATGCCGTCGGCCTTCATCTGCTTGGCTATGGAATCAATGGCGAGAGTAGTGGACGGGTTGACCTTAAGCGCTATCCTCGAGAGTTCTTTCATCTATGGTTTCCTTCCTGTTCCATATTACCTTAGGGCCTACCTATTATATAGCCAAAAGCTCCGCTTTTCAAGCGCTGCAGAGTCTTGGCGGCATATTTTGAGTCAGCTGTTGCGTGGACGGCCGGATTGTTATATTATAGGAGCGAGGAGGTGGGCGTATGTACAGCCGGCCATATGTTTCGCTGCTGAAGGCCGCGGCCTTTTTTGCCGTCCTGGGCGCGCTTGTGTTCGTCCGGGGCATATTGCGCGAGCCTGTGCTGTTTCCAGCGGAGGCGGCCGGCATACGGCGCATAGGCGCCGCGCTCTTTGCGCTGGGGCTTCTGCTGGCGCTGGCCGTGCTGCGCCGCCATATGATATGCCGCGCCCTGCTGCGCGGAGGGACGCCGCTGGACGCGGCCTACGCCGTGATATGCCGGGACAGGTTCTACGGCAGGAGGAACTCGCCAAAGCCCTTCGTCGTCAGGCTGCGCTACGTACACGGCGGGCGCGTGCGCTATGTCTGGAGCGGCCACCTGCCGGCGGCGCCAGACCTAGACTGCGTCCCGCGCGTGCTGGCGGACCCGCGCCGCCCCCGGCGCGCCATTGTGGACGTGGCGTCGCTCTATAAGTCCCGCTGAAGTGAAACGCGCTTCATATTTCTGCTTGACAAATGCAAGCTACTATAGTAATATGAAGTTAGCTTCATGAAGTACACTTCACTATGGGGGCGTGATCTCTTGAAAACCATGGTTAAGGAGCTGCGCTGCGAGAGAGGCATGACGCAGCAGCAGCTGGCGGACTCAGTGGGCGTATCTTCGCGCACGATTATTTCGATAGAAAAGGAGCAGTACAGCCCGTCGCTCATGCTGGCATACCGCATATCCAGGGTGTTCGGCGTCAGTGTGGAGCAGCTCTGCTGCCTTGAGGAGAACCTGACGGCGGAGCTGGCCGCAGAGCAGGCGCGGGAGGAGACTGAGGCTTCCGCTGAGGCGGCGGGGCCGCTCCCCCAGCCGGTCTGACAAGGGGGGCGGAGCCGTGAAAAACTTCTTCGGGCGCAGGATTTACGGCAGGCGCCGCTTCCTTTGGGGCATATTTTGCTTTGCCATGCTGCCGGTGCTGGTTGTGATGCAGATATTCACCGGCTTTGACATGATGTCTACGGTGGTGTGCGTATTCAGCGTGCCGCTGGGCCTGGCCTACATCCTTGCGGGACTCTCTTACGAGGCCTCGCTGGAGGACAGCGGCGAGGAACAGGATGAGCGCTCGGTCGAACTTATGCACCTGGCCAAATCCCGCGCTTACGACTTCTGGCTCGAGTTCTCGTTCCAGGCGGGCTTCATTGTGTTCCTGCTGGACAGGGGCTTTGAGAGCGACATATTCGCCTTTATCTTCATCGGCGTTGAGCTGCCGGTGGCCATCACGCTCATCGCCCAGATATCGTTTTTGAACCGGCTTGACAGCGGCGCTGCAGGCCTGCGCAGCCGGATAAAGGACGCCTCATACTTTGCGACGGGCGTCGCCATGCTTGTGATCGCGGCGGCGGCCGCGGCGGCGCAGCTGCTGCTGCGGCAGAGAATTGGGCTGCACCCCGGGCTTAGCTCCACGGCGGCGGCCTTCACCATGATAGGACTGTACGACATATCGCGAGGGGTAATGGGAACTAAGGACAGAAAGAGGTTTTGATATGCACAATATTGTGGACCAGGTCTTCGGAAACAGCGTCAAGGGCAACATTTTGAAGCTGATTTTCGGCGTTGCGCTGCTCG
>CALWYT010000127.1 GCA_944385835.1 uncultured Oscillospiraceae bacterium | reverse complement strand
CCCCTGGAGGCGGAATAATGCAAAAATACAACCAGAACTACACCATGCTCTGCGACTTCTACGAGCTGACCATGGGCAACGGCTACTTCATGAGCGGCATGAAGGACACCGTGACCTACTTCGACCTCTTCTACCGCACCGTACCCGACCAGGGCGGCTTTGCCATCGCCGCCGGGCTGGAGCAGGCGGTGGATTACATACGCAGCCTGCGCTTCAGCGGCGAGGACATCGACTACCTGCGCGGCCGCGGCATTTTCAGCGAGGGCTTCCTCGACTACCTGCGGGATTTCAGGTTCACGGGCGACGTCTGGGCGGTGCCGGAGGGGACGCCCGTGTTCCCGCGCGAGCCTATCGTCACGGTGCGCGCCCCGGCGATACAGGCCCAGCTGCTGGAGACCTTCCTGCTGCTGACCATAAACCACCAGAGCCTTATCGCCACCAAGGCCAACCGCATATGCCGCGCGGCCGAGGGGCGCACGGTGCTGGAGTTCGGCTCGCGCAGGGCGCAGGGCGCGGACGCGGCGGTCCTCGGCGCGCGCGCGGCCTACATCGGCGGCTGCGGCGGGACGGCCTGCGTGCTCTCCGACCAGCTCTACGGCGTGCCTGCGGCCGGCACGATGGCCCACGCCTGGGTGCAGATGTTCCCCAGCCAATACGAGGCCTTCAAGGCCTACTGCGAGATCTACCCCACGAACGCCGTGCTGCTGGTGGACACCTACGACACGCTGCGCCGCGGCGTGCCGGACGCGATACGCGCCTTCGACGAGGTGCTCAAGCCGCGCGGGATAACCAAATGCGGCATCCGCCTCGACTCCGGCGACCTCGCCTATCTCACGCAGCAGGCGCGCAAGATGCTCGACGAGGCCGGCTGGACGGAGTGCTCCATAACCTGCTCCAACAGCCTTGACGAGCGGCTTATCAGCGAGCTGCTGCGCCAGGGCGCGTGCATCGACTCCTTCGGCGTGGGCGAGCGGCTGATAACCAGCCGGACCAGCCCGGTTTTCGACGGCGTCTACAAGCTGGTCGCCGTGGAGGAGGGCGGGGAGATAGTCCCGCGCATAAAGATAAGCGAAAACGTCGGCAAGATAACCAACCCGCATTACAAGCGGCTGTACCGCTTCTACGGCCGCGAGACCGGCATGGCCGAGGCCGATTACATCGCCGTCCACGACGAGGCGGTGGACGATTCGCACGACCTTGTGATACGCGACCCGGAGGCCACGTGGAAGCAGAAGACCATGACAAACTTCCGCGCGCGCGAGCTGCAGGTGCCGGTATTCAAAAACGGCGAGCTGGTGTACAAGCTGCCCAGCCTGTCCGAGATACAGGCCTACTGCAGGGCCGAGGTGGCGACGCTCTGGCCCGAGGTGCGGCGCTTCGACTATCCGCACAACTACTACGTCGACCTCTCCGACCGCTTGCTGGGCATCAAGAACGAGATGCTCAGCGCCGCCCACGGCAGCTGATGGACGCCGCCGGACGCCGCCGGGCCATCGCCCGCGCGCTTGAAGATGCCCGCCGCCCCGTCGCCGCCTCCGTCCTGGGTGAGCGCTTCGGCGTAAGCCGCCAGATAGTCGTGGGCGACGTGGCGCTGCTGCGCGCGGCCGGCCTGGAG
This sequence comes from uncultured Oscillospiraceae bacterium, assembly GCA_944385835.1. Lineage (GTDB taxonomy): Bacteria > Bacillota > Clostridia > Oscillospirales > Oscillospiraceae > Scatomorpha. The sequence continues at coordinate 4,559 of CALWYT010000127.1, read as the reverse complement.
ATAACCGCCACGCCCCGGGGCTATGTGCTCGGCGCGGGCGCGCAGGCAGGCGAGCGGCGCACCGTCGCCGTCTCGCACGGCATGGAGGGCATGGAGAGGGAGCTGACCATCATGGTGGACAACGGCTGCACCGTGCTCGACGTGGTGATAGAGCACGCGGTGTACGGCCAGCTGACCGGCGAGCTGCACCTCAAGAGCCGGCGCGACGTCGCCGAGTTCATGCGCCGCGTCCGCGAGAACGCGGCCTCCCCCCTCTCCACGCTCACGGGCGGCATACACACGCACACGCTGCTCTGCCCCGACGCGGGCAGCTTTGAGCGCTGCCGGGACGAGCTGCGCGAGGCGGGGATACTGCTCGAATAACCCTAAGGAGGTCCGCAGATGATACGTTTGGCCGCTCCCGGCGACGCCGCCGCCGTCGCCGAAAGCTACGAGGAGCTGCTGCTGCACGAGGAGCGCGAGGGCGGCAGCTCGCACTGGCGGCGCGGGGTCTATCCCACGCCGGCCACCGCCGGGAGGGCGCAGGCAGCCGGCTGGCTGTACGTCCTCGAAGAGGACGGGCGGCTGCAGGGCAGCGTCATCCTCAACTCGCACCAGGCGAAGGAGTACCGCTCCATCCCCTGGCTCTACCCCGCCGCGGACAGCGAGGTGCTGGTCGTCCACACGCTCTGCGTGCCTCCCCGCTGCGCCGGGCGCGGCGTGGGGACGCGCCTTGTGGATTTCGCCCTGGGCTTCGCCTACGGCGCGGGTATGCGCGCCGTCCGGCTGGACACCAACGCGCTGAACATCCCCGCCCAGCGGCTGTACCAGAAGCTGGGCTTCCGACTCGCCGGCCGCAGCCGCGCCGTACACGAGGGCGTGCTGGACACCGAGCTGGTCTACCTGGAGCGCCAGCTGTAGGCCGCGCGGCCGCATCGTTAAAACTATATCCACCCTTGACAATCCGCCGTCCCGGTTGTAGACTGTAATCCACAAGTGTCATGACACCTGTATAGTCATAACCGGGCGGTGGTTTTTATGTCCAAGGCAAAGGCCTTCATGCAGCGCAAGAACATCGAGATATCCCTCAAGCGCTACGGTATCGACGCGCTGGGCGCGATGGCGCAGGGCCTCTTCTGCTCGCTGCTCATCGGCACGATACTCAAGACCCTCGGCTCGCAGACGGGCGTGGAGATTTTCACGACCGTCGGCGGCTACGCCGGCGCGATGAGCGGGCCGGCGATGGCGATTGCAATAGGCTGGGCGCTCAAATGCCCGCCGCTGGTGCTGTTCTCCCTGACCGCCGTCGGCTGGGCCTCGAACGAGCTGGGCGGCGCGGGCGGCCCGCTCGCGGTGCTGTTCGTCGCGATAATCGCGGCGGAGGTGGGCAAGGTCGTCAGCAAGGAGACGCCCATCGACGTGCTGGTCACGCCGCTGGTCACGATCTTCGTGGGAGTGGCCCTCGCCGCGCTGATCGCCCCGCCTATAGGGGCGGCGGCCGACTACATAGGCTGGCTGATAAAGCAGGCGACGGTGCTGCAGCCCTTCTGGATGGGCATCATCGTCTCCGCTGCGGTCGGCATAGCGCTGACGCTGCCTATTTCCTCGGCGGCCATCTGCCACAGCTTCAACCTGGTCGGGCTGGCGGGCGGCGCCGCGGTGGCCGGATGCTGCGCCAACATGGTCGGTTTCGCGGTCATGAGCTTCCGCGAAAACCGCTGGGGCGGCCTGGTCAGCCAGGGCCTCGGCACCAGTATGCTGCAGATGGGCAACATCGTCCGCAACCCAAAAATATGGATACCCGCCATCGTCACCAGCATGATAACCGGCCCCATCGCCACCTGCGTGTTCAAGCTGGAGATGAACGGCGACGCCATTAACTCCGGCATGGGTACCTGCGGCCTCTGCGGGCCGATCGGCGTCTGGACCGGCTGGCTCAACCCGAGCGACGTGGCTCTCGCCGACGGGGCTGCGGCCATCACGCCCACATTCATGGACTGGGCCGGCCTCGTCCTCGTCTGCTTCGTCCTGCCGGCCGTCATATGCCCCCTGATCAGCTCGCTGTGCCGCAGGCTGGGCTGGATAAAGGACGGCGACCTCACGCTCAGCTGAGCGCCCCCGCGCAAGGCAGGATTACATAACTCCCGCGCCGTTTGTACGGCGCGGGTTTTCAACATTTTATGGCCTCGGACGCCGGTCCGGGGCCATATATTTTGTGGAAATTATATCAGGCTAACGCTATATGTAGTAGTTTCGTCATATTGTTCTTCGTTTTGTAACTATTATGTCTTGTTTGTAACCAAATGTATCTGTTTTTTTGCTTGAAACTAACTTTATAAGCCGGTATTATTAAGTTACTTAAAGGTGTTATGTAACCCAGGAGGTGAAAGCGATGTACAAAGCAAGACACGCCAGGCGTTCCCGCCGCCGCGTCACGCTGCCCATGCTCGTGCTGATAGCGGCGCTGTGCGTCGCCATCCTGGTGTTCCCCACCTCGGCCTCCGGGGCGGCGGCCGCGCCCGATGCGGTCGCAGGGGCGCGCAGCGCGATGAGCTCCAACGCCAGCGCCGGCAGCTACAGCGTCGTCCCCTCGGCCCAGCACGGCGGCAGCGTCACGCCCTCGGCCTCCGACGCCGTCGCGGGCAGCACCGTGACCTTTGTGGTGGAGCCTCAAAGCGGCTTCGAGACGGCCTTCGTCTCCGCCATCACCGCCAGCGGCGGCACTATCGAGGTGCTGCGCGTCAAAGGCGAGACCTACAAGTTCGTGATGCCCGCCGCGGGCGTCACCATCGACGTCGGCTTCCAGTACAAGCGGGCGTAAACCTGGATAGACATGGCCTCCGGCGACCGCCGGGGGCCTTTTCTCCGCTTATGGCACAGGCGCGAAAAAGCCGTGAATTCCCCGGAATTCACGGCTTTTTGCGTCAATATTGCTGTTTTCGCGGCTGTTCAGCGCTTGCGGCGGACGGAGGCGCCGGGTATGCCCGCCTGCTCGCGGTACTTGGCCACGGTCCGGCGGGAGACCTCCAGGCCCCTCGCGCCGAGCTGCTCCGATAGCTCCCTGTCGCTGAGCGGATGCGCGCTGTCCTCGGCGGCGATGAGCGCCTTCAGCTCCTCCGCGACGCCCCGCGCCGTGCTGCCCCCGGCGCTCTCCCTCTGGAAGAAGTCCGAAAGCGGGTACACGCCGAAGCGGCAGGCGATGTACTTGCCGCGTATGGCGCGCGAGACCGTGGAGACGTGGACGCCGAGCCGCTCGGCCAGCTCGGTCATGGTGTACGGGCGGATGGGCGAGACGCCGTCGGTGAAGAAGTCCGACTGCACCTCCACAACCGCGGCGGCGCAGCCCAGCAGCATATCCCTGCGCCTCTCCACGCAGCGGACCGCCCAGCTCGCCTGGCGCAGCTTTTCAGCGAAGTACTCCCTCTCGGCCTCGGTCAGGTCCGGCCGCTTGGCCATGGCGGAGTAGACCGTGTCTATGCGCCAGCTGGGCAGGTACCTGTCCGACGTGGTCAGCTCGAAGCCGTTGGGGCCGGCGCTCAGCTCGACGTCCGGCAGCACGTAGGCGGGCGGCTCCCCCGCGGCGAAGCCGTTGGAGGGCCGGGGCGAGAGCGAGCTTATCAGCCGGCGCGCGTCCAGCACGCGCTGCTCCTTTACGCCCAGCTCCTGGGCTATGCGCGCGGTCTGGCCCCTGGCCAGGCGGTCGAGATAGCCCTCGCAGATGCGGTAGGCGACCTCGTCCTCGCTGCCCAGGCGCCGCAGCTGCAGCGTCAGGCATTCGGAAAGGCTGCGCGCCCCCACGCCCGCCGGCTCCAGCGACTGGAACACGCGTATGGCGTTCATGCAGCGCTCGGCGTCGCCCGCAAAGGCCTCCAGGCCCTCGCAGTCGTCCGGCAGATAGCCGCGCTCGTCCATCTCGTTGACCAGGTACAGCAGCTCGCGGCGCATCAGCTCAGGCACGCGCAGCGTCAGCACCTGCTCGCGCAGGTAATCGCGCAGCGTGCCGCGCCGCTCGTCCGGGATATCCTGCTCGCGCTCGCCCTCGTCGTTCACCGTGCGCGCGCGCGACGGGGCCATGGGCCTGTAGACCTGCTGCGGAGGCAGCTCCTCCAGCAGGGGGTTCTCCAGCGCAAGCTCGCGCAGGTACACATCCAGCTCCTGCACGCTCATCTGCAAAAGCCGCATGGATAGCTGCATCTGCTGGCCTATTACCTGCCGGACCTCGTGCCGGAGCCTGATCTCCAAGTTTACGCCTCCTCTGGAAAGCGGCGGGTCTTCCCGCCGGCCCGGATATTATGCCCGCCTCCGGCGGGCCTGTCTCCACAGCGCCTATTATAGCACAAGGCGCCCGCCGCTGCAACTTGCGCCTCGCCCGCGGCGCTGCGCAAAACGCCCCCGGCCGCAGGGCCGGGGGCGCCGAGTGCTTCGGTCGGTTACTTGTCGCCGCGGACGGTGGCGATGTGCTTGGTGAGGTCGAGCATCTTGTTGGAGAAGCCCCACTCGTTGTCGTACCAGGCGACGAGCTTGACGAAGTTGGGGTTCAGGCTGATGCCGGCCTTGGCGTCGAAGATGGAGGTGTGGGC
>CALWYT010000126.1 GCA_944385835.1 uncultured Oscillospiraceae bacterium | reverse complement strand
GGGGCCTCGCCCTTCTTGGCCTTTTTCTTCTTCTTGCTGTCTCCGGGGGCGTTGGGATAGATCTTCTTTACGCCTTTGAGGATTACTTCTGCCATGTTTACTGCCGCAGCGCGCCTGCCTCCGCAATGACGCGCCTCGCCGCCGGCCGCGAAGGGCCGCGCGGCATTACGCCAGGTCTCCACACTGACGCACCGCCGGCAAGCGGATGTTTCCTCCTTTTTTTCTGTACGCCGGGGCATGGAAATGGAGTGCCGCGGCGCCATGGTCTAACATACATTTTAACAGAGCCTGCCAGCACTGTAAACTTGGGATATTTGCTTAATTCCTCGGCGAAAAAGCAACATGTTGCACAAAGCCCCCGCGCCGTCAGTAGGTCCCGGCGTCCACAAAGCGCGCCAGGTCGGCGGGGTCGAGTATTATCTGCTCGCCGCGCATACCGGCGGAGACGGCGATCTCGTCGAAGAGGACGCAGGTCTCGTCGATATACGTGGGGTACTTCTTCTTCATGCCTATGGGCGAGCAGCCGCCGCGCACATAGCCCGTCAGAGGCAGCAGCTCCTTGACGTGGATCAGCTCCAGCTTCTTGTTTCCGCTTACAGCGGCGGCCCGGCGCAGGTCCAGCTCGTCCGTCACCGGGATGCAGAACACCAGGATCCCCGTCCTGTCCCCGCGGGTGACAAGCGTCTTGAACACCTGCTCGGCGGGCATATCCAGCTGTTCGGCGGCGTGGAGGCCGGAGAGGTCGGCCTCGTCGTACTCGTACTCGGCCGTGCGGTAGGGTATGCCCGCGGCGTCCAGCAGCCGCATCGCGTTCGTCTTTGTCATATCCGTCCCTCCTTTTCCAGCTCCGGGTACGGTATGAACGGCGCCGGGGCTGCCGCGCCCTCCGCAAGGCGCAGCGAGAAGTAGGTGATGTCCCGCCACGCGCCCAGCTTCCAGCCGACGCCCGGCATGGCGGCCAGCCGCTCGAAGCCCATCGCCTCATGCAGCCGCTCGCTGGCCGGGTTCGGCGTGCTGACCAGCGCGAGCGCGACGCGGCAGTTCATCCTGCGCAGCAGGGCGAGCAGTTCGGCGTAAAGCGCCCTGCCCAGGCCCCGCCCGCGCGCGTCCCCGTCCACGTATACGGACAGCTCCGCCGCCCAGGCGTAGGCTGCGCGCTGGGCGAAGCGGTGCGCGTAAGCGTAGCCCAGCACTGCCCCTCCCCTCTCGCAGACCAGCCACGGGTAGGCCGCAGTCGTGCTCTCTATGCGGCGCGACATCTCCGCCGCGTCCGGGGCCTCGTACTCAAACGTGACCGCGCTGCGCTCGACATACGGCGCGTATATGGCCGCGCACGCCGCGCCGTCGGCCGCCGTGGCCGGGCGGATTGCAAACGCGCCGCTCACAGCCCCGCCTCCGGGCGCAGCAGGCCCCAGACCTCCAGGTCGTAGGCCTCGCCCTGCTTGAACACAGCGGACCTGAGCGTCCCCTCGTGGGTGAAGCCGGCCTTCTCAAGCACGCGCAGCGAGGCCGCGTTGGGCGCGAAGGCCTGCGCGTATATGCGCAGCAGGTCGCTGCCGCCCCAGACGCGTTCGCAGGCCGCCCTCACCGCCCGCGTGGCCAGGCCGCGGCCCCACAGTTCCTCGGCGACGTAGCAGCCCAGCTCGCCGCTGCGGCAGAAGACGTCCTCGCCGCGCGTTATCGTGACGCTGCCCACGCACTCGCCGCCGTACACGACGGCGTAGCCGTAGGCCCCGTCCCCGGCGGTGTTCATCAGGTGTATGAAGGCCCGCGCGTCGTCCTCCGTGTATGGGTCGGGCAGCCGCCCGCTCAAATACCTGCGCAGCCGCGGGTTGCCTATCGTGCGCGCCAGGGCCGGCGCGTCCTCCGGCCGCCAGGGCCTTATTATCTCTTCCATGCTTCCGCCTCCAAATACAGCTTACCCTATTAAACCCCCGGGCCGGGGCCCGCGTCAAGGGCGCGGCGGGAAAAACGCGATATAGTTGACGGCTCAAAAAGTTTCCGGCGCGCTCAACATTCGCTCTTGTAAAATCCCCGAAAAATGTTATAATGGGTTGTTGGACGATGTGGAGAGGTGTCCGAGTGGTTTAAGGAGCCGGTCTTGAAAACCGGTGACCCGGCAACGGGCCATGGGTTCGAATCCCATCCTCTCCGCCACGCCGCGCGCAGCGGCGGCATACAGATTCCAGGCAAAGCGAGGTCATGACGATGGGCGACTTTCGTGTAATCACCGACGGCTCCGGCGATCTTCCCGCCGAGGTCATAAAGGCCAGGGGCATCCAGGTCATAAACTTTTTCGTCATGCTGGGCAGCGGCGACTACCTTGAGCAGAACGTGGACATCGGCGACGACGAGTTCTACGAGTGGATGGTCACGCACCCCGGCGTCTACCCCAAAAGCTCGACGCCGTCCACGCAGGACTATCTGCGCGCCTTCACCGAGCTGGCGAAGGCCGGGGAAAAGGCGATCGTCCTGTGCATAACGGAGAAATTCTCAAATTCCTACCAGACGGCGAAAATTGCCCTCGACCTGCTGCGCGAGGACTATCCCGACGCGGAGATAGAGATCGTGAACACGATGGTGAACACCGTGCTGCAGGGGCTTATGGTCCTCGAGGCCTGCAACCTCCGCGACGCGGGACTGAGCCTGGCCGAGGCCGCCGCGAGGCTCTATGAGATCAGGCCGACCGGGCGCATATTCTTCACCATCGGCAGCATCGACTATCTCTCCCACGGCGGGCGCATAGGCAAGCTGGCCGGCAAGGTCAGCTCCGCGCTGGGCATCCGCCCCGTGATCACGCTCAAGGAGGGCGAGATCTTCCTCGGCGGCGTGGGCCGCGGCCGCGCCAAGACGATAGAGAAGACGCTGGCCAACGCGAGGAAGTACCTGTCCGAGAGCTTCACCAGCCGCGAGCAGTTCGAGCTGTGCATAGGCTACGGCTACGACTACAACGAGGCCGTGGAGTTCCGCGCCAGGCTGGAGTCCCTGCTCGAGGAGCTGGGCCTGGGCGGCGGCGAGGAGATACACATAACCCACATCAGCTCCGTCATCGCCGTACACACGGGGCCGTACCCGCTCGGCGTGGGCATCCTCGCCAGGGCGAGGCTGGACTGAAGGCGCGTCGTCTGCGCGCGAATATGGCAAAGGGGAGGGCGTTTACGCCCTCCCCTTTGCTGTCTGGCGGCGGCTTCCTTCGTTAAAATCTTTGAAATTTTCATTTCCTGCCGTTTGCGCTATGATTTTAATGTGTATCTAAGAATTTGGCGGCATAATAGCTGTGAAGGGACGTGAGCTTATGCGCATATTGGTCGTGGAGGACGAGAGGGACCTCAACCGGATAATCGTCAAGCGGCTGACGGCGGCCGGCTACGCGGCGGACGCCTGCTTCGACGGGGCGGAGGCGCTGGACTATCTCGCGGGCGCGGACTACGACGCAGCCATCTTCGACGTCATGATGCCCAGGATGGACGGCTTCACCGCCGTGCGGCGGATGCGCGAGGACGGGGACAGGACGCCCGTGCTCTTCCTCACTGCGCGCGACGCCGTGGCCGACCGCGTGGAGGGGCTGGACCTCGGCGCCAACGACTATCTCATCAAGCCCTTCTCCTTCGACGAGCTGCTGGCCCGCGTGCGCGTCATGACGCGCAGGAGCGCCGGGGCGGCGACCAGCGTCTACGTCTGCGGCGACCTGAGCCTGGACGAGGCGGCGCACAAGGTGACGCGCGCAGGCCGGGCCATAGACCTCTCGGCGAGGGAGTTCGCCGTGCTCAGCTGCCTCATACGCGCGAAGGGCGGCGTCGTATCCCGCGAGGCGCTGGAGAACAGCGTCTGGAACTACGACTGGGAGGGCGGCACCAACGTCGTGGACGTATACATCAGCTACCTCCGCCGCAAGATAGACGCCGGCTTCGAAAAGAAGCTGCTGCACACGGTGCGCGGCGTGGGCTGGGCGCTGCGGGAGGAGGGCTGAGATGCGCTGCCTCTCCATAAAGACGCGCGTGACCATCTACTTCACGCTCATGATGCTGCTTGTCGTGGGCCTGGTGCTGGGTACCATACTCATAGCCGGGCGCGGCGTCATCTCCGGCAGCGCCGAGGGGACGCTCATCGACGCCGTACACGACGAAATAGACGACGTGGAGTACGAGGACGGCTACATAGACCTGGACGAGCTGGACTTCTACCGCCACGAGGTCTATATACAGGTCTACAGCGCGGAGGGGGAGCTTCTGGGCGGCGCGGGCGCAAGCAGCTTTGCCGGCGCGGAGGAGTTCAAAAACGGGGAGATACGCCGCATCAGCACCGGCGACAGCGCGCTGCTGGTCTACGACCTCTTCCTGCCCGACGAGTACGGCGGGGTCTGGCTGCGCGGCGTAACCGACGAGGACAACGACTTTTCCGCGGCGCGGGTGATAAGCATACTCGCGCTCATCATCCTGCCCGTGCTTGTGGTGATAACCGCGGTCGTGGGCTGGCTCATCGCCCGCCACGCCTTCAAGCCCGTGCGCCAGATAACCGACACCGTCGACGCCATCAACGACGGCACGGACCTCAGCGCGCGCATAGGCCTGCACCGGGGCCGCGACGAAATTCACCGCCTCGCCGCCACCTTCGACCGGATGTTCGACCGCCTGGAGCGCAGCTTCGACTCCGAAAAGCGCTTCGCCTCCGACGCCTCGCACGAGCTGCGCACGCCCGTCGCCATAATCCTGGCCGAGTGCGACTACGCCAGGCAGAACGCCTCCACGCCGGAGGAATACCGCGAGAGCCTGGACGTCATAGAGCGCCAGGGCAAGCGCATGAGCGGGATAATCAGCCAGCTGCTGAGCATCACCCGCCTGGACCAGGGTACCCAGCGCGCCAACAGGGAGCGCGCCGACTTCTCCGAGCTGGCCGAGGTCGTGGCCGACGAGACGATGCGCGCCTCCGGCAAGGACCTCGCTCTGCGCAAGGAGATCGCCCCCGGCGTGGAGGCGGACATAGACGTCGGGCTGATGAGCCGACTGGTGCAGAACCTGGTCGAAAACGCCTGCAAATATACGCCCGAGGGCGGAGAGGTCACCGTCTCGCTCTCGGCCGCGGAGGGCCGCCTGAGCCTGGCCGTCGCCGACACGGGCTGCGGCATCTCCAAGCGCGACCTGCCGCACATCTGGGAGCGCTTCTGGCAGGCGGACCCCTCGCGCGGCGTGGACAAGGGCAGCGGCCTGGGCCTCGCGATGGTAAAGCAGATCGCCGAGGCCCACGGCGGCAGCCTCAGCGTGGAGAGCGAGCCTGGCAAGGGCAGCGCCTTCACGTTCACGATGCCGTGCGAAAACTAAAAGTTCATTTTTCGTTAATGAAATTTTAGTTGACAAAACGCCGACGTGAAACTATAATACACGCATAAGCGAAACGTTCCTCTAGTTTCAATATCTCATCTGCGAGGAGGCAGGGCATATGTCTGCGAAGCTGTGCGTTATAGGCGACTCCATTACCGGCGGCGTGGTGTACAGGGACGACGCCGCGAGGTACGTCAAGTGCCGGGATTCCTTCGTAAACCTGCTTGGCGCGGAGCTTGGGCTGGACGTCCACAACCACTCCCGCTTCGGCTGCACCAGCATGGCGGCGCTCTCGCGCCTGGGGCGCTATGAGGAGGACGTCGCGGGGTGCGAATACACCCTGGTGATGCTGGGCGGCAACGACTCCGACTTCGACTGGCCCGAGGTGGCCCGCACGCCGGACGAGCCGCACGAGTGCAACACGCCCATGGGCTGCTTTGAGGAGGCGTACTCCAAGCTGCTGGACCGCGTCGCGGCGCTGGGCAGCCGGCCGATAGCCATGAACCTTATCCCGGTGTTCGGCCGCCGCTACTTCAAGTGGTTTTCCAAGCGCGCCGACCCCGAGCAGCTGATGCGCTTCCTCGGCACCACGGACAGCATAGAGCACTGGAACGAGATGTACAGCCTGGCCGTCATGAGGGTCGCCGCCAGCCGCGGCGTGCCTGTGCTGGACGCGCGCAGCGCCTTCCTGTTCCGCCGGGTGTTCGACCCCATGTTCTCCGCCGACGGCATCCACCCCAGCGTGGAGGGCCATCGGAAGATGTACGAGTTCCTGCTGCCGCAGATGCGGCGCATACTGGGCGCGCCAAGCGCGGCAGCGTGCTGAGCGGGAAAACAGCGACCGGCCCCCGCGCCGTTTCGGGCGCGGGGGCCGGTTTGCGCTTTACGGCGCCGGGGACAGGCTCAGTCCCCGCGCGTTTTCCATTCGAAGTCCCGCCACAGGCCGCCCTGGGCGCGGTGCATCTCCTCCGTGGCCATAAACCAAAGTTCCGCTGTGTCGCCGGAGGGGTAAAACTCCGTGAACTCGCCGTCCACGAAGGTGTAGAACCGGCTGACGTCGGTACACATGCCGTAGGTGGGCAGCTGCCTTATAGGCACGAAGAAGCTCCATTCCCCGCCGCAGCGCGTGCCGGAGTAGCGCAGGCCGTCGGCGTCGAGCGTCAGGGTACCCTCGCCGCAGATCTCGCTGGTGGCCTGGCCCTTGAGATAGCCGTGCTCCGGCAGCCGGCCGATCTGCACGCACTCGGAGAGGGTGTAGCCCGGCTGGCGGACAAGGGAGCGGACGTGCTCGCGCTGCATATCGAACCAGACGCGCGGCGTCTCCGGCAGGACGCTGTCCCCGTCCGGGATGAGGTCGTAGTACTCGTTCAGATGCCCGGAGTTGCCGCAGTTTTTGCAGCGTATCGTGTCGCCGCCGCTCTCCATGCTCAGCATGGCGCCGCAGCGCGGACACCAGAACAGCAGCTGGTGCATATTCTCCGCCATGCGCCCGGCCCCGTCGAACTTCACGCGGGCGGTCTTGTTCCACTCATAGTCGTCGTGATAGAGCTTCTCGTCCAGGGCGCGCTGCACCTCGTCCGCGCTCATGGACTTGAGCTGCTCGGGCGTGAAGAGCACGCCGGCCTCGACGTCCACCCGGCCTATGCGGTCGGTAAGGTTGTACTTGGGCGCGGTGAGATAGCCCCCGGCTATCCTGGTGTACAGCACCGGCACGCCCAGGCTCTTGAGCAGGTGGCCGCTGCCCAGCGCGCAGGGCTGGTTGGCGCCGGAGATGCTGCTCATGCCCTCGGGCAGGAGGATGATCCGCCCGCCCGAGCGTATCACCTTTATTATCTGGCGTATCGCATAGGGCTGATGCACGAAGTTCTTCTTGGGTATGACCTGGGCCATGCGCAGTATGGCCGCGAGGTGGCTGCGGAAGAACTCGTTGTAGCCCACGACAAAGTTGAAGCTGTCCGGCAAAAAGGCCGGGGCCGTGAACACATAGTCCATGCGCGAGGCGTGGTTGGAGACGACGACATAGCTCTTGCCCCGATAGGCGGAGACGTCGTCCTTATAGGTGAAATGCGCGTTGTACTTCTTTACAAGAGCGCCCTGGACCACTACGCGGCCCAGGAGGCCGTAGAGCAGCGGGTTGACCGGGCGGAGCCTGCGGCTCTCCAGCTTCTGCTGCTCGCTGAGGTTTTGCTTGGTCATATAGTCACTTCCAAATCCGGCGCCGCCGGGAGCTAGGGGTATTATATCGGATATTTCAAAATATGCAAGCGTTATCTTCGACATTTCTGCGCGGAAGTGTCATATATCGGACGCGCCCGAGCTGTCGCAGACGTCCAGAACGTCAGTAACGTTTTGTGCATATTTCTTGTAATACGCGGCGCTTTCCGAACTTAATTTGTACTTGTTGCTTGATTTTTGTGCGGACATCGTGTAAAATGACAGCACAGCCATAGACGGCAAGCTCTAATCGGGAGGGACGAGAATGAAGGATTTCTTCTGGCTTGGTATTGTAGGAGCGCTTATAGCGCTGCTTTTTGCTTACGCGCAGTCGAGGCGTGTGCGGCAGTTCTCAGAGGGGACGCCGGCCATGCAGAAGATAGCGTCGGCCATACGCAAGGGCGCCAACGCCTATCTCAAGCGGCAGTACAAGACGGTGGCGATAATCTTCGCCGTCATCGCCGTCGTGCTGGCCGTGCTGGCCTACGTACCCTGGATAAACGGCGAGGGGCTGGTGAACAAGTTCGTCCCCTTCGCCTTTGTTACGGGCGGGTTCTACTCCTGCATGGCCGGCTTTGTGGGTATGCGCATAGCCACGACGGCCAACGCCCGCACGGCCAACGCCGCGAACGAAAGCCTCAACCGCGGCCTGCGCGTCGCCATATCCTCCGGCTCGGTCATGGGCTTCACCGTCGTCGGGCTGGGCATACTGGACGTGTCGGTCTGGTTCCTGATACTTGAGTACGGCTTCCGCTGCGACGCGGACACCATTGCGAACACGATGGTCATGTTCGGCATGGGCGCGAGCTGCGCCGCGCTCTTCGCCCGCGTGGGCGGCGGCATCTTCACCAAGGCCGCCGACGTCGGCGCGGACCTGGTGGGCAAGGTCGAGGCCGGCATACCCGAGGACGACCCGCGCAACCCCGCCACGATAGCCGACAACGTCGGCGACAACGTCGGCGACGTCGCCGGCATGGGCGCGGACCTCTACGAGAGCTACGTCGGCTCCATCCTAGCCACCTTCGCCATAGGCGCTTCCGCGGGCTACGGCTGGAACGGCATGTTCCTCCCGCTTTCTATCGCAGTCGTGGGCGTCGTCTGCTCGCTCATCGGCTCCTTCATGATAAAGACCGGCGAGAAGGCCAGCCAGCGCGAGCTGCTGAAGAGTATGCGCACAGGCACCTACTTTGCCGCCGCGCTCTGCGCCGTGCTCTGCGTGCCGCTGACCTGGTTCGTCATGAAGGACGTCGAGGGCGCGAGCTGGATAGGCATCCTCGTCTCCATCTTCTGCGGCCTCGCCGCCGGCTGCGCCATCGGCTACGTGACGGAGTACTACACCTCCGACACCTACAAGCCCACGCAGAACCTCGCCGACGCCACGGAGACCGGCGCGGCCACGACGATAATCGGCGGTATCTCGCTCGGCATGATAAGCACCGCCGCGCCCATACTGATAGTCGGCGTCGCGGTCATTGTGAGCTTCCTCGCTGCGGGCGGCACGCTGACCACGGCCAGCGAGGCCTATGAGCTGAGCTTCAACAACGGCCTCTACGGCATAGGCATCTCTGCCATCGGTATGCTGGCGACGCTGGGCATCACGCTGGCCACGGACGCCTACGGCCCCGTCGCCGACAACGCCGGCGGCATCGCGGAGATGAGCGGCCTGGGCGAGGAGGTGCGCGAGCGCACCGACGCGCTCGACTCCCTGGGCAACACCACCGCCGCCACCGGCAAGGGCTTCGCGATAGGCTCCGCCGCCCTGACCGCGCTGGCCCTGCTCGTCAGCTATGTCGAGGTCGGCGAAAAGGCCCTCGGCGGGCCGATGGACCTCTCCGTCACCAACCCCGCCGTGCTGGTCGGACTTTTCATCGGCACGATGCTGGTGTTCATCTTCGGCGCGCTCACGATGAGCGCGGTGCAGAAGGCCGCGCAGCACATAGTCATAGAGGTCCGGCGCCAGTTCCGTGAGATCGCGGGCATAATGGAGGGCGAGACGGAGCCGGACTACGAGCGCTGCGTCGATCTCTGCACCGGCGGCGCGCTGCGCGCGATGGTCGTCCCCGCCCTGCTGGCCGTCGTGGTACCCATAGGCACCGGCCTGGTCCTGGGCGTTGAGGGCGTCGTGGGCCTGCTGGCAGGCACCACCACCTGCGGCTTCGGCATGGCCGTGTTCATGTCCAACTCCGGCGGCGCCTGGGATAACGCCAAGAAGTACATAGAGTCCGGCACGCACGGCGGCAAGGGCAGCGACTGCCACAAGGCCGGCGTCATAGGCGACACGGTCGGCGACCCCTTCAAGGACACCTCCGGCCCCAGCCTGAACATACTCATCAAGCTCTGCTCCACCGTATCGATAGTGTTCAGCGCCGTCATAGCGAACGTACACCTCTTCTGAGCGCGGCGCGCAGCCAAACCCGGCCCCCTTGAAAAAAGGGGGCCGGGCCGCGTCCGGGCATTGTGCCGCCCGGGAAAATGTGCTATACTGTACGCATCCGGTCCCATCGGAGGTGCGCAATGAACAAGAAGGAAATCGCCGGCGAGCTTGTCACCGCCGTCGTCTACGCCGCGCTGGGCCTGGTGCTCTGCTTCAACCCGGGCATGAGCATCGACCTCATCTGCACCGGCGCGGGGGTGGCCGCCCTCGCCTACGGGGCGTTCAGCCTGCTGATGTACTTCATCCGCGGCAGGGACGGCGACATCTCCCGCTTTACGCTGCCCATAGGCATAGCCTTCGCGGCGCTCGGGCTGTTCTGCCTGATAGCGCCGGGCGTGGTGGTGTCCGTTATCCCGCTCATCTTCGGGATAGTGCTGCTCATCGACGGCGCGGGCAAGCTGCTTCGCGCGCTGGAGATGCGCCGCGCCGGCCTGCCGGGCTGGGGCATAGTGGCCGCCGTGGCCGGGTTCGTGCTGGTTTTCGGCCTGATGATGGTCACTCAGCCGCACGCCGTGATCGAGACCGTGGTGCGCCTCTTCGGCGCGCTGCTGGTCGCCGACGGGCTGATAGACCTGTACCTCATACTCCGCGTCTACCGGCAGCGCTGAGCCGCGCAGGAAAAAGGCGGAGGGCCTCGGCCCTCCGCCTTGCTTTTATTTGTCCACGTTCCGCGCGAAGCTGACACCGTCCTTGTGGAGGTGGACGTCCAGCGTGACGCGGTCGGCGCGTATGGTGCTCTGCGTAAACTCGTACACCACGCCGGCCTCCGTGCGGGTGCGGCGCTGCACAAAGAAGGCGCAGCTGCCCGGGCGCGTCCCCAGCAGCTCGGCCTCGCGGCGGCCGAGGATCACGGCCTCATAGCTGTCCACGGCGCTGGCCGGGACTATGCCCTCCTCATACAGCAGGCTGTAGAAGCTGTGCGTCTCCAGCAGCTCGCGCGTCAGCTTGGGATAGATGTAAGTGGGATAGAAGCTGGTCTCCAGTATCAGCGGCTGGCCGTTTACGTTGCGTATGCGCGAAAAACGGTAAACCTGCACGGCGCTGCTCTCAAGCTCCAGCATCGTGACGATGTCGGGCGGAGGGGCCATGACCTCGAACTCCAGTATCGTGGAGCTGGGCTTCATGCCCATGGCGTTTATCTCGCTGGTGAAGGAGTAGACGTTCTCCGTGCGGCGGCGCATCTTCGGCTCGGCCACAAAGGTTCCGCGGCCCTGCTTGCGCACGACCAGCCCCTCGCTCTCCAGCGCGCCTATGGCCTGGCGGACGGTGGAGCGGGAGACATCGAAGGTCCTGCACAGCTCGCTCTCGCTGGGCAGCAGCGCGCCCGGGGCGAGCATCCCGGCGGAGATATTGCGCTTTATGATGCTCACCAGCTGGCTGTAGAGCGGTATGTCGCTGTCCATGCTGAGCTTGTTCATCAAAACTGGGTTCGTGTCCATGCTGCACCTCGGCTAACTTGTAATGACGTCTGACACGTCTATATCATCCTATCATATTATAGACGAGCGGGACGATTTTTACAAGAAAAATTTCCTTGTGCGCTTTTACCTAATTTTAACCGCAATTTTATGCAGTATGCATAGGAGATGTTGAATAGCCCCCGCCGGCGGGCCGGGAGATACGCAAAAGCCCTTGGAACCGCATCGGTTCCAAGGGCTACATGGCAGCGGGAGAAGGATTCGAACCCTCACATACGGAGTCAGAGTCCGCTGTGCTACCTTTACACAATCCCGCTATGCGAAGAATATTATACATATTCTCCGCGCTTTGTCAAGAGAAATATTTCAGTCTGGCGAAAAATCTTCAGGCGGCGGTGATGCTCCACAGCTGCGCGATCTGCGGCGCGAGGTCGTCGTAGGTCCAGTAGCGGCGGCTGAGGGCCATGCTGTTGGGGTCGTACACGCGGAAGCCCAGCGCCTCGCTGCTGACGATGAGGATGAAATGCCCGCTGGTGGTGAAGTCGCCCGGCAGCATGGAGGCGACGATGATCTCCCCGCGCTCCAGGCGCTCCGCCAGGTCCGTGCGCCCGGCGCTGATGGCCTGGCCGTTGAGGCCGAAGGCCGCCGCGCCGGAGGTGAAGAGCGTCCAGGCCGTGCCCGCGCCGGGCACATAGTGGCCGTTGGCCTCCGCCCAGTCGGCCACGTAGGGCGGCGTATAGGCGCTGTTGCCCGTCAGGGCCAGGGCGGCCATGGAGAGGCAGGTGGGGCCGCAGGCCGTGTAGCCCATGTAGGAGCTGCCGTAGCGGTGGTAGGCCCAGCGGCTGTCGTATTGCAGCAGGTAGGGTATCTCCCCCGGCGTGAGGCTGATATAGGCGCTCGCCTCGCTCTGCTCGCTCATGAAGGGCGTGAGCAGGGCGAAGGCCGTCTTTTCCGGCGTCACCAGCGCGGTCTTGTACGCCTCCTCGGAGTAGATGCCGATGTTCTCCGCCATGAAGGCGAGCATATCGGCGCGCTCCCCGTGGGCTTCCTCCGCCGCGGCGAGCAGCTCCTGCGCCTCCGCCGCGCCCAGGCCGTCGGCGCCGGCCATATCCGGCGTGATGCGCGCGGCGAGGGCCTCCAGGTCCACTTCAAAGTCCGTTTCGATGTTCTCCTGCGGCACGCTGAGCACGCGCAGCCCACCGCTGCGCACCATATAGAGCGCGCCCAGCGCCAGCAGCAGCACGAGCAGCAGCAAAAATCCGCGCCCGCGCTTTTTCCGCCGCCGGCGCGGCGGCGTGCGGCCGTAGACCTCGTCGTAATAGTCGTCGTATCTGCCTCTTCTCATGTTGCTCCTCCTTCATGCGCGGCGCTCATGCGTTGCCGGCAGCAGAGATGATAACACGCCGCGGCGCGGGAAATATCAAGGATCGCCGCCGGTTTTCTTACGTTTTTCTCACATTTGCGCCCAGGCGGGCGGCTCGCAGGGGATGCCCGCCCGGCGGCTCGATCGCGCGAGCAGGCGCGTGAGCGGCACGGCCAGGGTGGCCATCGCCAGGTCGCCGGCGGCGTGCACGGCGTCGAATGGCAGCCCGGCGGCGATCCAGGCCAGCGTAGCGCGCCAGTCCAGGCCGTAGAGCAGCGCCTGCGACGGGGCGTAGAGCGCGCCGAAGGCCAGGCCGTGCAGCGCGCAGACGGCGCAGCAGGCGGCCGCCGCCGCCCGGGGGCCCATGCCGCGCGGCAGCAGCATGGCCGCGCCCCAGAGCGGCAGCCAGATGTAGAGGTACGGCAGCCACCAGGGCGCGAAGCCCGCCAGCAGGCCGTTGATGAGCACATAGGCGTAGAGCGGGTAGAGCGCGCGCCGGCGGTAGACGAGCGTCGTGGCCACGATGAAGAGCGCCAGCGGGTGGATGTTCGGCAGCGGCTCCATGGCCGCCTTGCCGGCGTACATGATGACGCCCAGCATGGCGAAGAGCGCCGTCTCCCGCGCGCTCAGCGGGCGCTTACGCGGCCTCGCAGACAAAAGCGTAGCTCCCGCCGTCCGTCACGGCCGTGGTGTCCACGCCGCTCGTGGCGTACTCCCCGTCCACGTAGAGCGACCAGTAGAGCCCGTCGGCCTCGTAGTCGGCGGCCATGCCGTTGACGGACTTCACATAGAGCCCGAACTCGCTCTCGTCGCCGGCGATGAGGCCGTGCTCCTCCAGCGCGCCGCGCAGGTACTCCGCGTCCGTGTGGATGGTGAAAGCGACGGTGCGCCCGGCGGCCGTGCACTCGAAGGTGATGGTCTTCGCGCCCTCGCCGAGCTCGGTGCCGGCGGTGTAGAGCGCGCTGTCCCAGAGGCTGCCGCCCCCCTCCGCGCCGCCGCAGGCGGCGAGTGAGAGGCAGAGCAGCAGCGCCAGGGCCAGTGCGGTCATTTTCGTGCGGTCTTTCATGTGTTTTTCCTCTTTTCCGGATATTTGACAACGGAAAAGGCAAAGCGCCCTCCGCCCTTGTGCGAGGGCGGAGGGCACGGCAAAGCCCGCCGCGCACCCGTGCGCGGCGAAGCACAGCGCCCGCGCCCCCCGTTCCCGGGGGCCCGTTCACGCGCACAGGCCCGGCGGCATTCCGGCTTCCGCGCGCGCACGGCGGCGCGGCGTTTCACGGCAATGGACGTTGCGGCGGATTCTCACCGCGCTTCCCACGCCCCCTCCCGCCGCGTCCGGCGCGGCGCTCAGGCGCGCACAAGTGCGCGGAGCCTGTGATATTCGGCTGTCATGCGCACATATTAATACTTTCCGCCGCCGAGGTCAAGACGCATGTAAATAGTGCCCTCATAGGGGCTGGGGTAGTAGGCCCCCACGCGCCGGAAGCCCAGGCGCTCATACATGGCGATGGCGGGGCCCATGAAGGGCAGCGTGTCCAGCAGCACGTGCGTATAGCTCCGCTCGCGGGCGAAGGCGAACAGCGCGCGCACCAGCGCGCCCGCCGCCCCGCAGCCGCGGTACGCCTCGCGCACATAGAGCCGCTTGAGCTCGCACGCGCCATCATCGCCGAAGGCGTGCAGCGCGGCGCAGCCGGCCGGCTCGCCGTCGGCCAGGGCCAGCAGCAGCTTCCCGCCCGGCGGGCCGTAGCGCTCAGAGAGCGCGGCGCGCTCCTCCGCATAGCCCTGCGCTCCCAGCACGGCGGCCGTCGCCGCGTCCTGCGCTACGATCCAGCCCGTATACTCCTCAAAGAGCTCCAGCACCTCGTCCGTGCGCAGCAGCCCGTCCACCAGTTCCAGCGCCATAGGCGGCACCTCCCTCAGCGCGTTTTCGCATATATGCCGATGATACACCGCCCGCCGCCAAAAGGCAAGCGCCGCCGCGCGCGGTTTTGGCTTGACATAACACGGTTTTACGGTGTAGAATATTACGATAATATTACAGGGGGGTTGGGGAACCTCCTTTGATATTAACCTTTACACGGGCGGAGAGCGCGAAGCTGCCCGTCTTGATTTCAGCAAAACACAAAGAAAAGGAGGCACGTTACCGATACCATGTTCTGGGAAATAGTGGGCATCGTGGCCGCCGTGGCCGTGGTGCTTGTCATAGGCTTCCTGCTCGGCATCGTCTACCGCAAGAAAGTCGCCGAGCGCGAGATCTCCAGCGCGGAGGAGGAGGCCAAGCGGATCATCAACGAGTCCATCAAGGCCGCCGAGAGCAAGAAGCGCGAAGCGCTGGTGGAAGCGCGCGAGGAGATACACAAGAGCCGCAGCGAGTATGAGCGCGAGGTGAAGGAACGCCGCGCGGAGCTCAGCAAGCAGGAGCGCCGCCTGCAGCAGAAGGAGGAGACGCTCGACCGCAAGACCGACACCCTGGAGAAAAAGACCGAGAGCCTCAACCAGAAGCTCAGCCAGGCGGAGGCCATGCAGGAGGAGATCAGGCTCGTCAAGAAGAGCCAGCTCGAGATGCTGGAGAAGATCTCCGGCTACACCGTGGACGAGGCCAAGCAGTACCTCATCTCCAGCGTGGAGACCGAGGTGACGCACGAAATGGCCGCCAAAGTCCGCGAGGTGGAGGCCAAATATAAGGACGAGGCCGAGGAGCGCGCGCGTGAGATCATCGCCACCGCCATCCAGCGCTGCGCGGCCGACCACGCCAGCGAGATCACCGTCTCTGTCGTACCACTCCCCAACGACGAGATGAAGGGCCGCATCATCGGCCGCGAGGGCCGCAACATCCGCTCCATCGAGACGCTCACGGGCTGCGACCTCATCATCGACGACACGCCGGAGGCCATCACGCTCTCCAGCTTCGACCCCGTCCGGCGCGAGGTCGCGCGCATCGCGCTCGAGCGCCTCATCCAGGACGGCCGCATCCACCCCGCCCGCATCGAGGAGATGGTCGCCAAGGCCCAGAAGGAGGTCGCCGCCACCATCAAATCGGAGGGCGAGCGCGCCGCCTTTGAGACCAACATCCACGGCCTGCACCCGGAGATCATCCGCCTGCTGGGCCGCATGAAGTACCGCACCAGCTACGGGCAGAACGTCCTCAACCACTCCATCGAGGTGGCGCAGCTCTCCGGCCTCATCGCCGCCGAGCTGGGCGTGGACGTGACCACCGCCAAGCGCGCGGGATTGCTCCACGACCTGGGCAAGAGCATCGACCACGAGGTCGAGGGCAGCCACGTCTCCATCGGCGTGGACATCGCCCGCAAGTACAAGGAATCCCCCGAGGTGCTGCACGCCATCGAGGCCCACCACGGCGACGTGGAGCCGCACAGCGTCATCGCCTGCATCGTCCAGGCGGCGGACGCCATCTCCGCCTCCCGCCCCGGCGCGCGCCGCGAGAACGTGGAGAACTACGTCAAGCGGCTCGAAAAGCTCGAGGCCGTCACACGCTCCTTCCCCGGCATCGCCGGCTGCTACGCCATCCAGGCCGGCCGCGAGATCCGCGTCATGGTCAAGCCCGAGGAGGTCAGCGAGGACCAGATGGTCCTCCTCGCGCGCGACATCGCCAAGAAGATCGAGGACGAGCTCACCTACCCCGGCCAGATCAAGGTCCACGTGCTGAGGGAGACGAAGGCGATAGAGTACGCGAAATGAAATACGAGGGGGACGTTGTCCCCCTCGTAGGCTCCCCCTCGCGCCGCACGGCGGCGCGGTTGCGCCTCAAAGGCGCAAGATAAGGTATCGCCCCGAGGCAAAGCCCCGGGGCGATTTTGGCCGCCCTATGCGGGCGGCCATTCCGATGCTTGCGGCGTTGGGTGCCATTGACCACACAGGCTTTTCTAAGGTGTCCCATTTTGCGGAGCAAAATGGGACTTAAATACGCCGCCCGCGCTGGCGGGCGCGGGCGTGCGAAATGGGCGGGGCGGGCGGAGCCCGCCCACGGACGTGGTTCGCGTGGTTTGAGGCGGAGTACTTGTCGCGGCGTTATTGGGGGCTCCGCCCCCTTGCCCCCCAATTATGCTCTTGTCAGCGGCGCGAGCGTAAGCGAAGCCTTCCGCGGTCGGCGGTGTGCAAAGCCATCCGACGACGGGATGACCACCTTCGACACGCTGAAAGGCATAAAAGACAGCCCCCGCCTACGACACGCACCAAAGCGTTTTTCTTTGGGGCGCCACTCCCGTTTCTTTGGGCAAGACCAAAGAAATGGGGTGGCACTTGGGTCTCGCAGG
>CALWYT010000125.1 GCA_944385835.1 uncultured Oscillospiraceae bacterium | reverse complement strand
TGGCCGTGCTCTACTTCATCTACTGCGGCCAGGACCCCGGCCAGGTGTACAGCTTTTACAGCTACGACTACGTAGGCATCCGCGGCATAGGCTATATGCTGCTCATGCCGGGGCTGGGCTTTTTCATAGCGCTGGTGGCCGTCAACGTCCTCGGCGGCCTGCTGGGCATAGGGATGCTGCTGCGCTATACGGAGGACGCGCTCTCGCCGGGCCGCGAGGACGCGGGGCTGGAGAGCAAGTTCGACGTCGCGCGCACGGGCGCGAGCGTCTTTGTCCACGGCATAAAGAATCAGCTGCTGGCCAACCGCGTGCTCTATAAGCGCATCCGCGCCGAGCTGGACAGGCCCGAGCCGGATATGGCGCGCCTGCGCGAGAGCGTCGAGAGGCTCAACGAGATAAACGACAACCTCGTCTCGCGCAGCGAGGAGCTGTACAGGACGGTAAAGAGCAAGAGCGTCATGCTGGTGCCTGTGCAGCTCGAGGACGTGTGCGCGACGGCCGTGGACAGGTTCTTCAAGAAGTACCCGGAGGCGAAGCTGGCGCAGTCCTGCCCCAAGGCCGTGCAGGTGCTGGCCGACGCCAATTACCTGGCCGAGGCGCTGTACAACCTCCTGACCAACGCCTGGGAGGCCAACGCCGACGCCGGGCGGACGGACAGCTGCGTGGAGCTGAGCTGCTACAACGTCCGGCTGTACACCGTCATGGAGGTGCGCGACCGCGGCAGGGGCATAGACAAGGAGGACAAGCGCCGGATATTCGAGCCTTTCTACTCCAGCAAGAACACAAACTTCAACTGGGGCATGGGCCTCTACCACGTCCGCACTATAGTGCGCAGCCACCTGGGTACGCTGCGCGTTGAGAACCGCCGCGACGGCGGCGCCGCGTTTTTCATACTGCTGCCGCGCTACGACGGCAGCACCCGCCGGGAGGTGAGACACAGGCCGTGATCAACATACTTGTCGCCGAGGACTTCGACCTCATACGCGAGGACCTTGTGGACACGCTGAACGCCCAGGAGGATATGCGCGTGGTGGCGCAGGCGTCCTCGGGCGCGGAGGCGGTGGAGCTGGCCGGGAAGGCCGACTTCTCCCTCGCGCTGCTGGATATAGAGATGGAGACCACCACGGCCGGAATCCGCGCCGCGGAAAAGCTGCTGGACGAGCTGCCGGAGCTTACGGTCATCTTCCTCACCGCGCACGAGACGGAGAACATGATTCTCACCAGCATGGGCGCCGGGGCGGTGGACTACATCGTCAAGGGCTGCTCCGACGAGGAGCTGCTCAGCCATATCCGGGCCGCGGCGGCGGGGCATCCGATGCTGGACGCGAAGATACAGAACATGGTGCTCAAGGAGTACACGCGCCTGCGCGCCAGCGAGAAGAGCCTGCTCTTCTTCATCAACTCCGTGGGCAAGCTCACAAGCGCCGAGCGCAGCCTGGTGCGGCTGCTGCTGGACGGCAAGAAGGTACGGGAGATAGCCGAGATACGCTGCGTCGAGGTCGTGACGGTCAAAACGCAGATAAAGGGCCTGCTGCGCAAGTTCGGCTGCGCGAGGACGAAGGACATCGTCGAGCTGATACGCGAGCTGGGCGTGGCGCATCTCTTTTGAGCGGCGGTCCCGCCGGGGGCGGGACGGGCCGGCGCACATTCCGCAAGATAAAATTTGAAAGGACGAATCAGGATGGACTACTTCAAAATCCCCGCAAGCGAGCTGGGCAAGGGCGCGAAGATACCCGTTTACCCCCTCGGCGACTCCGGCGAGGTCTTCTATGAGCTGGCGCTGGAGATGGTTAATACGATCAAGGCGCACAACGCCGCGGGCGAGAAGACCGTCTTTATCTGCCCCGTCGGCCCCGTGGGGCAGTACCCCATCTTTGTGCGCCTTGTGAACCGCGAGCGCATAAGCCTCAGGAACTGCTGGTTCATCAACATGGACGAGTACCTCAACGACGACGGCACGTACATCGACATCGACAGCCCTCTCTCCTTCCGCGGCTTCATGCGCCGGACGGTCTACACGAAGATAGACCCCGAGCTGCTCATGCCGGAGGAGCAGCGCGTCTTCCCCGACCCGGCGGACCCCGGCAGGGTGGACAGGCTGATAGAGGAGCTGGGCGGCGTGGACGTCGCCTTCGGCGGCATAGGCATCAACGGCCATCTCGCCTTCAACGAGGCGCAGCCGGAGCTGACGGCGGAGGAGTTCGCCGCCCTCGGCACGCGCACGCTGTGGCTGACCCCCGAGACCAAGACCGCCAACGCCATAGGCGACCGCGGCGGCGCTATCATCGCCATGCCGAACAGGGCGGTCACGATCGGCATAAAGCAGATCCTCGGCGCGAGGAAGGTGCGCCTCGGCGTCTTCCGCGACTGGCACCGCGGCGTGGTGCGCCAGGCGGCCTACGGCGAGGTCAGCGCGGCCTTCCCCGTGACGCTGCTGCAAAAGCACCCGGACGCGGCCATCTATGCCAACTCCACCGCCAGCGCGCTGCCCTTCTGAGATGAAAAAGACCATCTTTACCGGCGGGCGCGTCTTTACCGGCGGGGAGCTGCGCGAGACGGAGGCGCTCGTGATAGACGGGCGCGTGGCCGCGATAGGCGGGGGGCTGGACCGCACGGGCTGCGAGGTGCGCTGCCTGGGCGGGAACATCCTCGCGCCGGGCTTCATAGACATACACACCCACGGCGGCGCGGGCGTGGACATAAACGCCGCCGGGCGCGCGGAATATGAGAAGCTCTCCGCCTTCTTCGCCAGCCAGGGCGTGACCGGCTTCCTGGCCAGCATACTCACCGACACGGAGGAGGCCACCAACAGGGCCATAGACGCCGCCGTGGACTTCATCGAGAACCCCGCCCCGGGCGCGAAGTGCCTGGGCATACATCTCGAAGGCCCCTTCCTCTGCCTGAAGTACAAGGGCGCGATGCCGCCCGAGCTGCTCCGGGAGGGCGACGCGGAGCTGTTCCGCCGCTATCAGCGGCGCGCGAAGGGGCATGTGCGCTACATGACCGTCGCCCCCGAGGTACCCGGCGTGCTGGATATGCTCGGCGAGATACGCGGCGAGTGCGTCCTCGCCATGGGCCATACCGACGCGGACTACGAGACGGCGATCGCCGCCATCGACGCCGGGATTGAGAGCTGCACGCACACCTTCAACGTCATGAGCCTCTTCCACCAGCACAGGCCGGCCGTCATGGGCGCGGCGCTGGAGCGCGACGTCTACTGCGAGGCAATCTGCGACGGGCGGCACCTGCACCCCGGCACGGTGCGTATGCTCCTGAAGTGCAAGGGCTGGGACCGCGTCTGCGCCATCACCGACTCCATGCAGGCCGCGGGCCTGCCGGACGGGGAGTACATGCTGGGCGTCAACCCCGTCACCGTCACGGACGGCGACGCCAAGATAAGCGGCACGGACATCCGCGCGGGCAGCACCTTGACCATGGCCCAGGCCGTGAAGAAGATAAGCGCCTTCACCGGCGCGCCGGCGGAGAAGGTGCTCCCGCTGCTCAGCGCCAACCCGGCGAGGCTCATAGGCGAGGGCCACCGCCGCGGCGAGATAGCCGTCGGCAGGGACGCGGACTTCGCCGTGCTCTCCGGCGGGCTGGACGTGCTGGAGACCTGGTCGGCGGGCGAGAGGGTCTACTCCGCCGCCGGGGTCTGAACAGGGCCGCAAAACCCGAAAAATCTATATTTAGGAGGATAAAATCATGCTCGTTCCCCTTCGCCCCCTGATGGAGGCCGCCGAAAAGTACAACTACGCGCAGGGCGCGTTCAACGTCAACGCCGTGGCTCAGGCCAAGGCCGTCATTGAGATGCACGAGACCTTCCGCAGCCCCGCCATACTCCAGGGCGCGGACCTCGCCAACGCCTTCATGGGCGGCCGCGTGGACTTCGCCAACGGCACGCTGGAGGATAAGAAGCTCGGCGCGAGGCGCATCGCCGACGCCGTCAGGAAGTACGGCGAGAACTCCCCGATACCCGTGGTGCTGCATCTCGACCACGGCCGCGACTTCGACAGCTGCGTCGCCGCCATCGACGGCGGCTACACCTCCGTCATGATAGACGGCTCCTCCCTGCCGCTGGAGCAGAACATAGAGCTGACCCGCGAGGTCGTCAAGTACGCGCACGCGCTGGGCGTCAGCGTCGAGGGCGAGCTGGGCGTCCTGGGCGGCCAGGAGGACCACGTCTTTGCCGAGACCAGCACCTACACCAACCCGCTCGATGCCGTGAAATTCATCGAGGAGACCGGAGTCGACGCGCTGGCCATAAGCTACGGCACACAGCACGGCGCCAACAAGGGCAAGGACGCCAAGCTGCGCCGCGAGATAGCCATCGCGATCAAGGAGTGCATCAACCGCCTGGGCATCTTCTGCGCCCTCGTCAGCCACGGCAGCTCCACCGTCCCGCAGTACATCGTCAAGGAGATAAACGACCTCGGCGGCGACATCCGCAACGCCTACGGCATCCCGGTAAACGAGCTTGTGGCCGCCATCCCCTGCGGCATCCGCAAGATAAACGTGGACACCGACATCCGCCTGGCCGTCACCCGCAACATGAAGGAGCTTTTCGCCGAGCGCCCCGAGCTGCGCGCGAGCGCCTCCATCGGCGGCGTGTACCGGCTGCTCGAGGAGAAGCGCTCCGCCTTTGACCCGCGCGTTTTCTTCCCGCCCATCATGGACACCGTGCTGACCGGCAACATCCCCGACAGCGACGTCGCCGCGCTCATGGAGCGCGTCGAGCAGGGCGTCAAGGAGGCCGTCGGCAGCCTCATCGTCAACTTCGGCTCCTACGGCAGGGCCCCGCTGGTCGAGCGCAGGACCCTCGAGGACATGAAGGCCTTCTACGCGAAGTGAGGTGCCGGGCATGAAGCATCTCTATCTCAACCTCAAGCGCTTTGACGTGCCGGTAGAGTTCGGCGGCGTCAACCGTATCGCGCCCGCCGCCGGCTGGGGCGCCTACATCGTCGGGAGCACCCAGGACGCGCTCGCGAAGTACGACCCGGCGGAGGCCGAGTTCGCGCAGTTCTTCCCCGAGGCGCACCTGCTGGGCGCCGTGGGCGCGAAGAAGCCGGGCGGCCCCGTGCAGATCGGCTGCCAGGGCGTCCACCGCGCGGACACCGCCGTGGGCGGCAACTTCGGCGCGTTCACCACGCTGCGTCCCGCGGCCGCGGCCAAGGCCCTCGGCTGCGAGTACGTGATAATCGGCCACTGCGAGGAGCGCAACTTCTATAACGACACCTTCGCCGAAGCCGGCGTCAAGGACCCCTCCGCGACGAACAGGATACTCAACCAGGAGATCCTCCGCGCGACGGAGCGCGGCCTGAAGGTCCTCTACTGCATCGGCGAGAAGAGCGAGGAGCAGCCGCAGTGGGAGGAAGTCCTGGGCGCGCAGCTCGACGAGGGCCTCGCGGGCGTGGACAAGAGCCAGGTCGTCATCGGCTACGAGCCGGTGTGGAGCATAGGCCCGGGCAAGACGCCCGCGGGCAAGGACTATATCACCATGATCGCGCGCTTCGTGAAGGAGCGCACCGGCGGCATGGACGTCGTCTACGGCGGCGGGCTGAAGGCCGACAACGCCGAGATGCTGGCCTCCATCGACGAGATCGACGGCGGGCTTATCGCGCTCACGCGCTTCTCGGGCGAGATAGGCTGGTACCCCGACGAGTACCTCGAGATCATCCGCATCTACCTTGGAAAGTGAGGAAAACGCATGAAGCTGGACTTTGAATACGGCAACGGCCTTATGAGCGCCGAGCTGCCCGACAATACCGACGTTTTTATACCCGGCACCACCGTCGCCGATCCCCCCTGCCTGCCGCAGGACTGGGACAGCCTCTATAACGCCACGCTCGAGAGCATCCGCCACCCCATGGGTATGCCGCCGCTGCGCGAGCTTGCCGGCCCGGGCAAGAGCGTCGTCTTTGTCATCCCCGACATCGTCAAGGGCGGCACCCAGGCCACCAGCCACCGCAAGGTGAGCATCAGGGCGTGCCTCGACGAGCTGTACGCCGCCGGCGTGGAGAAGAAGGACATCCTCCTGCTCATCTCCA
>CALWYT010000124.1 GCA_944385835.1 uncultured Oscillospiraceae bacterium | reverse complement strand
CCTCGGGGATGTTGTGCAGGCCGATTATGACGGCCATGACGAGACCGGTGCCGCCGAGCACGCCGGCTTCGGGCGAGCTCGCGTAGCTCGCGCCGATGACCATGCCCTCGGGCATGTTGTGCAGCGCGATGGCGCAGGCCATGACCACGCCGGCGATAAAGAGCTGATAGGGAGAGGAGGGGCCGCCGTCCTCAGAGCACTGTTCGTGGCGCACATAGTGGTCGGAGTGGATGAGCTCGTCCAGGTCGTCGGCCGTCTTGGGGTGGTTGGCGTCGATGTGCTTTATCTCGTGGTTGGTCTTGGCGTCTATCCAGATATTGAGCAGCCATATCACCACGTAGCCGAGCATGGTGCCGAACATGACGAAGAACACGCTCATCTGCTCGCCGGAACCCTCCGGCGAGAGCGCCTCGCTTATCATGTCGAAACACACCACGCCGGTCATGATGCCGCCGGCGAAGGCCAGCAGCAAACTGACGAGCCGGCTGGAGTCGCGCCGGAACAGCGCGGCGACAACGCCGCCGAGGCCCGTGCCGCCGACGCCGGCAATGGCGGTGACGATGATTATCATACCAAGCATATATCTCTGCCCCCAAATAAGGAGTCCGGCCGCCGGATGGGGCGGATGCGGCGCGCACAGAACAAAAGCGCGCGCATTTCGTCTGAATGGGCGAGGCGTCCGATGTGGATATCCGGCGTCCGAATCGGATGTTACGCTCTATTTTATTGCAAGGGCGCTCGGTTGTCAACGGCGGCGTGAAATGATATAATCGGCGCGGGGGATGTCCCGCCGGGGCGGCGGACAGAGCGCGCCCGGACGATTCAGCTTCACAGGAGGGGCCTATGGAAAACCTGCCGGACATGACCGGTTACATCATGCAGGGAAGCAAATATATACTGCCGGCGCTCGCCCTGTGGGTGCTGCTGCGCTGCCTGCGCTCCATGCTGCGCGAGCGCTATGAGCCGGAGACCTGGGCCTATCTGGTGGACCTGAACGGCACGGAGCACCCGGTGAACCACTGGGAGTGCATCGTGGGCAGGGCCCGCTCGGCGGACATAGTGCTCGAGGACCCGACGGTTTCGAGGATGCACGCCTCGCTGCAGCGCGACGGGGACGGTGACTGGACCCTGACGGACCTGCGCAGCAAGGGCGGCACGTTCGTGAACGGCGAGGAGGCCGGGAGCTGGGAGGAAGTGGGCGACGGGGACGAGATCGACTTCGCCGGCTGCGCCACCGCTTTCCGCGGCATCTCCGAGGCCGAGCGGGAGCGGCTTGAGCGCTGCCGCACCGCACCGGGGCGCTATGTCGGCCCGGGGGTGACGCTGTTCATACTCTCGCTGTTCCAGGCCTTTCTGGCGCTGGAGTTCACGGTGACGGCGGCGGACGAGCACGTATATATAATCTGCCTTTCCTTCCTTGCGCTGATGGCGGCGGAGTGGTTCTGCTACCTCTTCATGCGCACGCTGGGGCGCTCGGGCTTCGAGCCGGAGACGCTGGCCTTTTTCCTGACCACGCTCGGCGTGGAGGTCTGCGCCACGAGCACGCCGGACGACATGCTCAAGGAAGTGATACTGATAATCGCCGGGGTGGCGCTCTATTTCTTTCTCGGCTGGTGGCTGCGCGACTTAGAGCGCGTGAAAAAGACGCGCTGGCTGGCGGCCGCCGCCGCGCTGGGGCTGCTGGCGCTCAACCTGCTGATGGGCGAGGTGCGCGGCGGCTCGATGAACTGGCTGGAGATAGGCGGCTTCACCATCCAGCCCTCCGAGCTCGTAAAAGTGTGCTATATCTACGCCGGCGCGGCCACGCTCGACCGCCTGTTCGCCCGGCGCAACCTCTTCGGCTACATCGTCTTTTCCGCCGTCTGCGTGTGCGCGCTGGCGCTGATGGGCGACTTCGGCACGGCGGTGATCTTCTTCGCCACCTTCCTGGTGGTTTCCTTCATGCGCTCGGGCAGCTTTGCCACGGTGCTGCTCGCCGTTTCCGGCGCGGGCCTGGCCGGCTTCCTTGTGCTGAGCGTGAAGCCCTATATAGCCCAGCGCTTCGCCACCTGGGGGCACGCCTGGGAGGACGTGTGGGACGCCGGCTTCCAGCAGACGCGCGCCATGAGCGCCGCAGCCTCCGGCGGGCTTTTCGGCCAGGGCGCGGGCGAGGGCTGGCTGAAGGACATCGTGGCCGCCAACACCGACATGGTGTTCGCCGTGCTCAGCGAGGAGCTGGGGCTGATCGTGGCCGTGACGGCCCTGCTGGCCGTGATCGCGCTGGCGCTTTTCACCGTGCGCAACGCCTCGCAGGGGCGGAGCACCTTCTACGTTATCGCCGGCTGCGCCGCCGTAAGCCTGATGATGGTGCAGATGGGGCTGAACGTGTTCGGCTCGCTGGACATACTGCCGTTTACCGGCGTCACCTTCCCCTTCGTGTCCAAGGGCGGCACCTCGCTGCTCTCCTGCTGGATGCTGCTGGCCTTTGTCAAGGCCACGGACACGCGCAGGAACGCCAGCTTCGTCGTGCGCCGCGAGCGCAGCGCGCCGCCGCGCTCCGCCCCGCGGGAGGCCTATCCAGAATATGATGACGGCGGCGAATACCCGGACGAGGAGGCAGAGGCATGAAAAAAGTACAGCGCAGGGCCGCTTCCACCCTGCCCATCGCACTGGCCCTGCTGGTGGGGCTAGACGCTTACCTGGTGCGCCTGGCGGCCGCCGGCGGCGCCTGGGCCACGTATT
>CALWYT010000123.1 GCA_944385835.1 uncultured Oscillospiraceae bacterium | reverse complement strand
GAAGAAAACGGGCTTGTCCATGAGATTTCCAACCTCGACGCTCCCAACGGCGCGGCTGCGATATGCAACTGCTGCGGCTGCTCCTGCTTCTCGCTGCGCATCGCCGAGTACCTCAAGACGCCGGACGTCATACGCTCCAACTACGTCGCCGAGGTGGACGCGGACAAGTGCGTGGCCTGCGGCCTCTGCGTCGAGAACTGCAACCTCGGCGCGCTCAAGCTGGGGCAGAAGCTCTGCGCCACGCCCAGCCAGCCGCCCGAGCACGACACCCCGCACGACAAGCTGCTCTGGTTCGGCGAGGACAATTACGACAAGTACTACCGCACCAACCGCGGCTACACCGCCGCCGACGGCACCGCGCCGTGCAAGACGCGCTGCCCGGCGCACATCCCCGTCCAGGGCTACATAAAGCTGGCCAGCCAGGGCCGCTTTGACGAGGCGCTGGAGCTTATCAGGCGCGAGAACCCCTTCCCCGCCGTCTGCGGCCGCGTGTGTCCCCGCTTCTGCGAGGAGGCCTGCTCCCGCGGCGACGTGGACGCGCCCGTGGCCATAGACGAGGTGAAGAAATTCCTCGCCCAGCGCGAGCTGGACAGTGCCACGCGCGTGATACCCAAGATGCTCAACACCACCGGCAAGCCCTTCACGAACAAGATCGCCGTCGTCGGCTCCGGCCCGGCCGGCCTCAGCTGCGCGTACTACCTGGCGCTGCAGGGCTACCCCGTCACCGTATTCGAGAAGCAGAAGACCGTCGGCGGTATGCTGATGAACGGCATACCCAGCTACCGTCTGGAGAAGGACGTCGTGGCCGCCGAGATAGACATCCTGCGCGAGATAGGCGTGGAGTTCAAGACCGGCGTCGAGGTTGGCAAGGACGTGACGCTCGACGCGCTGCGCAAGGAGGGCTATGAGGCCTTCTTCCTCGCCATCGGCGCGTGGAAGGCCGCTCCCATGGGCATACCCGGCGAGAAATACCGCGGCGTCATGAGCGGCCTCGACTTCCTGCGCCGCGCCGAGGGGCCGCGCCCGCCCGCAGTCAGCGAGAACACCGTCATCGTCGGCGGCGGCAACGTCGCGATCGACGCCGCGCGCACCGCGCTGCGCCTGGGCGCGAAGAACGTCACCGTCGTCTACCGCCGCGCGCGCGAGGACATGCCCGCCGACGCGGAGGAGGTCGCCGAGGCCGAGGCCGAGGGCGTGACCTTCAGGTTCCTCGCCAGCCCGCTGCGCGTCAAGGGCAGCGACGGCCGTGCCGCGGAGCTTGAGCTGCAGCTCATGGCCCAGGGCGAGGCCGACGGCGCGGGCCGCCGCAAGGCCGTCCCCATAGATGGCGCCACCGAGACCATCCCCGCCGGCGCCGTGATAGCCGCCATGGGCCAGCGCGGGGACCGGGGCGGGCTGCCTGTCGGCAGCCGCGGCCAGCTGCGCCGCTCCGGCGCGGCCATGGCCGACCGCGTCACCCTCCAGACCATGGAGCCGGACATCTTCGTCGGCGGCGACGCGCTGACCGGCCCGAGCTTCGTCATAGACGCCATCGCCGAGGGCAAGGAGGCCGCCATCTCCATACACCGCTTCGTCCAGCCCGGCCAGAGCCTTACCATAGGCCGCCGCGTAAAGGACTACATGGAGCTGGACAAGAGCGAGGCCGACCTCTCCGGCTACGACCGCGCGCCGCGCCAGCACTCCGCCGCGCCCGACCCCGGGAAGGCGAAGGAGACCTTCCGCGACCTGCGCGGCACCTTCACCGCAGAACAGGTGCTCAAGGAGACCGAGCGCTGCCTCGGCTGCGGCGCTACCGTCGTGGACCAGAGCGCCTGCGTGGGCTGCGGCGTCTGCACCACCAAGTGCAAGTTCGACGCCATACACCTTGTGCGCGTGACCGACTCCGCCGGCAAGGTATACGAAAAGCTGATGCCCGAAAGCGGCAAGAACGTCGTCCGCCGCGTAAAGGAAATCGCGGTCAAGCGCGTCGCGCGCCCGCGCGGCAAGTGATATGCACGAGATGAGCCTGGCCATTCAGGCCATACGCAACGTGCTGGAGTTCGCCGAGGACAACGGCATTGACGAAATCGACACCGTCGTGCTCGAGATAGGCGAGCTGAGCCTGGTCGTTCCCGAATACATGGAGGAGGCCTGGAAGGCGGCCTGCCAGCGGACGATGCTGGAAAAGACGCGC
The DNA here is from genome assembly GCA_944385835.1 of uncultured Oscillospiraceae bacterium. Taxonomy (GTDB): domain Bacteria; phylum Bacillota; class Clostridia; order Oscillospirales; family Oscillospiraceae; genus Scatomorpha. The sequence goes on along the minus strand of CALWYT010000123.1, from coordinate 1,101 downwards.
CTGCAGATCGACGTCACGCCCGGCAACGGCCTGTGCGAGGGCTGCGGGCAGGTGTACAACATCGTGGCCAACCGCGGCGTCTGCCCCCGCTGCGGCAGCCGCGAGAAGGAGATACTCTGCGGCCGGGAGTTCAACATCAAGGAACTGCTGGTCCCGGAATAAACCCACACGGAAGCAGCCCCGCTCCCATGAGCGGGGCTGCGGCTGTCTGAGAGTACGGCGGAGCCTCTCTGATAAGCAGAAGGCCGGCCCTTGCGGGCCGGCCCTTTGCGTTTTCAGTCCTCCTGGACGTAGATCTTCTGCGGGTGGATAATGTGCCTCGGGCAGACCTCGGCGCAGTGGCCGCAGCCGGTGCATTTGGCGTAGTCTATCGTGGCGAGGTTGTTGACGACCTTGATGGCCTCGTGCGGGCATTCGCGCTGGCACTTCATGCAGCCGATGCAGCCGGCGTCGCAGAGCTTGCGGGTCTGCGCGCCCTTGTCGTTGCTGCGGCAGCCGACCAGCACGCGCTGCTCATAGGGTACCTTCTGGATGATGCCCTTGGGGCAGGCGCTGGCGCAGGCCATGCAGGAGGTGCATTTCTCGCGGTCGACGACGGCGACGCCGTTTTCGATGTGCATCGCGCCAAACTGGCAGGCCTTGACGCAGGTGCCGAGGCCGATGCAGGAAAACTGGCAGGCCTTCGGCCCCTTGTTGCCGAAGCGCATCGCGGCCACGCAGTCGGCGGGGCCTTCGTACTCGAAGAAGTCCTTGGCCGTGCCGCAGCTGCCGGAGCAGGGGACGTAGGCGACGTACTTGACCTCCGCGACGGCGTCGAGGCCCATGATGGCCGCGACGGCTTCCGCGGTCTTTTTGCCGCCGGGGCCGCACTTGTTGGGGGGCGCCTCGCCCGCGACGACGGCCGCGGCGTAGGCGTCGCAGCCGGCGAAGCCGCAGCCGCCGCAGTTGGCGCCCGCGAGACATTCGCGGACCTGGCCGATGCGCTCGTCCTGGTCGACGTGGAATATCTTGGCCGCGAAGGCCAGCAGGCCGCCGAACACTGCGCCGAGCACGCCCAGCACCAGGATGGCGTAGAGGATGTTGAGGATATCGGGATTCATC
>CALWYT010000122.1 GCA_944385835.1 uncultured Oscillospiraceae bacterium | reverse complement strand
CCGAGGCCCGTGCCGGTGAGCTGGCCGGAGCCTATGGCGATCTCCGCCTGGTGCGTCTGCCAGTTGACGCCGGTGTTGTCCGGGTCTATGCTGGGGTCGTAGGGCGCGAGGATGCGGTTTTTCTGGTAGTCCTGCAGGACGAAGGTCCAGGCCAGCGGTATCATCGCCGCTATGGCCGCGAAGCCTATCATGAACCAGTATATCCTGACGCCGGCCATGAACATCATGACGGCGAAGATGATGAAGTACACCAGCGCGCTGCCAAGGTCGCTGGTTATGAGGATAATGACGGCGAACATCAGTATGAAGTGTCCCGCCAGCTGGGCTATCGAGAGGAAGCTGTTGAGTTCGCCGCGCGTCTTAAGGTGGACCAGCTGCTTGCCCAGGACTATGATAAAGGCCAGCTTTATGATCTCCGTGGGCTGTATGCCGATGCTGCCTATGCGTATCCAGGCCTTGTTGCCCGTGGTCTCGTCGCCCTGGCCTATGGCGATGAGCAGCAGGAACAGCACCGCCGCCGCGGCGTACAGCCACTTCCAGTGGCCGGCGAAGATGTCGAGGTCTATCACCGTGATGACGACGTAGCCGCCCACGCCCAGGCCGATGCCGATGAGCTGGATTATGATGTAGCGCGCGGGGTTGCCCGTGTACAGCGTGGCGCTCCATATCGCGATGAGGCCGTAAACGGCGCAGGCCAGGCACAGCGCCAGCAGCAGCATATCCGCGCGGCGGAAGAAGTCTTTGATATACGGCATGGCCTTTTTCATGAGCGCACCTCGCTTTCTTCGGGGAATAACCAGGCTGTAGACCCGCGTACAACAGCCGCATTGCGGCTATTGTATCACAAACGCCGCAGTCAAACAAGTACACAATGTAAACACTAAATCGCTTTACCGCTTTACGCGGCGGCGGGCATGGTGTATAATCAAGTAGCCCCGCCTCGCGGCGGGCGGACGGCGGCCACTACACTATTGGGAGAGCCTTTCCATGGAGATAATAACTCATTGCGAACGCGAGACGGAGGAGGCCGGGGCGGCCTTCGCCGCCAAAATACCCGACGGCGCCGTCGTCGCGATGTACGGCGAGCTGGGCGCGGGCAAAACCGCCTTCGTGCGCGGCATGGCCCGGGGCATGGGCCTTAGCTGCCGCGTCAGCAGCCCCACCTTCACCATAGTGAACGAATACCTGGGCGCGCGCACGCTGCTGCATTTTGATATGTACCGCCTCTCCGGCGCGGAGGAGCTTTGGGACATAGGCTGGGACGACTATCTCGACCGCGGCGCGGTCTGCGCCGTGGAGTGGAGCGAGAACGTCTCGGACGCCTTCACGGGCAGGGAGATAAGCGTCCGCATCGAAAAGCTCTCGCCCGAGGAGCGGCGGATAAGCATAGAGGGGGGCGGTTTCTGATGCTGATACTCGGGATAGAATCCTCCGCCAAGGCGGCCAGCTGCGCGCTGGTGCGCGGCGGCGTGCTGATAGGGCAGTGCTTCCAGTGCTCCGGCCTGACGCACAGCGCGACGCTGCTGCCCATGGCGGAGAACCTGCTGGCCTCCACAGGTACGGACAGGCGCGAGCTGGACGCCGTGGCCGTCTCGCGAGGGCCGGGCAGCTTCACCGGCATACGCATAGGCGTGGCCGCGGCCAAGGGCCTGTGCTGGGCGCTGGAGAAGCCGGCGGTGGGCGTCTCCACTCTGGAGGCCATGGCCTGGAACGGCGCGGGGCGCGGCGAGGGCGCGCTCGTCTGCTGCTGCATGGACGCGCGGCGGGACCAGGTATACAACGCCCTTTTCCGTATCAAAGACGGCCGCCCCGTGCGGCTTGTTCCCGACCGCGCGCTCTCGCTTGCGGAGCTGGACGCGGAGCTGGCCAGGCAGGAGGGCGTCCCCTTCCTCACCGGCGACGGCGCGCTGCTTGTGAGCGAGTACCTCGGCGACCGCGCCCGCGGCTTCGAGCTGGCCGCGGGGCCGGCCCTGCACCAGAACGCCTGGGGCGTCTGCATGGCCGCCTCGGACAAGCAGCCGGAGAGCGCCGGCGCGCTGCTGCCCGCATACCTGCGCCTCTCCCAGGCCGAGCGCGAGCGGCAGGCGAGGATGACAGGCGAATAACACCATAACATAAAGAAGGGGAATCCTGAAATGAGCAATCTCCACGTATTTGACCATCCGCTTATCCAGCACAAGCTGAGCGTGCTGCGCGACAAGGACACGGGTACCAAGATGTTCCGCGAGCTGGTCGGTGAAATCGCCATGCTCATGTGCTACGAGGCCACGCGCGACCTCCCGCTCGAGCAGGTCGAGGTCGAGACCCCGGTGGCCGTGGCCCACTGCCGCCAGATCTCCGGCAAGAAGCTGGCCGTGGTCCCCATCCTCCGCGCCGGCCTCGGCATGGTGGACGGCATGGTCACGCTGATGCCCAACGTCAAGGTCGGCCACGTCGGCCTCTTCCGCGACCCGGAGACGCTTGAGCCGGTGAAGTACTACTTCAAGATGCCGCCCGACATCGCCGAGCGCGACGCCATCATCGTCGACCCCATGCTGGCCACCGGCGGCAGCGCCAGCGCTGCGGCCCAGTTCCTCAAGGAGGCCGGCGTCAAGCACATCAAGCTGATGAGCATCATCGGCGCGCCCGAGGGCGTCGAGCGTATGCAGGCGGACCACCCCGACGTGGACATCTATCTCGCCGCCCTCGACGACCACCTCAACGAGCACGGCTACATCGTCCCCGGCCTCGGCGACGCCGGCGACAGGATATTCGGCACGAAATAACGCCCAGGGCCGGCCGGCAGACGGCCGGCCCTTTTGAAAGGCAGGCAAAGGCGATGCGAGCACTCATAATCGGCGCGGGGGCGTCCGGGATGGCGGCGGCCCTGACGGCGGCGCGCGCGGGGAGGGAGGTCTTTCTCTTCGAGCGGCAGTCGCGCGTCGGGCGCAAGCTGGCCGCCACGGGCAACGGCCGCTGCAATATAACCAACACCGGCGCGGCCGTGAACCGTTACCACGGCGAGGACCCGGAGTTCGTCCGCCCGGCGCTGGAGGCTCTGCCCGTCGCGGACACCCTAGCGCTCTTCCGCGGCATAGGCCTGCTGACGCGCGAGGAGTACGGCGGCAGGGTCTACCCCCTCTCGAACAGCGCCAACTCCGTCACCGACGCGCTGCGCTTCGCCCTCGAGGCCGAGGGCGTCCGCCTCGTGAGCGGCGACCGCGTGCGCGCGCTCACGCGCAGCGGCGGCGGCTTTGCGGTCACGACGGAGAGCGGCGCGCGAGTCGAGGGCGAGGCGGCCATAGTCGCCTGCGGCGGGCTTGCGGGCGAAAAGCTCGGCGGCGGCAGGGACGGCTACGAGCTTTTGAAGTCGCTGGGCCACACGCGCACGGCGCTCTACCCAGCCCTCGCCCAGATTGCCACCGCGCCGGAGTTCCCGCGCGCGCTCAAGGGCGTCAAGGCTGACTGCGCCATGCGCCTCGTTCGCGGGCGGGAGGTCCTCGCGGAGTCGTCCGGCGAGGCGCTGTTCGCCGAGACGGGCGTCTCCGGCCCCGCGGCCTTCGACCTGGCGCGCAGGGTGTCCGCCGAGGGCGGGGGGCTGAGCCTCTCGCTCGACCTGCTGCGCGATTACAGCTTCGGCGAGGTGCTTGAGCACCTGCGCGCCCGGGTTGAAAACGCGCCGCAGCTGACAGCGGGGGAGCTTTTCATCGGCGCTGCCCCGAACCGCCTGGCGCGTATGCTGGCCAAGTACGCGGGCTTAAAGCAGGACGCCCCGGCCTCTTCCCTCGACGCGCGCGCCCTCAAGTCCCTGGCGAACGCGGCCAAGAACTTCGCCCTGCCCGTGCGCGGCACGGAGGGCTTCGCCTCGGCGCAGGTGACGGCGGGCGGGATAAGGACCTCGGAGTTCGACCCCGCCACGATGCAAAGCCGCCTCGTCCCCGGCCTCTACGCCTGCGGCGAGGTGCTGGACATCGACGGCGACTGCGGCGGCTTCAACCTCCAGTGGGCCTGGTCCAGCGGCTATCTCGCGGGGAGGCTGCTATGAAGACGGTGTCCGGCCTCACGCTCGCGCCCGGGCGCGGCGAGCGCGGGCTATACGCCCTCGCGGCGAAGAAGCTGGGCGTCCGGCCCGGCGAGATAGAGGAGCTGCAGATAAAACGGCGCAGCCTCGACGCGCGGCGCAAGGGCGCGATAAAGTTCGTATATACGGTCGATGTGCGCCTGCGCGGCGAGCCGGCGGAGCCGCCGGAGGCCTACGGTATACCGCGCCTTTCCCCCAAAGGCGCGCCGCCGCTGGTCGCCGGCTTCGGCCCGGCGGGAATGTTCTGCGCGCTCACGCTCGCCCGCGCGGGGCTGCGGCCCATAGTCCTCGAGCGCGGCGCGGACGTGGACGCGCGCGCGGCCAGGGTGGCCGCCTTCCGCGCCGGCGGCGCGCTGGACAGCGAGTGCAACGTGCAGTTCGGCGAGGGCGGCGCGGGGACGTTTTCCGACGGAAAGCTCAACACCGGCACGCATGACAGGCGGATTTCGCACGTTTTGCGTGAATTCCACAGGCACGGCGCGCCGGAGAGCGTCATGTACGACGCAAAGCCGCACGTCGGCACGGACGTGCTCTCGCGCGTGGTGAAGTCCATACGCGAGGAGATCGTCTCCCTCGGCGGCGAGCTGCGCTTCAACACGCGGCTCGAGGGCCTGGCCCTTGACGTGACGGGCGCGGTAGCGGGCGCGCGGGCCGTCTCGGGAGGGGTGGAATACGTCGAGGGCTGCTCCGCGCTCGTCCTCGCCACGGGCCACAGCGCGCGCGACACCTTCGAAATGCTGCTCGCGCTCGGCGTGCCGATGGAGCCGAAGGCCTTTTCGCTCGGCGCGCGCATAGAGCACAGCCAGGCCGCGCTGGACATGGCTCAGTACGGCGTCCCCCGCGGGAAAACGCTGCCCGCGGCGGACTATTCGCTCAGTGTCCGCCTCCCCGGCGGGCGCGGGGCCTACACCTTCTGCATGTGTCCCGGCGGCGAGGTGATAGCCGCGGCCAGCGAGCCGGGCGGCGTGGTGACCAACGGCATGAGCTACTCGGGCCGCGCCATGCCCAACTGCAACAGCGCCCTGCTGGTCGGCGTGACGCCGGCGGACTTCCCGCACCCCGGCCCCCTCGGCGGCGTGGAATGGCAGCGGGAGATAGAGCGCCGCGCCTTCGCCTATGCGGGCGGGGGATACAAGGCCCCGGCGCAGCTCGTCGCGGACTTCCTTGAAAACCGCGCGAGCACGGGTCCCGGCTCGGTGGCGCCCAGCTACCGCCCCGGCGTATGTTGGGGCGACCTGCGGCGCGTTCTGCCCGGGATCGTGACGGATTCGCTCCGCTCGGCGCTGCCCCTGCTGGCCAAAAGGCTCCCGCTCTTCGGCGAAGGCGACGCGGTGCTGACCGGGCCGGAGACGCGCTCGTCCAGCCCCGTGCGAATCCCGCGCGGCGCCGACCGGCAGTGCGCGCTCAGGAATCTCTACCCCTGCGGCGAAGGCCCCGGCTGGGCCGGCGGCATCACCAGCGCCGCTGTCGACGGCCTGCGCGTGGCCGAGGCGGTCATGGCGAGGTATTGACGCGCGCGCACCGCGCGGCCCTTCACCGCGCACATTTTGCTGGATTTTCCCGGCCTGCGGGTGTAGAATGTAGCGGTTATACGGCGAAAGGGGGGCGCGGCATGGCGCTTTACGACGACGAAACCTTTTTTGACGGCTACGCCGGGATGCCGCGCTCGCGCTTCGGCCTGGGCGCCGCGGGGGAATGGGCGCAGTTCGAGCGGCTGCTGCCTCGGGATATGCGCGGCCTCGACGTGCTCGACCTCGGCTGCGGCTACGGCTGGCACTGCGCGTACTGCGCCGCGCGCGGCGCGCGCAGCGTGCTGGGCCTGGACCCCAGCGAAAAGATGCTCGCCCGGGCAAGGGAGCTGAACGCCGCGCCGCAGATCGAGTACCGCCTGGGCGCCGTCGAGGACTACCTCTGGCCCGAGGCGGCGTTCGACCTCGCCGTCTCCAACCTCGCGCTGCACTATGTCGAGGAGCTGCCGCCGGTTTTCGCGGGCGTGTACCGCGCGCTGCGCCCGGGCGGGACCTTCGCGCTCAACATGGAGCACCCGGCCTTCACCTCCGGCGTCAACGAGGATTGGTTCCGGGACGGCGCGGGGCTGATACTGCACTGGCCCATCGACCGGTATTTTGAGCCGGGGGCGCGCGCGACGCTGTTTTGCGGCTGCGAGGTCACAAAATACCACCACACCCTCGCGCAGATACTCGGCGGGCTGCTCTCCGCCGGCTTCGCGCTCACTGCCGTGGACGAGGCGAGGCCCTCGCCGGAGCTGCTCGCCGCCGACCCGGCGATGTATGACGAGCTGCGCCGGCCCATGATGCTGCTTGTCCGCGCGGAAAAGCGGCCGCGGCCCTAAAGGCGCGGCGGTTCCCGCCAGCGCGCGGATACAAGGAAAGGATCTGTTCTTATGAAGATTGCGGTAATCACCGGCGCGTCCTCCGGCATGGGGCGCGAATTTGTCAAGGGCATCGACGCCGAGGAGGCGCTCGACGAGATCTGGCTCATCGCCCGCCGCCGCGAGCGGCTGGAGGAGCTGGCGGGGCAGCTGCGCGCGAGGGCGAGGATACTGCCCCTCGACCTCCGGGACGGGGCCAGCTTTTCGGAGTACGCCGCCCTGCTCGAGGGCGAGAGGCCGGAGGTCGCCACGCTCTGCAACGCCGCCGGCTTCGGCCGCTTCGCGCTGTTCACCGAGACGGAGCTGGAGGCCAACCTCGGCATGATAGACCTGAACGACAAGGCCACGGTCGCGATGTGCCAGCTGACCCTGCCGTACATGAAGCGCGGCGCGAGGATAATCAACCTCGACTCCCTCTCCGCCTTCCAGCCCGTACCCTACGAGTGCGTCTACGGCGCGACGAAGGCCTTTATCCTCAGCTTCTCCCGCGCGCTGAACGTGGAGCTGCAGCCCCGCGGCATACGCGTCATGGCCGTCTCCCCCGGCTGGGTCAAGACGGAGTTCTTCGACCACGCCGTGACCGACAACGGCGCGGTGACGTACTACGACAAGCTCTGGACGCCCGAGCAGGTGGTCGAGCGCGCGCTGCGCGACTACAAAAAGGGCAAGGACGTCTCCGTCCTCGGCGCGAGCGTGCGCCGCCAGGTGCTGCTGGTGAAGCTGCTGCCCCACTCCCTGGTGATGAAGGTCTGGATGAAGCAGCAGGGCCACGACAAGCGCCCCGACGAGGACTGAGGTCCGCGCGGGGCAGAAACCGGCGGCCAGTCTGGGACTGGCCGCCGGTTCTTTATTTTGGCGCTCAGCCGCCCATGGCGGCTATCAGCAGCAGGCCCACAAGCACGGCGCACTCGAAAACGCAGATGAGCGGCATACCCACGCTGAAGCCCGCGTGCCGCGTCTTGTGCCGGTAGGCCCTCATGCCCAGCATCACGCCGGGCGAGCCGCCGAGCACGGCGGCGAGGAAGAGCGCCGCCTCGGGTATGCGCCGGGCGCCGCGCTGCGCGCGGCGCTTGTCCGCGCGCATGAGCAAAAAGGCGTCGAGGTTTATGAGCAGCAGGTAGGCCGCCAGGAGCTTTATGAGCAGGCTCATCGCTTGCCTCCCCTCCCCCCGCGTGCCGCCCTGCCGGGCGAGCCGGGCCGCGGCTTCTCGGCCGCGGGCTTCTTCCGCGCCTCTGCCGCCCCTCGCGGGACGCAGGGCCGGACGAGGCAGTTCCTGCCATAGCCTATCAAATCCTCGCGGCCTGCCGCCTTGAGCGCCTCGACCACCAGCCGGTGGTTCCCGGGGGCGCCGTATTGCAGCAGCGCGCGCTGCATCGCCTTCTCGTGCGGCGAGCGCGGGACGTAGACCGGCTCCATCGTGCGCGGGTCGAGGCCGGTGTAGTACATGGCGGTAGAGATGGTCCCCGGCGTGGGGTAGAAGTCCTGCACCTGCTCGGGCCTCCGGCCCGTGCGGTGGAGGAACTCCGCCAGCGCCACGGCGCTCGCAAGCGTGCTTCCCGGGTGGCTGCTCATGAGATACGGCACCACGTACTGCTCCTTGTCGAAGCGCTTATTGAGCTTGCGGTACTCGGCCATGAAGCGCTCGTAGACGTCGATGTGCGGCTTGCCCATGCAGTCGAGCACGGAATCTATGCAGTGCTCGGGCGCGACCTTGAGCTGGCCGGAGACGTGGTAGCGCACCAGCTCGGAGAAGAAGGCCCCGCTCTTGTCGCAGAGCATATAGTCATACCTTATGCCGCTGCGGACGAACACCTTCTTGACGCCGGGTATCTTCCTCAGCTTGCGCAGCAGTGCGAGGTAGTCCGAGTGGTCGGCGTCGATGCTCGGGCAGGGCGTGGGCGCGAGGCAGCTGCGGTTGGCGCACATACCGCTCTTGAGCTGCTTTTTGCAGCTCGGGTGCCGGAAGTTCGCGCTCGGCCCGCCGACGTCGGAGACGTAGCCCTTCCAGAGCGGGTGGCGCGTCATGGCCTCCACCTCGCGTATGACGCTCTCGTGGCTGCGGGAGGTCACCATGCGGCCCTGGTGGAAGGCCAGCGCGCAGAAGCTGCAGCCGCCGAAGCAGCCGCGGTTGTGTATGACGCTAAAGCGCACCTCGTCTATGGCCGGGACGCCGCCGAGCGCGTCGTACATGGGATGCACCTCGCGCGTATAGGGCAGCCCGGCCACGCGGTCCAGCTCCGCCGCCGGAAGCGGCATGGCGGGCGGGTTGACGACGAGATACCTGTCGCCGTGCCTCTGCGCCAGGGTCCTGCCGCGCACGGGGTCGTGCTCGGCGTATTCGATGCGCGTGGCCTCGGCATAGGCGCGCCTGTCGGCGCAGACCTCCTCAAAGGAGGGCAGCGTGAGCGCGCCCTCGGGCGGCGTCCTGGCTATGTAGGCCGTGCCGCGTATGTCGCGCATATCGGCTATGTCCCCGCCGGCGGCGAGGCGGCGGGCGATCTCAATGGTGGCGTACTCGCCCATGCCGTAGACGAGGAGGTCGGCCCTGGCGTCGAAGATGACGCTGCGGCGCACCTTGTCCTGCCAGTAGTCGTAGTGGGCGAAGCGCCTGAGGCTCGCCTCCAGGGAGCCTATGACGAGCGGGAGGCCCGGGAAGGCCTCGCGCGCGCGGTTGGCGTAGACGGTGACGGCGCGGTCGGGGCGAAGGCCCGTTTTGCGGCCCGGGGAGTAGAAGTCCTCGCGGCGCGGGCGCTTGCCCGCCGTGTAGTGCGCGACCATGCTGTCCAGGTTGCCCGCGCCTATCATGACGCCGAGGCGGGGCCTGCCCATGGCGCGGAAGGCCTCCGCTCCGTGCCAGTCCGGCTGGCAGAGCACCGCGACGCGGAAGCCCTCGGCCTCCAGCACGCGGGCTATCACCGCCGTGCCGAAGCTGGGGTGGTCGATATATGCGTCCCCGCCGACGACGAGGAAGTCGTAGCCGTCCCAGCCGCGCAAGGCCATGTCCTCCGCCGAGACGGGGAGGAAGTCCTTTATATCAGTCATTCCAGTTCTCCAAAATACCAGCCGGACACGCCCTCATGCTTGACGAGGTAGCCGCGCGAGGTGGCCTCCACGACGCTGACCTCGTCGCCGGGCGCGAGGGGCAGGACGTAATCCGTGCAGTCGTTGCATTTTACCACGCCGCTCCCGCCGTAGAGGTACTTGGTGAGTATGTCCAGCTCGTAGCCCGTGCGGACGTGGCGCACGCGGGAAAATTCCTCCCCGCGCTCGAGTATCTCCACCTCGTTGTCGCCCCAGCGGATATAGGCGCTGTTTTCACCCGCGGCCTGCGCGGATTTCACGCGGCGGACGGGGAAGGGATCGTACCAGGTGTAAGCGAAGTCCTCGCTGCCGTTATGGGGTATGATAAGGGCGTTGAGCTGCCCGTCGTCCTTGAGCACGCAGCCGCCGTCGATGCTGACGATACGGCTCTCGCGGTCGATTACCGGCCGCGCGTCGGTGACGCGCTCGCGGTAGAGCACCACGGGCCAGTGGCCGGCGATGACCCATTTGCCGAATTTCAGGCCCTGGTTCATGAAGTTGTCGTCCTTCATGAAGCTCCAGCCGTCGCAGCGGGCGGCGTCGCGCGGTATACCGCCGTGGACGAAGATATAGCTCTCCGTCTCTATGAGCTGCGGCATGGACGCGAGGAACTCAAATTCGCGCGCGAAGGCCGCGCCCAGCGCCTCGCGGAAGGCGTCCATGCAAAAGTCCGGCCGCAGCTCAAAGCCCACCTCCGCGCACATCTGCGCCAGCAGCCCGGGGCCGAGGCCGTTGCCGTCGGAGAGGAGGTAGTCCCTGACGTACCTGCCCGTGCAGGGCTTGGTGGGGAATTCGTCGTCGTACCAGTAGTCGCAGTTGCCGAGGACGAAGAGGCAGCGCCGCTCCTCGCGCAGGCGCATGAGGAAGCGCAGCGTCTCCAGGCTCTGCGGCCCCTTCTCGACCATGTCGCCGCAAAAGACCAGCGTGTCCTCCGGAGTCAGGGACAGCTTTCCAAGCAGGCCCTTTAAGTAGCGCAGGCTGCCGTGGACGTCGGAGATCGCTATGACGCGGCCCTTTTCGGGCAGCTCCCTGCGCTCGATGCGCGCCGGGGCTATCATATCTCGCGCTCCATGAGTATCTGCTCGCTGGCGACGCCGGGGTCGCGGCGCAGCTCCCTGAAGCCGTAGTGGAGGTAGAAGCCTATGGCGTGCTCGTTTGTGACGGCGACGTGCAGCCGCACCGCGCGGCGGCTTTTGTGGAAGAAGTAGGCCGAGGCCATGCCGATGAGCTGCACGCCCAGGCCGAGGCCGCGGTACTCCGGCAGCAGGTATAGCAGGCTTATCCAGCCGCAGTTGTCCTCCTTGCCGCGCTTGGGGTCCAGCTCCAGCACGCCCACGGGCTTGTCGCCGGAGAGGACGTACAGCAGGCTCTCCGGGTCGCGGGCGGCGTGGCTGCGCGCGCCGGAGAGGTAGACCGCGCTCATGAAGCCGGACTCCGAGCCGTGCGCCGCCGCCCAGCTGTCGCGGTAGCAGTCCACGTAGAAGTTCGCGCCGTCCCGGCTCCTCGGGTCCAGCGGCGCGAAGCGCAGGCTGGCCGGGTCGTCCTTCCGGGTGTCGCGCCACCACCTCTGCTTCGCGAAGGTGGAAAGCTCCCCGAGGTGGGAGTTGTCGTTGCAGTACTCCACGGCGAACCGCCCGTCCTCATAGCGCAGCAGGCTTACGGAGGTGTTGTCCCCGTGCATGAGCGCCTCCGGGTCGTCGGGGGCTATGCCCAGCACGCCGAGGAGGAAGATCTTGATGCACATCCCGTGGGCGACCACGCCGACGGTCTGGCCGTCGTGGGCCGCGGCTATGCGCGTGAGCGCGGCGGTCATACGCTTCTGGCACATATCGAAGCTCTCGCAGCCGGGTACCGACCACTTGCGCGGGTCGTTGTTGAAGTTGTACATCTGCTCGGGCCACTTGTAGCTGAGGTCGCCCCAGCTGTCGCCCTCCCAGACGCCCATGTGTATCTCGCGCAGCTCGCGCGTGGTGCAGAGGTCCAGGTCCCGCCCGCGCAGCAGCGCCCCAGCGGTCTCCCTGGCGCGGTCGAGGTCGCTGGAATACACGGCGTCTATATGTACGGCCGCGAAGCGCCCGGCGAGGGCGTCGATCTGCTTTTTGCCGCGCTCGGTTATCTTCCCGTTCCAGTGGCCCTGCGCGCGGCGGAAGAGGTTGCCCTCCGCCTCCGCGTGGCGTATCAGATAGATAGTTGTCATCGTTACAATCCCGTCCTGTAACCGGCTTGTGGTTGACCCGGCGGCCGGCGTCGTTTATAATAAGCTGTGTCCGCCGTGGACCGGCGGCGCAAGTCCACTTGCTATTTTACAATACTCAGGCGCGAGAAGCAAGCGGAGCGGAGGTCAAAGTGAAAGTTATACATTTGATAAGCGGCGGCGACTCCGGCGGGGCCAAGACCCACGTCCATTCGCTGCTGCACGGCCTTTCAAAATCCGTCGGGATAACCCTGGTCTGCTTTCGGGACGGCCCCTTCGCGCGCGAGGCGGCGGCGCTGGGCATAGACACCAGGGTGTTCTCCGGCCGCTTTTTCTCCGCGCTCGGCGAGGTGGAGAGGCTTGTCCGCGACGGCGGCTACGAGCTTATACACACCCACGGCTCGCGCGGCAACCTGGCCGGCGCGCTGCTCTCCCGCCGCACCCGCCTGCCCGTGGTCAGCACCGTACACAGCGACTGGAAGCTGGATTACATGGGCCGGCCCCTGGCGGCGGCGACCTACGGGGTGCTCAACGCCTGGGCGCTCCGGCGCATCAAATACCACGTCGGCGTCTCCGACGCCATGCGCGCCCTGCTGATAGAGCGCGGCTTCCGCCGCAACGACACCTTCTCCATCTATAACGGCATAGATTTCAACCGGGCTATACCCGACGCCGACCGCGCGGCCTTCTACAGGCGCGTGGGCGCGGACATAGCGCCCGGCGACGTGGTCGTGGGCGCGGCGGCGAGGCTCGACCCGGTCAAGGACCTCGCCACGCTGGTGCGCGCCGTTGCGAAGGCGCGCGAGACCTGCCCCAAGGTGAAGCTGATAATCGCCGGCGAGGGGCCTGAGCGGCAGCATCTCACGGAGCTGGCCGCCGGGCTGGGCATGGCCGGCGCGCTCACCCTCTGCGGCTGGCTGGACGACATGGACGAGTTCTACGGCTCCGTGGACATAAACGCCCTCACCAGCCTGTCGGAGACCTTCCCCTACGCGATAACCGAGGGCGCGGCCCACCGCCTGCCCACCGTCTCCACCCGCGTCGGCGGCATACCGAGGCTCGTAACGGACGGCGAGACGGGCTATCTCGCCGGGGTCGGCGACTTTGAGGCCCTCGGCGCGCGCATAGCGGAGCTGGCCGGCGACGCCGCGCTGCGCAAGGCCCTGGGCGAGGCGATATTCGCGCGCGCGGCCGCCGAGTTCTCCATAGAGGCCACCTGCCGCGAGCAGATATCCGTCTACGAGCAAATACTCGACCGCGCCGCCCACGGCGGCCGCGCCGGCGTGCTGATATGCGGGGCCTACGGCATGGGCAACGCCGGCGACGAGGCGATACTGGACGCGATCGTCGCCGAGATGCGGGAGATCGACCCGCTCATGCCCATATCCGTCCTCTCCCGCGACCCGCAGGGCGCGGCGGCGAGGCTGGACGTGGAGGCGGCTCACACCTTCAACATCCCGCGCGTGCTTTCGCTGATGCGGCGGCGCGCGCTCTACATCAACGGCGGCGGGAGCCTCATCCAGGACGTCACCAGCCGCCGGAGCCTCTGGTACTACCTCTTCACGCTGCGCGCGGCCAAGGCGCGCGGCTGCCGCGTCATGATGTACGGCTGCGGCATAGGCCCGGTCAAACACCCCGGCGGCGTCAAGAGCGCGCGCGCGGCGCTGAACGGCTGCGTGGACGTCATAACCCTGCGCGAGCCGGACAGCGTCGAGGAGCTGGGGCGCTTCGGCGTGACGGAGCCGGAGATCATCCTCGCGGCCGACCCGGCGCTGACGCTTGCCGCCGCGCCGGAGGGCGAGGTGGACGCGCTGCTGGAGCGCGCCGGGATTGCTCCGGGGACGCGCTGCGCCGGCTTCGCGCTGCGGCTCTGGCCCGGGTTCGAGGCCAGGGCGGCCGCCTTCGCCGAATGTGCGCGGCACCTGTATGAGAAACACGGCCTCACGCCGGTGTTCATCCCCATCAACCACCGCGACGACTCCCGGGCCGCGGAGGCCGTCTCGGCCCTGCTCGGCGGCGTGCCGCACGCGCTGCTGCCCGGGCCGCTGCCCGCGGCGCTGGCCATCGGCGTACTCGGCCGCATGGAGATCGCCGTCTCCATGCGCCTGCACGGGCTTATCTTCGCCGCCGGGCAGGGTACGCCCGTCGTCGGAGTCAGCTATGACCCCAAGGTCACGGCGTTCCTCAAATGTATAGGCGGCGGCTGCGTGCCGCTTGACGAGGCCGGCGGCCCGGCGCTCTGCGCCCTGGCGGACGCGGCGGCGGCCCGGCGCGAGGACGGCGAGGCGCTTGCGGAGAGCGTGAGCGGGCTGCGCGCGCTGGAGCGGCGCAACGTTCTCTCTGCGGCGCGGCTGCTGGGCAAGGAGGTATAGCTTATGGTCAAGGCCGCGGCAGTCGTCTCCGGCGGCGGGGCGGAACTGCAAAGCCTGATAGACGGGCTGTTTTTCGGCGAGATACCCGGCTTCTCCCTCGCCGCCCTGGTTTCGGCGGAGGGCGGAGGCGAGGCGGCGCAGCGCGTCGCCGGCCTGGGCGTCGGCGTGTACACGGTGGACGCGTCGATCTTCCCCAACAGCGCCACCTTCACCCGCGCGCTGACGGCCAAGCTGCAGGACATCGACGCGGACATCGCCATCCTGGTGACGGTCCGGCCGGAGCCGGGCGAGGAGCTGTACCGCGCGTATTCAGGCCGCTGCGTCTGCCTCCGGCTGAGCCGCTCCGGCGGCGAGCTGCGGGCCACCGCCCTGCTGGCGGACGCCGACGGCAGCGAGGCGCGGCGCTTCGGCCGCGTCAGCGTGGAGCCGCTCCCCGGCGAGTCGGAGGCTTCGCTGCGCCGCCGCCTGGTGGAAAACGGCGCGGGCGAGCTGCTCACCGGCGCCGTCAAGGATTTCATGCGCGACTTCCACTGAGCGCCTATTCGCCGCGCGAGAGCTTTTCGCGCGTCTCGGCGTTTGCCTGCTCCCGCAGCTCGGCGAGGAAGGGGAAGGGCGCGCAGTCGTCCACGCCGTAGGTCAGGTTCAGCTCCCGCTCCAGCGGCAGCCAGGTGGAGAGCGGCGCCTCGTTGTGCTGTATCACGGCCTCGAGGCGGTCGAGGGCCTTGTAGAGCCTTGCCTCCGGCGTCTCGCGCGCCTCCATCTCGGCGTAGAGCGCGTCGAGCCTGGGCTGGATTTCCGGCAGCTTCGCCGTCAGCCCATGTATGGCGTCCAACTCCGCGTCCTCGTCGGCCCCGGTCTTGAGGAAGCTCGGGATGTCGCCCGTGACGGCCTCGCCCCAGTCGTGGATGAGGCACATCCTTATGACCTTCGCCATGTCCAGCCCGGGGAATTCGTCCTCGAGCAGGAGGGCCATGCAGGCCAGGCGGAAGCTGTGCTCGGCGACGCTCTCGTGGCGCCCGGTGCGCGTCCAGCTGTGCCGGGTGTTGCACTTCATGTTCTCAAGTGTGTGCAGGAAGTCCATAAATTCGGCGCTTTTCATCTTTATCCGCCCCTTTCAACGCCAATACTATCACGCGATAGCGCTTTTTGCAACTTACAGAGGTGAGCTTATGATACGACTTTACAACGGCCTCGTCATGCCCATGACGGCGGACTGCTCCATCCTCCCCGGCGAGGTCTGGGTGGACGGGGACAGGATAGCCCTGGCGGGCAGCGCCGAAGGGCTTGACGCGCCCGCCTTCGAGCGGGAGATAGACCTGCGCGGCGGGCTTGTGATTCCCGGCTTCAAGAACGCGCACACGCACTCGGCGATGACCTTCCTGCGCTCCTACGCCGACGACCTGCCGCTGCAGAGCTGGCTCTTCGACAAGGTCTTCCCGCTGGAGGCTAAGCTGACGCCCGAGGCGGTCTACGCCTTCACGCGGCTCGCCGCGCTCGAATACCTCGCCGGGGGCGTGACCGCGAGCTTCGATATGTACTTCCACCGTGACGCCTATGCCCGGGCCAACATAGACATGGGCTTCCGCACGGTGATATGCGGCGCGCTCTCCGCGGGCGACAGCCTCGGCACGGCGGCGGACGACTATGAGAAATTCAACGCTCTGCACCCGCTCATAGGCTACCGCCTGGGCGCGCACGCGGAGTATACGGCGGACGAGGCGCTGCTGCGCGGCCTCGCCGGGCTTGCGCACGAGTACAATGCCCCCTTCTGGGCGCACAACTCGGAGACGAGGAGCGAGGTTGCCGGCTGCTATGAGCGGCACGGCATGAGCCCGACGGCCTACTTCGACTCGCTGGGCCTCTTCGACTACGGCGGCGGCGGCTTCCACTGCGTCTGGTGCGACGAAAACGACATCGATATCTTCGCGCGGCGCGGCCTCTGGGCGGTCACCTGCCCGGCCAGCAACGCCAAGCTCGCGAGCGGGACGGCCCCGCTCGGCAAATTCGCCGCGCGCGGCGTCCGCATAGCCGTCGGCACGGACGGGCCGGCGAGCAACAACGCGCTCGATATGTTCCGCGAGATGTACCTGGCCTGCGTGCTGCAAAAGCTCGCGCTCGGCGACGCGGCGGCCTGCCCGGCGGAGAATATGCTCTATGCCGCCTGCTCCGGCGGCGCGCGGGCCATGGGCCTTCCGGACTGCGACAGCCTAGCGCCCGGCAAGCAGGCGGACCTCGCGGTCATCGACCTGGACAGGCCCAATATGCGCCCCGTCCACGACGCCGCCAAGAACCTGGTCTACTCCGGCACGCGCGACTGTGTGCGCCTCACGATGGTCGCGGGCCGCGTGCTCTATGAGGACGGGGAGTTCCGCGTGGGCGAGGACCCGGGAAAGATAATCGCCGAGGCGGAGAAGCACGCCCGGGCGATTTGCCAATAAATTTAAGGAGGATACGCAATGATTACGAAATTTGCGGAGCGCGAGCTCAGCACGAAGGAGCACATGTTCGGCGGCGAGGGCAAGTTCACAAGCCGCGTCATAGCCACGGAGGCCACGCTTTACGGCAAGAACCGCGTCTTCAACCACGGCTACCTGCAAAAGGGCGACGAGATAGGCTGGCACGTCCACCACGGCGACGGCGAGGTCTACTACATCCTCTCCGGCGAGGGCGAGTTCAACGACAACGGCACGCTCGTGACCGTCTCCGCCGGCGACGTGTGCTGGACGGCGGACGGCGAGGGCCACAGCCTCAAGGCCCTGAGCGACGAGCTCGAGATGATAGCCCTCGTCGCGTACAACAAATGAGCGATACGCTCGGCAGCAGCTTCCGCCGGATATACGAGCGGATAAAGCTGCAGTTCTACCGCGAGGTGTACTGCTCGGCGCACGAGCTGGGCACCGGGCTCTCCGCCGTCGAGGCCTTCTCGCTCGAGGTGATAGACCAGCTGGGCCGCCCGACGATAGGTCAGTTCGCCGAATTCCTGAACATCTCCCGCTCCAACGCGACGTACAAGGTCGCCGGACTCATCCGCCTGGGCTATCTGCGCAAGGAGCGCTCCGGGCCGGACAAGCGCGAATACTATCTCGTCCTGACCGAGAAGTACTACTCCGGCGCCGCCCTGCTCGACGGCTATATGGACGCGCTGGTCGAGCGCATACGCGAGCGCTTCACCCCCGAGGAGACCGCCGAATTCGCGCGTATGCTGTCCATAATATCCGACCT
>CALWYT010000121.1 GCA_944385835.1 uncultured Oscillospiraceae bacterium | reverse complement strand
GTCTCCATCCACACCGCCGCCGTGGATGGCTCCGACGCCTACTTCACCGAGGGCTTCATGCTGCAAATCTCCGTCACGCTTGACGCGACGCTCTGCGAGGACATAACGGCGCGCAACGGCACCGTCGCCAACGCGGGCAGCGACAAGACCATCACCTTCGTCGTCCTGCCCGGCGGCGAGGGCGACGTCGGCCTCACCGCCGCGGTGAGCGACGTCACAATGGGCGCCTTCACCATCGCCGCGGTGCCGTACTCCATGGAGAGCATGGTCGGCGATATGGGCGAGCTGGACGAGGTCACCGGGGGCGTGAGCGAGCTTACCGGCGCCATCAACCAGCTGACCAACGCCGCGCTGACGCTGCGCAACGGTGCGGACGAGCTGAACGCCAACGGCGGCAGCCTGACCTCCGCCAGCGACCAGATAGCCGGAGCACTGAACGAGGTCGCCGCGGGCCTGCAGGACTTCGACCTCAGCGAAATGACCGGCAGCCTGAGCCAGCTCCAGCAGCTGCCCGCCGGCCTGTCGCAGATCGCCGCCGGCCTGGACGCCGCCGCCAGCGGCATAGAGAGCATGATGCCCGACCCCGGCGCCCTGCCCACGCAGGAGCAGCTGAATATGCTGATTGGGATGATCCAGGGCGCGCTCAGCAACATCGATAAAAGCACTCCGGAGGAAGCCGGGGCTGTCACCATGATAAACACCACTCTCAGCGCGCTTCAGGGCCAGCTCGGGACGCTCACCAATCTCAGCTCCAGCCTGGCCCAGGTGCCGGTGCTGGTTGAAAACCTGGGGGCCATGTCCGACGGGCTGACGCAGATGGCCGTGGGCATATCCTCCGGCCTGGCCGGCTCCGGCGGCGTGGACACCAGCGCGATAACCGAGCTGCAGAGCGGCATGGCCGAGCTGGCGGAGCAGTACGGCCAGTTCAACGAGGGCCTCAAGGCCTACGCCTCCGGCGTGGGCGAGCTGGCCGGCGGGCTGGGCAGCTACGCCAGCGGGATGTACACGCTCAACACCGAGACCAAGGACATCCCCGGCATGATAGACGAGCTGCTGGGTACAGGCGAGGCGGCTGAAGAGGAGAGCGGCCCCGTCAGCTTCCTGGACGAGCGCAACGAGGACACGGCCAGCGTCCAGTTCGTCATCTCCACCGAGGGCGTCTCCGCCCCGGAGGAGGACGCGCCCGCGCAGCCGGAGCCTGAGGCCAAGGGCTTCTTCGCCGACCTCTGGGACAAGATAGTGGCGCTGTTCAGCTGAAATAGCAGCGGCGGGGAGGGCTTTCGGCCTTCCCCGCTTTTTCTTTGCCCGCGAGGCCGCGCCCGTCGCCCTCCCTTGGGTTCGCGCCCGGGGGGATATGGCTTCGCCTGCGGCTGCGCGCAGGACCTGCGGGCCTTCCATAGCGTCAAACCGCCGCCAGCGAAGCCGGCGGCGGTTTTTTCCGGCGGCGCAGACGCGCCCAGCGCGCTGGCGCGCGCCCGGCTGCGGCGCGAAAAAGAAGGCCGCCCGGGTTTTCAGGCCCGGACGGCCCCCCTGAAAGGAGAAATTATGGTTACTTCACAAAGCGCGTGAGCATCGCCGCGGCCTGCGCCCTGGTGGCGCTGCCCTGCGGGACGAGGGTCGTGGGCGAGACGCCGTTCACGATGCCCTTTTCGACGGCCCAGCGCATGGCGGTCTCGGCCCAGTCGCTGACGCTGCCCGCGTCGGAGAAGCCGGCGAGGCTGCGGCTGCTGGACGGGCTGCCGGCGAAGCGCCAGAGCATGGTGGCGAACTGCTCGCGCGTGACGAGGCCGTTCGGGTCGGTGCCGTCGCTGACGCCCTCGTTCATGGCCCAGGCGCGGGCGGCGGACTGCCAGTTCACCCCGGAGATGCGCTGGCCGTCCATGCGGGCGAGGATGGCCCAGACCATCGCGCGGGTCATGCGCGCGTCAGGCTCGAAGGTGACGGAGGAGGTGCCGTCCATCAGGCCGCGGAAGTAGACGAACTCCACGCTGCCGCGGTACCAGCTGTAGGCCGGGACGTCTATGAAGGGGAAGGTCCCCGCGAACACCGCGCTGACGGTGACGTCATGGGCCGGCATGATGAAGCTGTCGCCGCGGAGGGGCCTGCCGTCAACGGTGAAGTACAGCAGCCTGTAGCCGGAGTACGTGACGGCGGAGAGATAGATGCGCGTGCCGGCGCTGGCGTTCGTGAGGCTGGCGCCGACGCGGCCGCCGGTGGCGGGGGCGACGTCTATGTCGTAGACGGCGACGGGGCGGTAGGTCCTGAACCAGGCCTTCTCGCTGGCGGGGGAGGCGTCGAAGCCGCCGACGGCGGCGTAGCGCTGCTCAAAGACGTAGGCCGTGCCGGGCTTGAGATCGGTAAACACGGGGCTGTCCTGCCACTCGCCGCCGTTGACGCGGTACTGGGCCTTGGCGCCGTTGGCGTTGTCCGGGAGGGCCTTCAGCTCGATGAAGGTGAAGCCGCGGTCTTCGAGCACGGGCTTGCCGGGGGCTGTCTGGGCGTCGTTTTCCTCCTCTTCCTCGTTCACGGTGAAGGAGACGCTGGCCTGCGCGGCGGCGCCGTCGTTATAGCTCACGACGACGGTCGCGGTGTAGACGCCCGCATCGAGGCCCGCGGCGGGCTGGATGGTCCAGTCGCTGACGCTGCCGCCGGCGGGGACGGTCTTGCTGCCCTCGGCGACTACAAAGCTGCTGCCGCTGACGGTGACGGACGTGATCTCCGCGGGGGCGTTGCCGCTGTTGGAGATGGTCAGGGCCTTGGCCGCGGGCTGCGCATAGCCGGCGGTCACCGCGTCGAAGGCCGGGGCCGTGACGCTGAGACTGTAGGTCGGCTCGTCGCCGCGGGTTATCTGCACGCGCGCGCTCTTACTGGCGGGATTGCCGCCGGCGGCCGCGTAGCGCACCGCGTAGACGCCGTCGGAGAGGCCCTCGATGACGCTGCCGGCGCAGGCCGTCCACGGGTCGTTGCTGCCCGCGACCTTGTACTCCATCGCCGTGGTGACGCCGGAGATCCTGCCGTCGCCCGCGCCGTCATAGCTCTCGTCGGTGGCGGCAATGCCCTCGGGGGCGTCGCCGCGAGCGGTGAGCGGGACCTCGGAGACCTTGCCCGCGGGGCTCTTGACGCGGACGTAGAGCGTGGTCACGCCCTCGTCGAGCAGGTCCGTGATGGAGCTGCCGCTCTTGAGGATGCTGAGCGCGTTGAACTCCTCGCTGGTGCTGACCTCGTAGCGGGAGTCGTAGGTGATGGTCTCGGCCTCGTAGTCGATGGTGACGGCGTCCGCGCCGACCGCGCCGGCCTGGACCGCGACCTCGGCGCTCTTGCTGGCG
>CALWYT010000120.1 GCA_944385835.1 uncultured Oscillospiraceae bacterium | reverse complement strand
TGGCCATACTCAAGGCGGCGGGACTGCGCCGCGGCGGCGTGCGCCTGGTGAGCTGCCCGACCTGCGGCCGCACGCAGATCGACCTGATTGGCCTGGCCCACGAGGTGGAGGAGAGGCTGAAGGGCGTCAAGGCGGACATCACGGTCGCCGTGATGGGCTGCGTTGTGAACGGCCCGGGCGAGGCGCGTGAGGCCGATTACGGCGTGGCGGGCGGCAAGGGCTGCGGGCTGCTGTTCAAGAAGGGCGAGATACTGCGCAAGGTCCCGGAGGAGGGCCTGGCGGACGCGCTGCTGGACCTGATAGAGAGCGAGGCCGGGCGATGAACATAGGCTTTCTGACGATTTTCCCCGGCTGCATGGAGCTGCTGCCGCTCTGCGGCGGGCTGGACAAGGCGGCCGTCAGCGCCGTGGAGGTGGACGCGGCGGCGCAGTCCATGCGCGTCAAGGCGGATTTCGCCGTCCTGCCCGGCAAGGAGGAGCGCCGCCGCATCTGCGGGCGGCTGAGCGAGCTGTACGGCCTGAAGAGCTGCGAGCTGGAGGCGGGGGCGCTGCCGGCGCCGGAGCCGGCCGCTGCGGCCGGGCAGAAGGCGGGCCGGCTGCTGTACGGCCGCGCGCTCAGGAAGGGCGCGGAGCCTGTGAATATGTCCGGCGTCAACCTGGAGAGCGGCATAGTCACCGTGCGCGGCGAGGTGTTCGCCGTGAACAGCCGCGAGATACAAAAGCGCGGCGCGAACGTGCTCAGCTTCGACATGACGGACTACACGGGCAGCATCCGCGTCAGCAAGTTCATCGACCGCGGCGAGGACGCCTCGATAACCAAGAAGGTTTCCGAGGGCCAGTGCCTGATGGTGCGCGGGCGGCCCACGTTCGACAAATTCCTCGGCGACATGGTGCTGGAGCCGTACACGATCGTAACGGCGGAGATGCCCGGGCGCGAGGACTCCGCCCGGGGCGCGAAGCGCGTGGAGCTGCACATGCATACGCGCTACTCCACCATGGACGCCCTGGCCGACCCGGAGAAGATCGTGGCCCAGGCCGCGCGCTGGGGCATGAAGGCCGTCGCCGTCACCGACCACGGCACGGCGCAGGCCTTCCCTGAGATGAGCAAGGCGGGGAAGAAGTACGGCGTAAAGATAATCTACGGCCTCGAGGGCTACTTCGTGAACGACGTGGACGCCGGTCTCGCCGTCCGCGGGGAGAGCGGCCTGCCGCTGGACGCGGAGTTCGTGGCCTTCGATGTGGAGACCACGGGCCTCTCCGCCGCGTCGGACCGCCTTACGGAGATAGGCGCGGTGCTGTTCTCCGGCGGGAAGGTGCTGGACACCTTCTCCACCTTCGTTGACCCGGGTATGCATATCCCGGCCAATATCACGGAGCTGACGGGTATAAAGGACAGCGACGTCGCCGGCGCGCCCAGCGAGGCGGAGGCGATGCGCGCCTTCCTCGACTTCTGCGGCGGCAGGCCCCTCATCGCGCACAACGCCTCCTTCGACACGGGCTTCATGTCCGCGGCCTGCGAGCGCTCCGGGATAGAGTTCAACCCCGTCGTGATAGACACCCTGGTCCTCGCGCAGCGGCTTCTGCCCGAACTCCGGCGGCACAAGCTGGACATAGTCAGCAAGCACCTGGGCCTCCCGGAATTCAACCACCACAGGGCTTTCGACGACGCGGAGGTCGTCGCGCGCATGATGGAGAAGTTTATCCCCATGCTGCGCAGCCACGGCGCGGAGAAGCTCAGCGACGTAAACGAGGCGGTCAGCCGCCTGTCTGGCTCCGGCGGCAGGAAGGTTCGCCACATCACGCTGCTGGTGCGCAGCAAGGCGGGGCTGAAGAACCTCTACAAGCTCATATCGGCCAGCTATCTGAAGCACTACTCGCGCAACCCCATAATCCCCAAAAGCCTGCTGATGCAGTATCGCGACGGCCTGCTTGTCGGCTCCGCCTGCGAGGCTGGCGAGGTGTTCGACGCCGTGCTCAGGGGCGCGAAGCCGCAGGAGCTGCGGCGCATAGCGGGCTTCTACGACTACCTTGAGGTCATGCCGATCGCCAACAACCGTTTCCTGGTCGAGAACGGCACCGTCCGCGACGACGACGCCCTCCGCGAGCTGAACCGGCGCATAATCCGCCTGGCCCACGAGCTGGAAAAGCCCGCCGTTGCCACCTGCGACGTGCATTTTCTCGAGCCGCGCGACGAGATCTACCGGCGTATATTGCTCGCTGGGCGCAAATTCTCCGACGCGGACAGGCCAAACCCGCTCTACTTCCGCACGACGGACGAGATGCTCGAGGAGTTCGGCTACCTCAGCGAGCGCGACAGGGTGGAGGTGGTCGTCACCAACCCGAACCGCATCGCGGGCATGTGCGAGGAGATAAAGCTGCTGCCCTCCAACCTTTTCCCGCCCAAGATCGAGAACTCCGACGGCCAGCTCAAGGACCTGGTCTACGGACGTATGCGCGAGATATACGGCGAGGACCCGCCCGAGATCGTCTCCGAGCGCATAGAGACCGAGCTGCACGACATACTCTCCAGCCACTATGACGTCATATATATGTCCGCGCAGAAGCTGGTTGCCGACTCCAACGCCCACGGCTACCTTGTCGGCAGCCGCGGCAGCGTCGGCTCCTCCCTTGTGGCCTATATGGCCGGCATCACGGAGGTCAACAGCCTGCCCGCGCATTACGTCTGCCCCGAATGCCATTACGCGGATTTTGAGTCCGGCAAGGGCTACGGCTGCGGCGCGGATATGCCGGACAAGGCCTGTCCCAAATGCGGCGCGAAGATGCGCAAGGAGGGCTTCGACATACCCTTCGAGACCTTCCTGGGCTTCGGCGGCAACAAGGTGCCGGATATAGACCTGAACTTCTCCGGGGAATACCAGGCCAAGGCCCACAAGTACACTGAGGAGCTTTTCGGCTCCGACCACGTGTTCCGGGCCGGCACGATAGGCACCCTGGCGGAAAAGACCGCCTACGGCTATGTCAACAACTATATGGACGAGCGCGGGCTGAAGGTCTCCGCCGTGGAGATGAACCGCCTGCTGAAGGGCCTGCTCGGCGTCAAGCGCACCACCGGCCAGCACCCCGGCGGCCTGGTGATCATTCCCCAGGACATGGAGGTAGAGGACTTCTGCCCCGTGCAGCACCCTGCGGACGACCCCGGCAGCGGCGTTATTACCACGCACTTTGAGTATCACAGCATGGAGGACAACCTGCTCAAGCTGGACGAGCTGGGCCACGATGACCCCACCATGCTGAAGATGCTGGGCGACATGACCGGGGTTGACGTGCGCTCAATCCCCCTCGACGACCCCGATACGCGCGCCATCTTCAAAAGCCCGGCGCCGCTGGGCCTCCCGGACGACGACCCCATCATAGGCAAGACCGGCACGATAGGCATACCTGAGTTCGGCACGGGCTTCACGCGCCAGATGCTGGTGGACACGCAGCCCGAGGAGTTCGACACCCTTGTGCGCCTGTCCGGCTACTCCCACGGTACGAACGTCTGGCTGGGCAACGCCAAGGACCTGA
>CALWYT010000119.1 GCA_944385835.1 uncultured Oscillospiraceae bacterium | reverse complement strand
TGCGCGGTGTTGGGGCTGCCGTCCGGCTCGACCATGCGGTCGGCGTTGCCGTGGTCGGCGGTGACCGCGAGGATTATGCCGTTGCGCTTTGCGGCCTCGACCACCTCGCCCAGGCACCTGTCCACGGTCTCCACAGCCTTGACGGCGGCGGGGATGACGCCGGTGTGGCCTACCATGTCGCAGTTTGCAAAGTTGCAGACGTACAGCTCGCAGCCGCCCTTATCCATGCGGGCCACCAGGGCGTCCTTGACCTTCTCGGCGCTCATCTCGGGGATGAGGTCATAGGTGGGATACTCCTTCGGGCTGGGTATAAGCTCGCGCTCCTCGCCGGGGTACTGCTTCTCCACGCCGCCGTTGAGGAAGAAGGTGACGTGGGCGTATTTCTCGGTCTCGGCCACGCGGTACTGCGTGAGGCCCTTCTCGGAGACGTATTCGCCTATGGTGCCTTCCAGCTCCTCCGGCGGGTAGGCGATAGGCAGCGGCAGCGCCGCGTCGTACTGCGCGGTGCAGACGTAGGAGAGCTTCAGCTCCTCGGTGTCCATGGTGCTGCCCTCGGGCAGGCAGCCGTTGAGCGCCCAGGTCATCTCACGCGCGCGGTCGGGGCGGAAGTTCATGAAGATGACGGAATCGCCGCTCTTGATATGCCCCTCGGGGCAAATCACGGTCGGCTCCATGAACTCATCGGTCTTGCCCGCCTCGTAGCTGTCCTTAACGGCCTGGACGGGGTCGGAGGCCATAACGCCCCTGGCGCGGACGATCGCATCATAGCCCTTCTGCACGCGCTCCCAGCGCTTGTCGCGGTCCATGCCCCAGAAGCGGCCCTGGATGGTGGCTATCCTGGCGTTGCCCAGCCCGGCGCACTTGGCCTGCAGCCGCTCGACAAAGCCCGCGCCGGAGGTGGGGTTGACGTCGCGCCCGTCGAGGAAGCAGTGGACGTAGACGCGCTCGAGGCCCTCGCGCTTGGCCATGTCGAGGATGGCGAAGATGTGGGTTATGTGGCTGTGTACTCCGCCGTCGGAGAGCAGGCCCAGGATGTGCAGCGCGCCGCCGCTCTCCCTGGCGTCGGCCATGGCCTTGAGGTAGGCGGGATTTTTGAAGAAATCGCCGTTTTCAACGTCGCGGCTTATCTTCGGGAGGTCCTGGAACACCACGCGGCCGGCGCCTATGTTGGTGTGGCCGACCTCGCTGTTGCCCATCTGGCCGGCCGGGAGGCCGACGTCGAGGCCGGAGGCGGAGAGGCGGGTGTTCGGGCAGTTCGCGAGGAGGCTGTCCATAACGGGGGTCTTGGCAAGGTAGACGGCGTTGCCGTCGTTCGGCTCGCCTATGCCGTAGCCGTCAAGGATTATGAGCGCGGTGGGCTTGACGTTTTCCATACTCACTCGCCCCGGCCCTCTTCACGGTTGAGTTCGGGCAGGACGGGGGGCGCGGAGACGGTCCCGGTGATGATGCGCGCGAAGTCGGCGGTCTTGAGGCTGGCGCCGCCGATGAGGCCGCCGTCGATGTCGGGCTGGGCGAGCAGCTCGTCGCAGTTCTTGGCGTTCATGCTGCCGCCGTAGAGGATGCTGACAGCGCGGGCGACGCGGGCGTCGAACATGCTGCGGATGACCGCGCGGATGGCACCGCAGACCTCCTCGGCCTGCTCGGCGGTGGCGGTCTTGCCGGTGCCGATGGCCCAGATCGGCTCATAGGCGATAACGCAGCGCTTGATGTCCTTCGGCTCCAGGCCGTAGAGGGCGCTCTTCACCTGATAGGCGACGAACTCGATGGTGAGGTCGCGCTCGCGCTGCTCCAGGCTCTCGCCGACGCAGATGATGGGGATGATACCGGCTTCGAGCAGCTTGTGGACCTTGACGTTGACGTCGGTGTCGGTCTCGCCGTGGTAGGCCCTGCGCTCGCTGTGGCCGACGATGCAGTACTTCACGCCCAGGTCGCTGAGCATGGCGATGTTGACTTCGCCGGTGTAGGCGCCGGAGTCATGGGTGGAGACGTCCTGAGCGCCGACGGCGATGCGGCTGTCCTTGATGGCGCGGCTCAGGTTGGGGATGATGGCGTAGGGCGCGCAGATGACGGTGTCGCAGGTCTTGGTCCTGGGCATCAGGGCGCGCAGCTCGTCGACGAAGGAACGGGCCTCGCTCGGCAGCTTGTTCATCTTCCAGTTGCCGGCGATAATGGTCTTGCGGTACTTTCTGTTCATCTCTGAAAACTCCTTTACTTGTCAAGCAGGCAGGCCACGCCGGGCAGCTCGAGGCCCTCGAGGAATTCGAGGGAAGCGCCGCCGCCGGTGCTTATGTGGGTAATCTTGGCGGCATAGCCGCTCTTCTCAACGGCGGACGCGCTGTCGCCGCCGCCGATAATGGTCACGCCGCCGCAGTTAGCGACCGCCTCGGCCATGGCGAAGGTACCCTTGTTGAAGCTGGCGAACTCGAACACGCCCATGGGACCGTTCCAGACCACGGTGCCGGCGCCCTTGACGGCGTCCTTGTACAGCTCCACGGTCTTGGGGCCGATGTCCATGCCCATGAGTCCGTCGGGGATGTCCTCGCCGGAGACGGCAGGCTCGGCGTCGGCGGAGAACTCTGCCGCGCAGACGTGGTCGACCGGCAGCAGCAGCTTGACGCCCTTGGCCTCGGCCTTGGCCATCATCTCCTTGGCGTAGTCCACGCGGTCGGCCTCGAGCAGGCTCTTGCCGATGGTGTGGCCCTGGGCCAGCTTGAAGGTGTAGGCCATGCCGCCGCCGACGATGATGGTGTCGGCCTTCTCCAGGAGGTTGTTGATGACGCCGATCTTGTCGCTGACCTTGGCGCCGCCCAGGATGGCGACGAAGGGGCGCGCGGGATCGCTCAGGGCCTTGCCCATGACGGAGATCTCCTTCTCGACCAGCAGCCCGGCGTAGGCGGGCAGGTAGGCGGCGACGCCGGCGGTGGAGGCGTGCGCGCGATGCACGGTGCCGAAGGCGTCGGAGA